>DFQF01000086.1 GCA_002377645.1 Nitrospinaceae bacterium UBA3496 | reverse complement strand
TAAAAGATTCTCTTTTTTAACCTTGATATTTTCTACTCTTACAATCCCGTCTCTAAGATCTCTACTTAAAGATTCACTCTTTAATATTTTTTCAGGAAGCCTCTGAAACTTCACATTAGTAATTTTGACTAAATCTTTAAACGTAACACTATTTACCTGATTCCTAAAAAACGCGACAAGCAATCCTTCTAGATAAAATAAGTTTTCTTTCCTGATTTTAGAGAGTATCAGATTATTTCTCAAAATTATGGGATCCAATGAAGACACTAATTTTTTAAGTCGCAAAGTCAACAAATCAAAATCAGGGAAAGCCTGCAATGGCTCTAATTTTTTTATCTTAACAATTAAATTTCTATATTCTTTCTTGAGAAGATTCAAATCTTCAACAATAATCCTTCTTCTTTTATCAGTTCCCCATTTGGAAACTCTTTTTCTTTTAGTCTCCTCTTTCAAATATTCATCAAACAAAACAATCCACTCTCCCAGCAAAGAAAAATCTCTTTCCAAAGAGAAAAGAAAAGTTCTAGGCAAGGCAACAATATCATTCAATTTGTCGTGCAAAGAATAAATTGATGCAAATGCGTTGTTCTTTTGAAAAACTAAATCATTAATGGTAGTTAATGTTGACTTGTTCTCAATAGATAGTTTTTCCTTGATCAAACTTGCTAACTTTCGTTCGGCAGGAATCAATAATTCTTTGACTTCTTTAATGGACAATCCTATCTCTTTTCTTCTCTTTTCAGATACATATTTCACAAATACTTTTGCCCATCTATTCACTATAAATGTGGCAGTGGAAATATTCGGATGTGCAATTTTCAGTCTCAATCCTGGAGTTCTACGTATCCATTCAACCTTCATTAAATTCCGTAATTTCGCATGGGTTAAATCCGGCAACTTTTCTCTTATAGCAGGTATTAAAGAATTAATTATTTCAGGAGATTTAGATAAAGTGGAATACCATATGGAAGATGAACGAACATCTTGGTCAAAGAACCCTTCTAAAAAAGACATTTTGTCACTTTCTGGATTCAATTTTGTTCTTTTTCCAAGACTCCTAAACTCAATTATGACCTCAGAAACGAAATATTTTGTAGAAAATGTATTAAGATTCATCCCTACAATCAAAACAAGAATGAATAAAAGCAATAAAAACCATTTCCATTGCCTAACAAATAACTGTTCTAAAAAAGTCGTCATAATTTAATTTCCTATACTTAGAAAACAATTTTAACACAAAAAGGAAAACAGAATTTATCTTGAAAATGAAAATAATTCAATTAAAAAGCATATTTAGATGTCCTTATCTTCGAATTTCACTTCACTTTTTAAAAACAATCCCCAGAAACAGAAGAAAATTCCCAAAAAAACAACTGGAACAAAACCTACCCCATGAACAATTGTAGCAAATACCAGAGATTCGTTTGGATTCGCTAAGAAAATGTTTGTCAATGCAAAACTAACAAAATAATGAATACTTCCTGTACCCGCAGGAGAAGGTATCATTACACCAATAGAGAGCATAAACATGAGGAAAAAAGCTTCTGTAAACCCCATAGAAGAGATTTTAGAGAATGGAAAAGAATAGAATAGAATCCAAACACTCAACAAATAGACAAACCAGATTAAAATAGTCAAAGAAAATATTGGCATCAAAAGTGACCTGTCAAACAGTCCAGTTAACCCCTCAATAAAATTCTTTGAAGTTTCTGCAAGTGTCAATTCTCTCTTAGGAAAGAATTTTCTACCTAGTTTATTTGCAAATTTAGAAATCCTTGCAGGGTCTCTATAAATATAGTATGTAAGCCCCAATAGTAAAGAAGTAATCCCAATCAAAAGACCAAACGAGAAAATAGGAGAAGGAATTATCATAGATAATTTTGAATAATGTAAAATCAGAATCACGAAAAATAGAATCAAAAGTGCCAACAAATCTAAGATCCTATCAATTACAATAGAACTCAAACTAGCTACAGATGATGTTCCAGAGACTTTCTTCAAAAAAAAAGCTCTTGCAAACTCCCCCATTCTTGGAATAAAAGAATTTACGAAATACCCCACAATCAAAGCAGAGAAAACTTCAAATTTCGAGATGTTCTTATTAGACTTTCGGAGTAAAAACTTCCATCTCAACGAGCGCAAAAAATGTGCAAGCATAACCAAGAAAGAAGAAAAAAAGATAGGGGCCCATTCTACCTTTTGAAAAATTTCTATAAATTTCTTGCCATCAAAACCTTTAAATGCAAGCCAAAGGAAGAAAACAAGAAAAAGAATTCCAAGGAGTATTTTTCGAAATAATTTGTTACCCTTTAACAAAATAGGCTCCTAGTCTTGTCACTTTAATGAAGCAAATCAAAACTTGTAAGAATGTAAAAATTATTGAAAACTATGGGCGAGTAGAAAAAACGTATAGAAAGAACATACAGAGGAAAGAAAAAAGCGTCAAATCTTTGAAGAAAGTTCAAACCAGTGTTCAAGGGATAAACGAATGAAGAAAATTATGATTCATGCATTGGGAGTTAGTATGGGTGGAGCATGGAGGCATCTAACTAATTTTCTTCCAGAATTGGGAAAACAAGACACACTAAATCTATATACGATCCTTACACGCGAATCATTTCAAAATCCACCTTTACCTTCGAATTTCAAAGTAGAAACTATTTCAGATAAACTTATCGGCAATTCTTTATATCGTCTTTACAACGACAATTTGAAAGTTAAGCGAAAACTTAGACAAGAGAATTTTGACGCCATAGTCTCACTAACGAACTTTGGACCTATCAAAACAAGTTGCAAACACATCTTGTTTCAGAGAAATCCCATTTATTTTTGCAATTATTATCTTGATCAAATAAGTTCTAAGGAAAAAGTTGCTAATTCTTTAAGAAAAAAACTAGCCGTTGAAACTATGAAAAGAGCAGATTTAATCGTGACTCCATCTAATGCCATGGGAGAAATGATTAAAAAGTCGTGCATAGAAGTCTCTTCAAAAAAATTCAAAACTCTTTATCACGGTTTTTCTCATGAAAACATGATGGAGGAACCACTTTCTAGTAATTTCAACGAGCAACTTAAGACTGATAAAACGAAATTTTTTTACCCTACTCACGCTGCAAAACACAAAGGTTTTGAAATATTGCTTAAAGCTATTACTCTACTGAAAGAAAAATCTTCAAATTTTCAAGTTTTCACTCCAATTTCAGATGAGGATTGGCCTTCAGGAATGAAAGAATTAAGGAATTACATCCGCGACAATAAAATTGAAGATTCCATTGTCTTTATGGGACGTATTCCACAAAACCAAATTGGCTGGGTGTATAAACTATCTGATTGCATGGTTTACCCTTCTTTGTGTGAAAGTTTTGGATTTTCCATGATTGAAGCCATTTTTTCTGAAGTTCCAATTATTGCATCCGATACTAAGATAAATCAAGAAATCTGCGGTCCTACAGCAAATTACTATTCTCCTCTTGACTCTGCAGAACTTGCTAATTCGATGGAGTTTTTTATTAAAGAGGGAATCGACAAAAAAGTATTCTCAAATCTTGCAAAAAAACATAGAGAAAAGCACGATTGGAGTTGGCAGCATTATACAACTGAATTCATTGAGATTTTAAACCATACGATATAAATTCATATTTATTTCAAGAGGATAAGTTTTGAATGAGTTGTCTGTAGTTATCTTAACCTATAACGAAGAAGAGAATATAGCACAAGCATTAGAATCGGTATGTGGATGGGCAGACAAGGTTGTTGTTCTAGATTCCTTCTCAACCGACAAAACAGTAGAAATTGCATCTACATATCCATGTGAAATTTTTACTAATCGTTTCAAAGGCTATGCAGATCAAAGAAACCACTCCATTAAGAATCTTGGCATAGATTCTGAGTGGATGCTTTTTCTAGACGCTGATGAATGGGTAAGTGCGGAAGCAAAAGAAGAAATAAAAGAACTGATATCTAAAGTTCCAAAAGAGAATGGGTTCTACATCAAACGAAGATTTATATGGATGGGAAAATGGATTAGAAGAGGATATTACCCTACTTGGCTTCTCAGACTTTTTCGAACGCATAGAAGTCACTGTGAAAGCAGATTGGTCAATGAACATATAGTAGTTGATGGCGATATTGGGTTTTTACAAAATGATATCATCCATGATGATCAAAAAGGAATAAGCGAATGGATCAACAGGCAAAACAAATTTGCGACTCTTGAAATGGAAGAGTTGTTCAAAATTCGGAACAATAAAGATGAAAATCTAAATGTCACTTTTTTTGGAACACAGGCAGAAAGAAAAAGATGGCTTCGCGAAAAGATATGGAACAAACTTCCTCCACTTATAAGACCATTTTTTTATTTCCATTATCGTTATTTTGTTCGAGGAGGCTTCCTAGACGGGAAAGAAGCTTTCATTTATCATTTTCTTCAAGGACTTTGGCTACCGTTTCTTATTGACGTGAAGTATTTAATGAAAAAAAAACAAGTAAAAAGTGAAAAAAAATGAAACAACTTATACAGAATTACAAAACAGGCAAGATAGAGTTGACGGAAGTTCCTGTTCCCTCCTGCACTTCAAATTCTGTTCTTGTCAGGAACCATGCTTCACTTATTAGTTTGGGAACGGAACGTTCTGTTATTGAACTCGGAGCAAAGAGTATCCTTGGAAAAGCAAAAGCAAGACCGGATCTAGTAAAACGCTTTTTCCAAAAGGTACAAACAGAGGGATTAACCAAATCTATCCAAGAGGCAATGGCTAGATTGGACAACCCTACCCCACTTGGGTACAGCAGCGCTGGAACGGTCACTGAGACAGGAAAAGATGTTCATCAATTTTCTCCTGGAGATAGAGTCGCGTGTATTGGTTCTGGTTACGCTTCTCATTCTGAGTTTATTTCGGTTCCCGAAAACTTATGCTGCAAGATTCCTGAAAATTTAACTATGGAAGACGCTGCTTTTGGAATGGTAGGTGCAATCGCCCTAAATGGTATTAGGTGTGCGAATCTTACTTTTGGAGAAACAGTAGTTGTCATCGGACTTGGCCTTTTAGGGCAATTAACAACACAAATTCTTAAAGCTTACGGTTGTAAAGTTATCGCAATGGATATCAATCCAAAAAAACTAGGGGAGAAAAATAATTTCACTGCAGATTTTTCTTTCGATTCGGAATCAACCCTAATAGAAGGAACCGAAAAGATTACAAAAGGATACGGGGCAGACGCAGCAATTATTACTACCGCTTCAAATAGCAGTGGCCCTATTGACACTTCGTTGGAAGTAATTAAATTTAAAGGAACTATCGTTCTTGTGGGAACTGCGGATATTCATCCAGAGAGAAACGATATGTGGCACAAAGAAGCACAAATCATTGTCTCTAAAGCTGCAGGACCTGGAACTTTCGATCCAATCTATGAAAACAAAGGAATTGATTATCCACTTCCTCACGTGCGATGGACAGAAAATCGTAATCTAGAAGAACTGATACATCTCATTTCTAAAGAAAAGGTCAATACAAAAAATTTAATTTCACACAAATTCAAGATAGAAGAAGCAGAAGACGTTTATCAAAATATTTTAAAAGATACCGATGGAGTGTACACAGGAGTTATTTTCGAATACAAAAATAAAGATACTCTCGACCAAAAATTATCGTATACCGATTTGCCAAGAAAAAAAACAGGACAAAAAACAAGTGGAAAAGAAATCTCCGTGGGAGTCATAGGTTCAGGTCTTTTCGCAAAATCATTACTCTTGCCAGCTTTGACAAAAATTAAAAACATTCATTTACATACCCTGGCAACAACAACAGGAACAAGTTCACACTTCAATTCAAAGAAATTTTTATTTAAAGAACCAGCTTCAACAAACTACAAAGAAGTTATTGAAAATAAAGATATTGACGCTGTAATGATTTTAACTCCTCATAGCACTCACTCAAAAATGACAATAGAATCTCTAAATGAAAAGAAGCATATCTACGTTGAAAAACCATTATGCATTAGCGAAGCAGAACTCAATGAGATTAAAGATACTTTGATTACTTTAGAGTCCAATGGAAAAACCCAGTCAGAGGTTCCTCTTTTAGTTGTGGGATACAATAGACGATTTTCACCGCATGTACAGAAAACTATAAATTATCTAGAAAATAGAAAAGACCCATTAATCATTAATTACAGAATTAATGCAGGCTATGTCTCTCCTGAACATTGGGTTCACGATGAAAAAGAAGGTGGAAGCCGTATTATTGGAGAACTATGTCATTTTATTGACCTAGTTGGATATCTTACTAGCAGTAAGGTTTGCAAAATTTATGCAGAAAGAATATCAGGAAATAATAAAACCTCTCTTAATAGTGACAACATTGCAGTAACTCTAAAATATGCCGATGGTTCAATAGCAAACCTGATCTATACCGCATCTGGAGACAGAGGGTTTTCGAGGGAACGTATAGAAATGTTTTTTGATGGAAATACCATTCACATTGAAGATTTCAAAACAACGGAAATCTTTTTTTCTGGAAAGAAAAAAAACTTCCGTACCTCGGGACAGCAAATGGGCTATCAGGAGGAATTACAAAATTTCTTTGACGCAATTGCTGGCAATGAAATATCCAAACTAACAAAAGAGGAGATTTTCATGTCTACTCTCGCTACATTCAAGATATTAGAGTCACTGCAAACAGGCTCATCCATTACTTTCTAGCAATTTTTCATTACCAGGCATCAGGATAATAACAAATGACAAAAAAAGACAGGGCAGAATTTATACTAAATTATTTAAATAAAAAATATCCTAAAACACCAATACCCTTAAAACATAAGAACAAATATGAATTACTTGTCGCCGTTTTGCTAAGTGCACAATGTACTGATGAGCGCGTAAACAAAGTAACTCCATTACTTTTCTCTAAAGCAAATAATCCCAAAAAAATGACCGCTTTAAAGGTTAAACAAATTCGGGATATTATAAAACCTTGTGGATTATCGCCAAAAAAATCAAAAGCTATTCTTGATCTCTCCAAAATTTTGATCAAAAAACATAACTCTGCTGTGCCAGAGAGCTTCGAGGATTTAGAATCACTTCCCGGTGTTGGACATAAAACAGCTAGTGTTGTCATGTCGCAAGGATTTGGACATCCTGCTTTTCCTGTAGACACCCATATACACAGGCTCGCTCAAAGATGGGGACTTACTAATGGAAAAAATGTTACTCAAACAGAAAAAGATTTAAAAAAGCTGTTTCCTGAAAAATCATGGAACAAGCTACATCTTCAAATTATTTTCTATGGTAGAGAACATTGCACAGCAAGAGGGTGTGATGGCAGACAATGCACTATATGCAAAACTACATACCCAAAAAGAAAAAGAGCGGTACAAACCTTAAAAGCTTGAAAATAAATCATTTCAAAAGGAGGAATTTGTAAATGTATATAGCGATGAATCGATTCCAAATTAAGAAAGGAAGAGAAAAAGATTTCGAGAAAATTTGGAAAGAAAGAGAAACCCGACTAGATGAAGTGGATGGATTCGAAGAATTTCACCTTATAAAGGGAGAAACAGAAGAAACTCATACCCTATATGTTTCGCATAGCACCTGGAAATCAAAAGAAAATTTTTTTGACTGGACAAAGTCGGACGCTTTCAGATTAGCGCATCAAGGTGGTGGAGAACAAAGAGAGATATATCTAGGCCATCCAATCTTTGAAGGTTTTGAAGTAATTATATAAACACAAATTATTGAAACTTAATAATCAGAAGACCGAATAACTTCAAGTATCCTTCCTGCTGCTCTCCCGTCACCAAATGGGTTAGAAATTTCGGAAAACAATTTATAGTAAGAGCCGTCATCTAATAGTTTATTTATCTCTTCAATCATATTTTCCTTCTTTGTACCAACTAGCTTTACGGTGCCGGCATTAACTCCTTCTGGTCTTTCAGTTGTTTCCCTTGTAACCAAAACTGGCTTTCCTAATGAAGGGGCTTCCTCTTGTATTCCTCCAGAATCAGTGACCACCAAATAAGATTTTTTTAATAAATATAGAAATTTCTCGTAATCAACCGGAGGGATTAATTTAATATTTCCTACTCCTCCAATCAATTCTCTCACTGGATTTTGAACTTTTGGATTCAAATGAACTGGATAGACAATTAAGACTTCAGGACGTTGGTTTGCTATTTCATTAAGTCCCTCGCAAATATTTCGAATTCCTTTCCCAAAATTTTCTCTTCGGTGTCCAGTTACTAAAATAATTTTAGGAATAGTCTCAGGAGGATTTTCAAAATTGACCCCTATCTCTTGATTAAAAAAAGAACATAATTTCTTTTCATCTTCTAAATCAGACTCTTGGGATGCAAGTATTATTTGCATTGCATCTACAACAGTATTCCCTGTAACCCAAATCTTTTCCTTATCCACTCCCTCTCGAATCAAATTTTCTTTAGATAAATCAGTGGGAGCAAAATGCAGATCAGAAAGTGTACTCAACATATGTCTGTTTTTTTCTTCTGGAAATGGCTTATATTTATCTCCCGTCCTAAGACCAGCCTCTACATGTCCAATAGGAATATTTTTATAATAAGCAGCAAGTCCTCCTGCAAAAGAAGTAGTCGTATCACCTTGCACAATTAATAAATCAGGACTTATTTCTTCTAGAACATTATCTAATTCAGAGAGGATATTAACTGTGAGTTGAGTCAAGGTTTGATTTTTTTTCATAACTTTCAATTCAAAATCAGATTCAAGTCCAAAAATACACATCGACTGATCTAACATTTCTCTATGTTGTCCTGTTGTACAAACCATAGTGACAAAATCTTTGGATTCTCTAAACAATCTGATAACAGGTGCCAACTTAATAGCTTCTGGTCTTGTACCAAAAACAAATAAAATTTTCTTTTTCATCTATTCACCTAAATATGAATTTTCGATTAAAAGGCACACAAGAATATAAAGGAAAAGATTACTTATTTGCGTGTTGCAGATGACATTCCAGGAGTGAAGGAATTACTTGCCTCTATAAAGTCCCAGTTATCTTTAAACCACGCAATTGTTCTAGCCAAACCTTCATCAAAATCAACGCTTGGCTCATATCCGATAAGATTATTGGCTTTGTCCACTGAAGCAAGCAGTCTGCTCTTTGTATCCCACTTTCTTTTGTCTATAAATTTCACTCCAGATTCGTTTTTCACAGAGGTATTAATCATATCTGCAAGATCGATAATGCGTGTTTCTTTTGCAGAGGCTAAATTAAACTCCTGTCCGCTGGCAGATTCCTGCAAACCAGATAGAAGCAATCCTCTAACTAGATCACCTACAAACGTAAAATCTCTTGTTTCTTCACCACTTCCAGTAATTGGCAACGAATCCCCTTTCATTGCCCAATAGATAAAATTAGGGATAACATTTCTATACTGCCCAGGAACTTCACCTGGACCGTAAGAATTAAAAAACCTAGGCTTTACAACATCAAGGCCATGATGATTATAAAAGAAATTACAATACAACTCTCCCAACATCTTTGTGATCTGGTATGGAGTACTCAACTGCATTGACATAAAATCCTCTGTTAAAGGCAAAGGAGCACTACTGCCATAAATTGAACAACCAGAAGAAGCATAAATGAATCTCTGAACTTGGTTGAATAATGAATATTCAAGGAGTTTCAAAGTCCCCTGCCCATTAATTTTTAAATCCTGCTCCGGATAATCCACAGAATTTTGATTTGCAAAAAAAGCAGCTAAATGAAACACATAATTAGGTTTTTCAAAGAAAACTCTTTTTAAGACTACCTCATCAGTAATACATCCTTTTACAAATAAGATATTATCTCTACTAGGAATATTCCACATATAACCAGAGGAAAGATCATCTAAAATGATAACTAATTTTGCGCCAGAACGAGATAATGCGTCACATAGATTCGTTCCTATAGCACCTGCACCACCTGTTACCAACACTATTTTATCTTTATACAATTTTTCCATATCTGACATTTCAATAATTCTCCTTAGAACAAGCTCTCAAGGTTTGAAACACAAATTTTCTTTTCAAAATTTTTGTTAACATACTCCAAACCATTTTGTCCATAAGAACTTAATAAATCCTTGCGAGTATAAATGTCTAACAAAGCTTCTAAAGACTCTTCATAATTTCCAGAAAAAACGGAAATCCCTGATTTAGAGTCTTTTATAACCTTATGACCATCACTTGCTTCGTGTAAAAAAGCAAGTACTGGAAGTGAACCCGCCATGTAACCTAAAATCTTTCCAGGCACAACCGGAGTTTTATTAGCAGGACTTAAACAAACAAGTCCTACATCAACCGATGATATCAGAGCAGGATACAAATCCGAAGAGACAAAAGGTTTAAATAGGACATTTTCTAAACCCAATGACTTCTCAAAGAGTCTATTCTTCTCCGCACCATCACCAACAAAAAGAAAACAAATATCTTTTTTGTTCTGCACATTCTTTGCTATATCAATAACAAGATCAAGATATTGAGAAGGACCAATAACGCCTGCAAAAAGAAAAACAAATTTATTCTCTAAAGAAAATTCTTTTCTGAAATCATATTTCTTATGATTCACAAAAACAGAAGTATCAATCCAATTATGTAGAATGGCAACTTTTTCTTCACATACGTTCTTTTGGTCTATCAAAAATCTGCCATTCCCTTCAGAATGAACTGCAATTGAATCCGAATATGAATACGCCTTGTTTTCCATGTTCTCAAAATACTTCACTATAATCTTATTTTTCAAAACCCCTAAATCAATTGCATTTTGAGGGAATAGATCCTGTACATTTAAGATAAACTTAACTCCGTATTTTTTCTTAAGAAAAATCCCTACTTTCGATAGCGTTAGTGGAGGACTATAAATCAATACTACGTCTGGAATAGAAATGGGATGTTTTCTTATCTCTCTTTTGAAATAAAAAGGCATGAGGATCTGGGATATCCCTCGAAAAATGTAGCTTACATTATGGTGACGAAGTGTTTTAATTCTTTGAACTTTTACTCCATTTTCAACAGTTGAAGGTTTTATAAGATCAAGACTTTGATTCTCCGCAATATTGTATTGAGGCCAAGTAGTTAGAACTGTCACAGCATGATTTCTTTCTACTAATTCCTCAGCGAGTTCTTTCATGAGTTGTGCTGCAGAACGTATTTCAGGTGGATAAGAATCTGTAATCAACATCACCTTCATTAAAAATATTCTCCAAAACAACGAAAAATAAATTTCAAACTTGCAAATTAGGCTTTAAGTCTGCAAAGTATACATGTTTTGTGTAAGCCCATAATACAATCTTTTTGAAAGTTTATCTTAGGCATGAACCAACAGGAAAATAAAAACAAAAAATACCTAGTGATAGGAAGTAATTGCTTCACTGGTTCTCATATAATAAATGAACTTCTAAACAGTAGCAACAATAGCGTCTATGGTATAAGCAGATCTCCTGAACCTCCTGCATTTATGCTACCATACAAATCAAACAAAAATATTCAAAATTTTGTTTTTTCACAAATTGACCTTGTAAAAGATATCGAAAAGGCAATTGCTTATATTGATGAAATTCAACCTACGCATATTATTAATGTAGCTGCTTTAAGTGAGGTCGAACTTAGTCATGAAGTACCACTAGGATACTTTAACATCAATTTGACTTCTGTGGTTCAGCTTTGCGATGAACTGAGAACGCGAAGTTATCTAAAACACTATATCCATATTTCTTCTGCAGAAATATACGGTTCAACACCAGAACCTGTAAGAGAAGACTCTATAATCACACCTACTACACCTTATGCAGTTTCAAAAACTGCTGCGGACATGTATCTATTAACATTAATGCAAAAATATTCTTTTCCAGTTTCAATGATACGTTCCACTAATGTTTATGGACCTTACCAACAGTTATTCAAAATTATTCCCCGTTGTTTTATTTACATTAAAACAGGACAAACTATAAATCTACATGGTGGGGGAAATGCAGTAAGACATTTCATTCATATCAAGGATGTAGTAGATGCAATACTTCTAGTTTCTGACAAGAAGAGCTTTGGTCCATTTAACTTCTCGATATCCGCAGAAGACCAAATAGACCCAAAATACCAAATTAAAAACGTAGTTAATTACATCTGTGGACTGTTGAAATGCAAAATGGAAGATGTTACCCAATACTCAGAAAAAAGAGAACATCAAGATCATTGCTATAGCCTTGATTCAACAAAAGCAAATGAGATTTTAGGATGGAAACCGCATATTCAATTTGAAGACGGAATTACAGAAACTTACGAATGGCTTACCAAGAACTGGGAAGAAATTAAGTCTGCAGAACATTCATATAAACACAAAGAATAATCTCTCGCCTAACGAACTTAAAAATTGGATATTATTTTACTCGGCAGTTCAGGATACATTGGAAAAATCCTACTAAAATCTCTGAAAAAGAAGAAAGTACAAGTGCGAGGATTTTCTTCTTCAGATCTAGATCTGACTTCAGAAAACGCCCACAAACAACTAATTTCAGTCTCGAAAGAAAATACTGTTTTAGTAATCGCAACAAGAGCACCCGGAAATCAAGGTTCAAATGAAATGTTCAAAAATGAAGTATCTATGGGAAAAAATATATCTAAACTCCTTGAATCTTCTAAGGTGAAAAAATGTATTTATTTGAGTACAGTTTCGGTTTACGATGACAACACTACTAATATGAATATTACTGAAGATTCCAAAACTTTACCCTCTTCCCTCTATGGAAAAGCTAAACTTAAGAATGAAGCTACTATTACGCAAATTTGCACAAAAAAGAATATTGAATATGTTATTCTTCGTTGTTGCAAGATTTACGGCCCAAATGACAGATCTTTCTCTTACGGACCAAGTATGTTCATCAAATCAATTTTAATTAATAAGGATATTGCAATTTATGGAGATGGCGATGAATTAAGGGATTATTTGTACGAATCAGATCTTGTTTTCGCTATCAATAAATTTATCAAGCAGGGGAATTCAGGAATTTACAATATTTCTTCAGGGGACCCACTTTCATTTACACAGATCATAGAATCACTAAAAAAATATACAAGCAAGAAAATAAGAACTAAAACAATCAAAAGAACTAAACCTAAGATAGATCAGAAGATAGATTCTAAGAAACTAACAAAAGAATTTAAGGAAATCTCATTTACTCCTATAAAAAAAGGAATCCAAGAAACTTTCGAGAGTTATAAATTACTTCTAAAAGGAAATGAAATTGAGTGAAATAAACCTTATGGACAAATATCCAAAATCAAAAAGGAATATTGAAGAAAGAGCGAACTTAATCAAAGAAGAGCACAGGAAAATTGCTAGAAAGTTTGAAAAAGATTTTTTTGACGGTGACAGGTTATATGGGTATGGAGGTTATAACTATCACCCTCGTTTCTGGCAAGAAACTGTAAAAAGATTTTCTGAATTTTACAAATTAGACAAATCTGCTTCGATTTTGGATGTAGGTTGCGGAAAGGGATTCATGTTACACGATTTCCAAGAATTTTCCTCAACATATACAGTTGCTGGGATTGATGTTTCGAAATATGCGATAGAAAATGCTATGGATAGTGTAAAAAAGTATGTGCAAGTTGGAGATGCAAAAGAAATCCCTTTTGAAGACAATTCTTTTGATTTGGTAATTTCCATAAACACCATCCACAATCTAGAACTTGAAGATTGCAAACAATCTGTAAGGGAAATAGAAAGAGTTTCGAAGAAACATTCGTTTATTGTTGTGGATGCATGGAGGAACGAAGAAGAAAAGAAAAGAATGCTCGGTTGGAATCTTACTGCACTAACTTATATGCACGTTGAAGATTGGAAACAATTATTCAAATCTCAAGATTACTCAGGTGATTATTATTGGTTTATCGCAGAATAAAGAGGTGATTTCTTGTCACGTATTGATCATAAAAAAGAAAAAAAATTAAAAATATCATCAGAGAAATCTATTTTCCAAAACCAATTCCTCAAACTTTCCCAAGTTAATGCAAAGGTAAACGGAGTCGCAAAGCAGTTTTTTGTGACAAATTATGGAAGACGTTCTGCAATGATACTACATAGAAACAATTCGATTCTATTAGTCAATCAATTCAGACATTTAATTAACCGAAGTTCTTGGGAGATCCCTGGTGGAAGAGTCGAAGATTCCGAATCTCCAGAATCTGGTGCAATCAGAGAATGTTTGGAAGAAACAGGCATACTAACTCAAAATCCGAAACTACTGATCAATTACGAGCAAGGACTTGATTCTCTTCATAACCCAACATATGTATATCATTCGGATACTTTTGAATTAAGCAAAAAATTTGAACCTAATATTGCAGAAGTTGAGAAATATGATTGGATCAAAATTTCAGATAGTATTGAAATGATTGAAAAAAAGGAAATTCTTGATAGCCTAACAATTATTTCGATATTATCTTTCAATTTATTTTATCTAAAAAATGGAATTCAAAAATGATGAATTCAAAATCTGCCGTTCTTATGAATACAGGCAAACCTTTAAAGATTTTAAATTTACAGATCCCTTCTCTAAGAAGTGGACAAGTACTTGTAGAAATATCATATAGCGGATTGTGTCACACTCAACTCCATGAAATCAGAGGAAAACGAGGCGTAGATCATTTCCTTCCCCATACCTTAGGACATGAAGGTTCAGGAAAAGTTGTCAAAATAGGAAGAGGAGTAAAGAAGGTAAAACCCGGCGACCACGTCGTTCTCACTTGGATCAAAGCCACAGGAAAAGACGTCCCATCTACACAATATGAAAGTACTATAGGAAAAATAAATTCAGGTGCAATAAGTACTTTTATGGAAAAAACTGTAGTGAGCGAGAATCGACTGATTAAGATTCCAAAAAAAATGCCACTTCGAGAGGCAGCATTACTGGGATGTGCCGTACCTACTGGTGCTGGAATTGTGAGAAATACTGCAAATTTAAAAACAAAAGATAGTATTGCTGTTTTTGGTCTTGGTGGAATTGGAATGAGCATTGTTCTTGCATCTAAAATGATAGGTGCACAAACAATTATAGGTATAGACATAGAAAATAAAAAATTAACTAGAGCTATTGAAATAGGCGCTAGTGATGTCATAAATGCAAAAAAGAAGAAAGTATTAGAAGAGATCCAAAAAATAACAAACAAACTAGGAGTAGATTTTTCAGTAGAAGCAATTGGAAATTCTAAAACAATGGAGGATGCTTTTAGTTCTGTAAAAACAAACGGTGGTCTTTGTATACTCGCAGGGAATCTTCCTTTTGGACAAAAAATATCAATAGACCCTTTTGATCTTATTAAAGGGAAAAATATTGTCGGGACATGGGGAGGAGAAACTTCCCCAGAAAAAGATACGAAATTTTACATAAAGAAATTTTTCTCAGGCGAAATGGATCTTGATAAGTTAATAACGCATGAATATAAATTAGAAAAAATAAACGAAGGTTTTGCCGACTTAGAAAATGGGAAGGTTGGAAGAGCTCTCATTAAAATGGAGAAATAGGACAAAAGTGTATCCTGAATTTATGACTATATTATTTTCGTTTTTTTTTCCTTTTTTATTTTTAGCACTTCTCATTTTAACCTGCAATTTTCTGCGCTTTTTGTCCCAAAGAAAATTCCTGCCCTTCTCTCTTACTATTGAAACTATTTTCCTATTCACATTCTTTACTCTTTTTTCTATCTTCATATATAAATCATCCCCGTTCTTATTAAGCAAAATTAATTCATCACTTGTTTTTCCATATCATTTACAAATTACTACCGTATTATTATTTTTTGCTATGTTCCTCACATATTTGGAAACAAAATCTCTTCTTTCAAGAGGATTATCTCTAAGAATTTTAAAAGACCTTGATGAATCGAATAAGCCTATAAAATTAGAATCTCTAAAAGCAGGATATGGAGAAGGACTAGGCTTCAAGGGTTTACTTAACAAAAGATTAAACACCATAAAGAAATTAAAATTGATTTATTATTCTGAACCTAAAGTTGGACCACTCACTTTCCTTGGAAAAATAATGAATTTTTTAGGAGTACTCTTTCGAGAGATCCTGAAATTAGAAAGAGCAGAATAAATGTACGAGATTTTCTTCTCATCAATTTCGGGAATTTTTTTCTTCTTAACCATTCATATTTTTTTATGGAGAATTTTCCCCTCAAATAGCCCGCGGATGTTATTACTTTTTTTCTTGGCATTTACTGGGGCTATATGTTCCATTATCGTACATTTACTCTTTTTCAACACAGATATAATTTCTGTGATATCCACAATTTGGCTCGATATATTTTTCATAATCTGCTACTTATTTTTGTATGCAGGATTATCTCGATCTGTCTCGCTTACTCTTCTTGAAAAGATTTCGATTGTAAAATCCGTAGATTTTGACTCTCTTGTGAAAGATTATGAATCATCCATCCGTTTTTTAGATAGGATGGAATTGATGAAAAAGAACGAATATATAACTATTTCTAATAACATGGTTACGATCAGACCAAAGGGCAGAAAACTCATCAAAATAACTAAGCTTTTTGGTCGACTGATTGGTGTTTCTTTAGAAGGATAAACAAATGGAAGAAACAATAAATGTAGATATAAGCTTTTTCATCCCCTGTCTAAACGAGGAAGATAACATAGGAAAAACAATTCAATCTGTTATCGACGTCATGAAAAATATGAATATGAAATATGAAATTTTGGTTGTCGATGACAACTCATCAGATAACACTATTGAAAAGGTGAATGAGGAGATAAATAAGAATAAGGAAGTGAAAATAAATCTTATCGAGAATACAGCGACTCGTGGATTAGGTCGCAATTATTTTCTTGCATCTCATAAAGCAATTGGGAAACATTATATGCTCATAAATGGAGATGCTGCAGAAACAAATGAAACCATAAGAGATATAGTATCAGAAACAGGTAACGCAGATATGATTATTCCTTACTTCGGAAAAAATGACACAAGAGTATTGTTCAGAAGACTTCTTAGCATCACATTTACATTTTTGGTGAATTTACTTTCTGGAAACAAAATAAAGTACTACAATGGTCCAGTATTACATAGAACAGAAAATGTCAGGACTTTTCGTTCTGAGACAATTGGATTCGCATATCAAGCTGAATTGATATGTTACCTTCTAAATGAAAATACTACCTACCTTGAAACTCAGGTAGAAAATTCTGATAGAGAAAAAGGAGTTTCTAAAGCTTTTACCATTAAAAATATTTTATCTGTTGCAAATGCATTATTCCATATTTTACTAAGACGAATCGTGTATCTAATATATAGAGTCTAATTCAATTAGAACAAGTTGAGATAAAATCAAGTGTCAAACATCTTTATTACAGGAGTTTCCTCCGGAGTAGGACGTCAACTAACCAAACAATATGTCGCGGATGGTCATAAAGTTTGGGGAGTTGCCAGACGAAAACTTGAACTTCAAAAACTTTCAGAAGAACTCGAAGAAGATAGTTTTCATTACTCAGTTTGCGATGTATCAAATGAAATTGAAATTGAAAAAACAAAATCTGAGATGGATAGTAATAACTTCAACCCCGACATTGTCATTTTAAACGCTGGAATAAATCCTGAATCTAACAATAATTCATTTTCTTTAATAGAGATTGAAGAAGTAATGCAAACGAATTATCTAGGAGCATTACGATGGATACAAATTTTCATCCCTTTTTTCTTAGAAAAAAAACAAGGCCAATTCGTAGCTATTTCTTCATTAAATGCATACCGAGGGGATTCAAGATGGATTGGTTATTCTGCAAGCAAGTCTGCTTTATCCAGATCATTTGAATCGTTAAGAGGCAGATATGCTGATAAAGGATTATTTTTCACAACAATTCACCTAGGTGCAATAGACACAGGGATGGGTGCAAACTCCAGCAGTCCTTTTAAAATTTCTCCATCAAAAGCAGCAAAAAAAATTATAAAAACAATCTCAAGTAAAAAACCGTGTAAATCGATTCCAATTATTCCTAGAATCTTGATAGGATTTTTTAGGATTTTCACAGACCGATTATTTTCGAAAATGATGAATACATATCGAGATCACAAATAAAACTTTTTATTTAGAAGGGAAATCTAGAAAAAATGATTATAGATTGCCACGCTCATCTAGACGAAAGAGCTCTAAGCATAGAAGATCAAATTAAAAAAATGGACGAAGAAGGTATTGAAAAAACTGCATTAATTGCCCGCATAACAGAGACTCTTGAGCCTGATAAATCCGAGTTTCTACTAGGCGTACAAAGACAAATGATGAATTCTAATATCCTTCGAAAAATAGCATCCCTTGTAAGTCTTACTTTTTATGATTCGAAAGGAGTATTACGTCCAATTTGGTCATACTTCACAGATGACAAAAAAGGATATACCAAAACAATTATTCCTGATAATCAAAGTGTTGCTTCAGCTCTAGAAAAATTTCCAGAAAGATTTCTAGGATGGATTTTCATTAATCCGAAAGTACACTCTTCCCCTGAAGATGAAATTGAGAAATGGAGAAATACCAAAGGCATGATTGGAATTAAGGTGCATCCTTACTGGCACCAATTTCCACTTAGAGATTTAGAAAGTACCGCCAGAAGATCTGAAGAATTAAATTTACCTTTACTAATTCATATGGGATTTGGCGATCAAGGAGACTTTAAATGGCTTGTAGAAACTTTTCCTCATTTGAAAATCATTTTCGCACATGCAGGATTACCTTACTATAAAAGCATATGGCCACTCATTCAAAGACATAAATATGCGTATGTTGACCTTTCGAGTGCTCATTTATCTGAAAATTTCACAAAGAAAGTAGTATCCATACTCGGCGCAGACAAATGTCTTTTTGGTACGGACAGTCCTTATGGAATAACAGGAGAAGACGGGAAATACGACTACGGACATATAAAAGGATGGGTTGATCGACTGAACATCTCTGAAGAAGACAGGGAAAAGATTTTAGGCAAGAATTTTGAAGAAATTATAGAAAATTCATTTTCATAGGAAAAACTTTTTAATTTTCAGAAAAAATACTTTCTAACTTTTTTTCAATAATTTTAAATTCATTTTCTCTAGACAAGTCACTTTTTGAGATATACTTCAATCTTTTCCCTGGAGGACTGCCCAGATAAACTTTTGGTTTTATTATTTCAAAAATTGGGTTCTTACTGATTTCATCTTCTGCTTTTTTTATCCAGTATTTTCCACTTAAACGTAATTCCAGATCAGGAAAAAATTTCAAAATTTGCGCAGCAATAAATTCACGATTTCTTTTCGCAAAAGAAGAAATAATTGATTTCATATCAAAAAAATTACTTCTATAACCTAAATATCCTGAAGAAGTAATTTTGAGATCTTTTTTTACTTTTCTAGCATAAAACTCATATAGTTCTCTCCACGTAGGCTCTGGATTTGAAACTAATGTATATCGTCCCGGTTTTTCTTTTCCTAAAACAATCGAATAAATAGCCTCAGAAATTGTAGAACAAAAAACTGTCGGAGAATGCACATTCCCGCTAAAAGGAAGAGACAAATGACCATTTTCTATCTCTTTCTCCATTTTACGACCAACTGATTGAATCTCGCCATGTACTTGACCAAGTCGAAGGATATAAACCTTTTTTCTATTGATTATACCCAAGAACCTTGTGACTCTTTCTCCGTATCTCTTCAATGCTCCGTAGGGAGTATGTGAAAACACGTGTCTCCTGACCCACGGACTCGAACTATGAACACCAAAAGCAACAATAGAACTCATATAAACAAACGAAGAATCTGGCGGGGCAAATCGAAGAACATTTGAAATGATTCTTCGTGTCATTCTCCTCACCTTTTGTGCAGCCCCTTTCGGGTAAGAAAAATCTATCACAATATCTATATCAATAAGCATTTCCTTTGCTTGTTTTGGATCTTCCATATCGGCAACTTTACAATTCAGACCTAATTTTCTTAAAAAAGCAGTACTAGAATTTGATCTGCAGATAGGAATAACTTCCAAATCATCTATTTCTTTTAGATGAATACAAACCTCTGTCCCTACCTGACCATTTGCTCCAATTATAGCTACCTTCTTCATTTTCAAACTTTGCCTTCTAAAATTTTCTCAATTGTTTGCGTAGTCAAAAGACTATTCTCTGCAGAAGTTCTGTTCGAAGTCTGATTCGAAATCCCCTCCAAAAAATGATCCCAATGAGAAGAAAATGTCTGCAGGGGTGTTAAGGGATATTGTTGAGTTTCCTCATTCATACTCATAACTTTATTTTTATTTTTCGAAAGTATTTCAACTGGAGACAGCAAATCAAAAGGCAATATCAAATCCGCATTTTCAAAATTAAAAATACATCCTTCCATAGTCTCCTTAACCCAACTAACGTGACAATCAAAAGGCACTATTTTTTCATTCTCTAAGTTTAAATTCATTGAAGAATAAACATCTAGAGCAAAACCATTATCTTCAAAAATATTAGATTTCAATATCTCAACAGAATGTGCTTTAGTCACATTGAAAATCATATCCAATCCATGTATTCCCAAATCCCAAAGAACACCTCCTACATCTTTTCTTTTTCTTCCACCAAAACCAGAAAAAGGAGTCCCTTGGCCTAATTCGACACGAAATAAATTCCCAAATACCTGTTCTTCGATTATTTTCTTCACCAAAAGTGCTCTTCCCCACGATCTGTACTGCAAACCATTCCCAAGTCTAAATGGAGCGAAATTCTTGCAAATAGATTCATGCTGACTAGCACTAAAGGCAAATGGTTTCTCAATATAAAAGGCAATATTACTTTTTACGAAAAATTCAAGATACGTTTGTCTCTGTGTTGGAGGAATCGCCATTAAAATGACATCAACTTCGGGAAAATCGCTTAATGCAGTGTTCGCAGAAAGCAAACGCAGACTATATATTTTTGCTATATACTTTGCGTTTTCTTCATTTATATCGAAAGACCATACAATCTCAGTGTCTTTTCTCGCACTAAGAATCGGCAGGTGAACCTTTGTAGAAATATCTCCTAATCCTATTACTCCTACTTTAGTTTTTTCAATTTGATCAACATTTTGTCCAAAGTTCATCATAGAAGTCTCACGAGTAAATAATAAAACTAAAAATTCCTTTCAATTTATCTTTTACTAAATAGAAACATCAGACATCCATTTTTCAAATGAAAAACTACTCTTATTTTTCATTTCCTGCAAAGCATCTAGATATCCGCTAACTTCTTCTAGT
>DFQF01000002.1:9423-13806 GCA_002377645.1 Nitrospinaceae bacterium UBA3496 | reverse complement strand
GCGAGGAATTTTGATATAAGCATCGAAAGATTAAAAGGAGAAATCAAAAAAGAAGAGATTATTGAGAAAAAATCAAAGTTTGATACAACCTTCATTGCTAGTGGAGAATCGGAGAAATCTAAAAATGAGACTGTTAGCACTACTTCTACTGGAAGCACTAAAAAAGTAAATAGCACTCAAAACATTCAGGCTGGATTCAAAAGGAAAATCTTAAGTGGCGCGGAATTATCTATGTTGTTTGATTGGGACCGAGAAGGGACTAATTCAAAGAACAACCTTTTCGACCCAAATTTCAGTACAGGACTCACGCTTTCTGTCACACAACCGCTTTTAAGAAATTACGGAGTAGATCTCAATTCTGCAGATATAAGAATTGCTACTGAAAATCTTCGTCAATCAAGAAACGAATACAATAAAAAGATTACAAATATTGTTACCGATGTAGAATTGTCCTACTGGGATTTGATTCTTGCTATTAGAAATTTAAAATTAAAAAAGAAATCTCTGGAATTAGCCAAGGATTTACTCCGCCGAAATAAAATACAGGTAAAAATAGGCACTCTGACTAGAATCGAAATTCTAGATGCAAAAACAAGTGTAGCCATGAGAGAAGATGAACTAATTGTCGCTAAAAGAGAAGTTCTTGAGAGAGAAGATACATTAAAATTACTCCTCAATATTTCCATTCGTTCAAGACCATCAAGAATTGCTCTCAAACCAACGAGTAAACTCGACTTCAAGCAAATTCGGATTAACGAATTTGATTTATTCGAAAAAGCTCTCTCACGAAGAACAGATCTCATTAAAGATAAGATAGAAATTCAAAAGAGAAAAATTACGATCAATAAAAAAAGAAATCTGTTACTACCTAAACTGAATTTTACTAGCAGTTTAAAAAATAGTTCGAAGCAAGATTCAACTCAAAAAGCGCTAAAAAGACAATTCTCTAACAAGGGCTATGAAATATCGGGAAAATTAGCATTTGAATTTCCTTTAGGAAATCGTGAAGCAAAATCAAATTACAGAAAGTCCAAAAGCGAATATTACGAAGCAAAAGAAATATTCAAGAAAAACAAACAAATAATCTTAGAAGAAGTCCAAAAGATTTCTCGCAAAACAAAAACGAGTATGAAAAGAATTAAAACTACTCTACTCGCAAAAAAGCTTGCTGCTCAACGTTTAGAAGTACAAGAACAAAAGTTCGCCCTAGGTCTCACAACAAGTCGTCAGATTTTAGAAGATCAAGAATCTTTAGAGAATGCCTCGTTGAACCATATCCGAGCCTTGATAAACTACAAGAAGAACTTAGCAATGTTAAGAAAGACTACTCAAACTACTTTGTCATTTTTTAAGATTTCTCTCTCAAAAACTAAATAGAAGTCATATGAATTGGACAAAACAATTAAACGTATTTTAGGAATAGACTATGGAAGCAAAAGAGTAGGAATTGCAATAAGCGATGAACTGCAATTGACTGCACAACCTCTCACGCTTTTAAAAAGATTGAATGATAACGACATAATCTCTGAAATAAAAAAAATAATGAGTCTATATAATATAGAAAAGATTATAGTTGGTTTCCCAGTTTTACTAGATGGGAGTCATTCTAAACAAACAAAAACAACAAAGAATTTTATTTCACGTGTGAGAAAATCTATAGATTTGCCTGTCAAAAAATGGGAAGAACGTTTATCTACTATTGAGGCTGGAAAAATATTAAGTTCCGTTTCAAAAAACAAAAAGAAAGAAAATATCGATATAGTTTCAGCCCAAATTATACTTCAGAGTTTCCTTGACAAAATCAGAAAAAATCAAAAATGAATTACAACAAGACCTTACTTTTCTTTGGTACAGTTGCAATAGTTTTCTTCTTAGTAATTATATATGCAAATAATATTTTCTATTCTCCATCGAATGTCACAAACAAAGAATTAGTTTTAATTGAAATAAAAAAAGGAATGGGATTATCCGACATTTCTTTACTCCTATCAAAAAAAGGAATTATTAATCATCCCTACCTATTTAACACTCAAATTATATTAAGAGGCAGTTCTTCGCATCTAAAAGTTGGGATATACGAACTAAGCCCATCAATGACACAAAATAGAGTTTACCGAACACTCTTAGCAGGAAATGTAGCTACAAGGACTATCACTATTCCTGAAGGGTTTACAGTAAAAATGATTGGAGAAAAACTTGAAAAGAATGGAATAACTAACAAAAAAGACATCATTAGACTAAGCGGCGAAAAGGAGTTCATCTTATCCCTAGGTCTTAAAACACATTCATTAGAAGGATATCTTTTTCCTGATACCTATATTTTAAGAGTGAAAATGCATCCTGAACTTGTCTTAAAAAAAATGATACAAAATTTCAGAAAAAAAATGACATCAGAAATAAGGTTGAAGATACAAAAACAAAAAAAGACTTTACATGAAGTACTCACACTTGCTTCTATTGTCGAGAAAGAAACTTCAGTTCCCAAAGAAAGATTCCTAATAGCTTCAGTTTTTTTAAATAGATTAAAAAAAAACATGCGACTTCAAAGCGACCCGACTGTGATTTACTCTCTACCTTTTTTAAAAAGAAAACTATCAAAAAAAGACCTAAGCTATAACTCTCCCTACAACACTTATATACGTAGGGGACTACCGCCAGGACCAATTGCAAACCCTGGGATAGAATCTATACTTGCTGTCTTAAATCCCTCGAAAAAAACTTTTCTTTATTTTGTTGCAAAAGGAGATAGTAGTCATTTTTTTTCAAAAACCTACAAAGAACATAGAAGAAACATTCGTTTTATCAAAAAACAACGGCTCAGAAAGGTTGACCTGAATTATGGCACAGTGTCATCATCTAAATAATTTTGACTTAGTTTTACTTATTTCTTTTTTTTAAATCGCAAATAATTTTTTTGCAAATGGAGAGAGTTTTGTTGGAAACAAGATACAATCCAAAAGAAACAGAAGCAAAATGGTATGAGTATTGGCAAAAAAATGGATGCTTCAAGGGAAAACCTGATAATCAAAAGAAGATGTTTTCTCTAGTGATTCCACCACCAAATGTAACCGGTTCTCTTCATATGGGACATGCACTTAATAATACACTGCAGGACATTTTAGCAAGATGGCATAGAATGAAAGATTATTCTGTATGCTGGATGCCAGGTACTGACCATGCAGGAATTGCAACTCAAAATGTTGTCGAGAGAATGCTATCTTCAGAAAATAAGTCGAGAGAAGAATTAGGAAGGAAAAAATTTATAGAAGAAGTCTGGAAATGGAAAGAAGAAAGTGGTGGAACAATCATCAATCAGTTACACAGACTTGGCGCTTCTTGCGATTGGGACAGAGAACGTTTCACAATGGACGAAGGACTATCTCTTGCCGTTAGAGAAGCATTTGTTCGTTTATACGAAGACGACCTTATCTACAGAGGAGACTATTTAGTTAATTGGTGCCCGCGCTGTGGTACTGCTGTATCAGACCTAGAAGTTGAGTTTGAAGAACAAAAAGGAAACCTATGGGATATCTTTTATCCTTTTGATAATCACGAATCAGGATTAATAGTTTCAACAACAAGACCAGAAACTATGTTGGGTGATACAGCACTAGCAGTTCATCCTGAAGATGAAAGATATAGGAAGTTCATAGGCAGGAAACTACGACTCCCCTTAGTAGGAAGAAAAATCCCTCTTATAGCCGATAATTTTGTAGACCCTGATTTTGGTTCTGGTGTAGTAAAAATCACACCTGCTCATGATCCTAATGATTACGAAGCAGGTAAAAGAAATCAATTACCCCAAATAAATATTCTCACAGAAGATGGAAAAATCAACGAAAATGGAGGGAAATATTATGGCCTTGATCGATTTGAAGCAAGAGAAAGAATTATTTCAGATTTAAAAGGCTTATCTTTTTTAAAACAAGTAAGAGAACACGAACACAATGTCGGAGTTTGTTATCGTTGTTCTACGATAATAGAACCTTTTTTATCAAAACAGTGGTTTGTAAGAACCAAGCCCTTAGCAGAAGAAGCTATAAAAGCTGTCGAAAATAGTAAAATACGTATAATTCCTAAACAATGGGAAAATACATACTTTGAATGGATGTATAATATAAAGGATTGGTGCATAAGCAGACAAATTTGGTGGGGTCATCAAATTCCGGCATGGTACCACATTGAAACTGGAGAAGTCATAGTTTCAAGAGAAGATATTCAGGATAAAAATTATCGTCGTGAAACAGACGTTCTTGACACCTGGTTTAGTTCAGCACTATGGCCGTTCTCCACATTTGGATGGCCACAAAAGAACTCAGACTTAGATTATTTTTATCCAACCTCCACTCTTGTTACTGGATTTGATATTATATTTTTTTGGGT
>DFQF01000002.1:0-9113 GCA_002377645.1 Nitrospinaceae bacterium UBA3496 | reverse complement strand
TTTTGGGTTGCAAGAATGATTATGGCAGGCCTGAAATTTATGGATGATATCCCTTTTCAGGACGTGTATATACACGCTCTTGTTAGAGACGAACACGGTCAAAAGATGAGTAAAACAAGGGGCAATGTAATTGACCCCATAGAGATTATTGACGAATCTGGTGCAGATTCACTAAGGTTTACTTTAACTGCTATGGCTGCACAAGGTAGAGATGTACGTCTTTCAGAAGAAAGAATTGCAGGCTACAGGAATTTCTGCAATAAAATTTGGAATGCAGCACGTTTCATTCTTTTAAACGTAAACAAAGATGTCAAGAATATTTCGGAAACATCTACCCTTACACTAGGTGATAAATGGATTCTGAGCAGAATCAATACCGTTTCAAGAGAAGTCGAAAAATCTCTTAAAGAATATAGATTTAATGATTATGCGTCTACACTCTACCAATTCACCTGGCATGAATTTTGTGATTGGTATATCGAAGTAGTGAAGCCAAATATAATAAACGACAAAAAACATTCAAAAAGCAAAGATGTACTTGTAATCGTCTTAAGTAAAATCCTCAGATTATTACATCCAATTATGCCATTTATCACCGAAGAGATATGGGAAAAACTTCCTATTAAGGGCAAACATAATTCAATAATGAATGCAGAATGGCCTAGTTTTAACTCTGATTATGAAAACTTAGATTCTGAAGAAGAGTTTTCAATAATTATAGATATTGTGAGTACCATTAGGAACTTACGAGGGGAACTTAATATATCTCCTGGAAAAGATATACCATGCATCTTAAAACTTTCAAACAAAGAACATGAATCGCTGATTCTGAGAGAGCAAGAAACAATCAAGAGATTGGCAAAAATAGGTCCAGAATGGTCAATTGGACCCGATGTTCAATACCCCAAACTTTCTTCTTCAGCTGTAATCAGAAATATACAAATTTTCATTCCATTGGAAGGATTAATTGATTTAGAAAGTGAAACAAACCGCTTAAAAAAACAACTCACAGATACAGATAAAACTATATCTTCTTTAAAGAAGAAACTTTCTAATAACGAATTTATAAGAAAAGCACCCGAAGAAGTAATTAAAAAGAACGAAGAAAAGCTTAAAGAAGAACAAAACAAATACGAAAAACTTTCTACTAATCTAAAGAAACTCTCTACTCCTTCCTAAGTCAAAATGAAGACACCTAAAAAAGAACTTGTTTGGAATATTCAAGAATTTGATGAAGTAGATTCTACGAATGATCTTCTTCTTGATAGTTCACGAAAAGGGGCAAAACAGGGAATGGTTATTTATGCTAATTCTCAAAAAAAAGGGAGAGGAAGATTTGGAAGAACATGGTATTCACCAAAAGGAGATGGTCTTTATTTTTCATATCTTTTAAAACCAAAACTTACAAAAGAAAAACTTCATCTTCTAAGTTTAGTTTTCGGTTTGGGTGTCGCAGAAGGGCTAAATGAATTTTCGAATATGAGAAACAAAACTCTTGCACTGGGTTTAAAATGGCCAAACGATATTCGTATTTCTAAGAAGAAAGTAGCTGGAATTCTCTGTGAAATTGAAATTGACAAAGAAAATAATCCTTCTGTAATAGTAGGAATTGGGATAAATACAAATATGATTGTTAACAGGGGCCCCGAGAATCTTCAAAATATTACAACTTCATTAAAAAATGAAGGACTAGGAATGATAGAAAATAAAAAATTACTATACGTACTACTTGAAAAACAGAAAGAACTATACAATGAATTTATAAATTTTGGATTTGAAAACATTCTGGTCAGATGGATGTCATTTTGTGATTCATTAGGAGAAGAAGTTTTTGTGAAAGATCGAAAAATAAAAGGAAAAATCATAAAAATCAATTCAAAGGGACACTTAATAGTCAAAAGTGATGGTGGTGAAATGTTAGAAATCTTTTCGAGTGAGATCATATAAAGATGACGAGTTCAAATTTACTTATGGCAATAGATGTTGGTAATACCCAGACACAAATAGGTCTTTTCGATGAAGAAGTTTTATTAGAAAACTGGGCAATCAGTTCTTCTGTATACAGAACTACTGACGAACTTGGAATTCTAATTCAAGAATTGTTTCAAAGTAAAAAAATAGATATTAAAATTGTCAATAAAATTATTATTTCTAGTGTCGTTCCTCAATTAGTATCAATTCTAGAAGATATGACTCAAAAATATTTTAAAACTAAGCCACTATTCGTTAGACCAGGTATTAAAACTGGGATCACGATTAAATACGACAATCCAGCCGAAGTTGGAGCAGACAGAATAGTAAATGCAGTTGCAGGATTCCATCTTTATAAGGGTCCTTTAATTATTATAGATTATGGGACCGCTACAACTTTTGATGCAATTTCAGATAAAGGCGAGTATTTAGGAGGAGCAATCGCTCCAGGTTTTGGTATAACTTTGGAAGCGCTTACAGAAAGAACAGCAAAACTCCCGAGGGTAGAACCAAAAATGCCACAAAATGTAATTGGCAAAAATACAACAAACAGTATTCAAGCAGGGATGTTTTTTGGCTACCGTGGTTTAGTGAAAGAGATTTTGGAAAAAATGAAAAAGGAACTTGGACCTCAAACAAAGATAGTTGCTACAGGTGGATTTAGTTCGATTTTTTCTGAGGAAGAAAATTTTTACGATGAAAAGAACACAAATCTAACTCTTATTGGCCTTAGACTTATCGCAGATTTAAACTAATCCAATTAGATTCTTCAATTAACTCCGTTAAATGTGCGTCTATGTATTTTAGTTGCTCCTAGGTTCCGGATACATTCAAGATGTTCTTTAGTAGGATAGCCTTTATGCTTTTCAAAACCATATCCAGGATAATGTGAATTCATCCTAACCATAATTCTATCTCTACAAACTTTGGCTACTATACTCGCAGCAGCAATACTTGCGCAGAGTGAGTCACCTTTTACTATAGTTTCTTGAGGAATTATGGAATCTATCATTCTGTTTCCGTCAATCAAAAGAAAATCAGGTTGAAGCATTAAACGAGAAACAGAAACTCTCATTGCCTCTAATGAAGCATTTAGAATATTTATACGTTCAATTTGCCGCGGTCCTATGGATGCAACTGAAACAGAAACAGATTTATTTAGTATCTCATACACAAGTTCATCTCTTTTTTTTGGTGTTATTTTCTTGCTATCTTGAATACCGTCAATAGGGCGCAAAGGATCTAAAATGACAGCTGCAGCTACAACAGGACCTGCCAGCGGACCTCTGCCAACTTCATCTATTCCAGCTATATGGTTGAATTCTTTACCTAATTTTTTCTCGTAAGAATACATAAAACTCCATGTATAAGTTCTCATACAATACTAACAAATTTCTCATATAAATCAGATCGTAAACTTGAAAACGTAAACAATACAATCTATGGTTTATTCACGAAAATAACTAAAACAAAAGGTGAAAGATGATGCCCAAAAAAATTGAGGTTATAGAACACTTTGTCCCATCAAACGATCCCGATATTTTTCTTCATCTACGAGAAAAAAAGCCCAAGGGAATGAAAAAAAAAGATTCTGACACAACTCTTCTGATGGTCCATGGACAAAGTGTTCCCGGTCCGATTGCTTTTGATTTTTCACTCCCAGGTTATTCTTGGATGGATTTTGCTGCAAACAGAGGAATGAATGTTTTCTCTTTATCTGTTAGAGGTTACGGATTATCAACGAGAATTCCTGAATTAAAGGAATCACCAAATAATAAGTCACCTATAGTCAGGGGTATGACTGCAGTAAAGGATATAGATGCTGCTGTGAATTATATATGCAAAAAAAACAAAATTAAAAAATTGCTACTCTTAGGATACTCATGGGGAACAACAACAACTGCCGCATATACTTCTCTTAATCCAAAAAAAATAAAACGTCTGGCACTTTATGCACCCTTTTATGCATATGATGACCCAAAAAGAGCTGCAGAAAGTGAAGACCCTAAAAAACCAGGCAGATGGAATCCAAAAATTGGTTCTTGGAGGTGGGTAACAGAATCTGAACAACGAGAACGTTGGGATGGTAGTATTCCGATAGGAAAACATAAAAAATGGAGATCGGAAAAAGCAATTAAACAATTTTGGCTACAACAGCTAAAATTTGATAATGAAGGACAAAAAAGAACCACTCCAGGTGTTAGAATTCCGAACGGACCTATGGCAGATCGTTATGACAGAGCAAGGAATATTCCTTTATATGACGCTCAAAAGATCAAGTGTCCTGTTCTTTTAATAAAAGGTGACCATGATAGAAGTTCTCTTGATCCTGAGTTTTTTGGTTTATATAAGGCACTGAGAAATAGTGAAGGAAAAAGAATGATAATTTTTGGTGATGCAACACATTTTGCTCAATATGAGTGGTGCAGAAAGGAATTTATGGGTGAGGTACAAAGCTTCCTTGAAGGATAAAATTACACTCTTCTTTTTTCTCTTATTTGAGCAGCCTTCCCTTTTCTATCTCTCAAATAATATAGTTTAGCGCGTCTTACTCTACCTTTCTTCACTATTTCAATCTGATCTAACCTTGGAGAATGCAAGGGAAATATTCTTTCTACTCCTACTCCATAAGAAACCTTACGAACACGGAATGTTTCTCGAAGACCACCGCCACTTAGGCCAATAACAATTCCCTCGAAAACCTGTATTCTTTCCTTGTCACCTTCTACAATTTTGACATGAACACGTACTGTGTCTCCAGACTGAACTCTGGGAACATCTTTACGCATACCCTGTTTTTCTAAAGCATCTATAAGATTCAAGTAAAATCTCCAAAAAAAGACTCTTATACATAGATTTGAATACTAAATCAATTCCTACCTAAAACTTTATCTAAAATTATTCCAGAAGCAGAGCGTACTGAAAGATGATTATATTTCAAATCTTTTGCACTCCTTAGTGGTAACAGGACAAAATCAGAGTTGTCAACAATTTCTTTAGACAAACCCCAACTAGTTCCAAAAAGCAACAAAAATGGACCCGGTTCCTTTGTAACTTTGTCTCGTAAAAATTCGTAACTTATTTGAGTCGGATCATCTTTTGCCGTGGTTGCGACTACAAACGGCTTCTTACTTTCTATCTCAGCAATTCTTTTTATAACTACTTCTAAAGATTTAAAAACTTCTACCAACTGGAGAGTCTCTGCTCTATCAGGATTGAACTTTTTTCCTTCTCCTATAACAAAATGGTTTACAACCCTCTCAACAAATTTCCTTTGTATTTCCGAAGGATGAACGATAAAATATTTAGAAACTCCATAAGTTCGAGCAGAACGAGAAATATCATGAATATCTAAGCTAGTAATTGAAGATGTAGCTTCATTCCCTAGATTATCCAAAACAGGATAATGAACTAATGCAATATATAAATTACCCAGTTTTTTAACCTTTATAAATAAAAGATCTATTTTGTCTCTATATCTTTATCTGATAGCTTATTTTCGTCAAACAAATCTTTTCTGCGAATTTTTGTTCTTACTAATGATTCATTCTTTCTCCACATCTGAATTTCATCATGATTACCTGACAAAAGAACATCAGGAACTTTCATCCCATTGTATTCTGCAGGACGTGTATAATGAGGATAATCTAACAAACCATCTGAAAAACTTTCATCTTCTAAAGAATTTTTGTTTGACAAAACCCCTGAAACCAAACGAGATAAGACATCAATAAAAATCATCGAAGGAATTTCCCCACCAGATAGAACATAATCACCAACGGAAATCTCATCGTCAACACAAAACTCCCGAACACGCTCATCCACTCCTTCATATCTTCCACAAATCAGTAAAAATCGTTCTTTTTTTATTAAATTTCTCGCAATTTTTTGATTCAAAGTTCTACCCTGGGGCGTCATTAAAACTTTCCACAATTTTCCCTTAGAGTTTGTACTTGAAATTTTTTCGATAGCCTTAAAAATTGGCTCAATTTTCAAAACCATACCTGCTCCACCCCCAAAGGGTTCATCATCAACTTTCTTATATGTCCCCTCAGAAAAATCTCTCAAATTCCAAACATTTAATTTAATCAATCCTTTTTCTATAGCTCTTCCAACTACACCTTGTTGAAAAACTTTATCAAATGAATTTGGGAAAATAGTTAAAACATCGAAATGAATAGACATATGATTTTCACAGCCATAGAAATTTAAGTAAGAGGTATTTTGATAATCCACTTATTATCTTTAAAACCGAGGACAAATTGTTTTACTGCAGGAATTAAAATTTCTTCACCATCAAGATTTTTTAGTACTAGAACGTCATTGCCTCCACTACCGATTAAATCTGTAAAATATCCTACTTCATTTCCTTCATCATCAAAAACTTTATAACCTTCAAAGTCTTCCCAATAAAAGACACCTTCATCCTTACCTTTAAGACATTTTCTCTCTACTGAGACTATCTTTCCAGAAACAAACTCAGCTCTTTCTAAGGAATCAATTCCGTCCAATTTCCAAATTTGAAATTTCTTCCCATGAGGCACAACCGAAAGAACCTTAAAAAACGAATCATCTAAATCCTTAAGGGAAACTTCTTCCACAAGAGAATAATCCTCAAAATAATCCAACCACGGCTTAAATTTGATCAAACCCTTGTAGCCATGAGGCTTTACTATAACCCCAACTTCTATTTTATCTTTCTTTTCGGTCATTTAAGGCCTAAGAGTCAATACCTTTTTTCTTGAGTATACTTCTTACCGTCACTGTAGGTTTTGCACCTTTCCCTAACCAGTGCTTGGCTTTCTCTTCATCGATGTCTATCAATGGGGGATCTTGCATTGGATCGTAACGACCAATCCACTCTAGAAATCGACCATCCCTTGGCATACGTTCATCCTGAACAACTACTCTGTAGCGGGGATCCTTTTTTTTTCCGCGTCTTGCTAGTCTAATTTTAACAACCAAATGAAATCTCCTTAAGATTTAAACATCTTCTTAACAAACCCAAGTTTATCTTTATTCTTAGTTTTAGAAAACTTACCCATTATCTTTCTAGTCTGCATAAACTGTTTTAACAGGCGATTGACGTCTTGCACAAGTACTCCACTCCCATTTGCAATTCTTTTTCTTCTACTACCCTTAATAATTTCAGGAAAAATTCTTTCTTTATGTGTCATAGAATCAATTATAGCAATATTCCTATAAATTTGTTTTTCGTCAAAATCTACATCCTTTATCTTTGAAGGAACACCCGGCAATGAAGAAAGCATATCATTTATAGATCCAACTTTTTTCATTTGTTTTAATTGTTCCTTCATAGTTTCTAGATTAAAAACATCATCAGAAATCATCTCCATTTCTTCAATGGGTACTGATGCCTCTGCTTTTTCAATTAAGGAAAAAATATCTCCCATTCCTAAAATACGAGAAGCCATTTTTTCTGGATCAAATTCCTCTATATCAGCAATTTTTTCTCCAACACCAACAAACCTTACAGGCAAATTTGTGACAGAGCGTATAGAAAGAACTGCTCCTCCTCTAGAATCTCCATCAAATTTCGTGAAAATCACTCCTGTTAGATCAATTCTATTAGAAAATGACTCTCCAAGTGAAACTGCATCCTGACCTGCCATAGAATCTACTACAAGGATAGATTCATCAGGCTTTGATATCTGATGTATTTCCTTTAATTCTGCCATTAAATCATCATCATCACTTAATCTTCCTGAACTATCAATTATACAATAATCATAATGTCCCTTTTTTCCCTCTTCTAAAGCATTTTTCACAAGCGGAACAGGACTTTTAAAATCAATTGGATCAAAAAAATCAACTTCTGCTTGTTGTGATAGAACCTTCAATTGTTTCACTGCAGCAGGTCTAGCAAGATCTGCAGGAACTAACAATACTCTCATGCCTTTATCTTTAAAACTTTTAGCAACCTTCCCAGCTGTAGTAGTCTTACCTGAACCTTGAAGTCCTACTAATAGTATAACAGTTGGCCCAAATTCAACTCTCTTAAATGGATTTGATTTCATCCCCATTAAATTTATCAATTCTTCTTTTACAGCCTTTATAACTTGCTGAGAGGGATCTAAATGAGCGGCTTTTTGAACACCGATTAATTTCTCTCTAACCTTCTCAATGAATTTTTTTGCTACATTAAAATTAACATCAGCTTCAAGAAAAGCCATACGGATTTCTCTCAAAACAACGTCAATGTTTTCCTCACTCAACAAACCCTTCTGTCGGAGATCTGAAAAAATACCTGTCAAACGACTAGTTAAAGACTCAAACACATAACCCCCCAAAATCACAAAAAGTGTCTTATAGAGTAATAAGAAGTATTATGTCAATTACCAGAAAAGTAAAACCGTGATTTATCCTCTAAGCAAACTGATGGTTTTTGCATAATCATTAGAACCAAAAATAGCTGTCCCTGCAACTAAAACATCAGCTCCAGATTTTCGAATTTCTTCAGCATTATAAATATTCACTCCTCCATCAACCTCTAAAAGAACATTTAGGTTTTCTTCTTCAATATAAGAATGAATCTGCTTTATTTTCTCTAACGAAGATGGAATAAAAGACTGACCACCAAAACCGGGATTTACACTCATTAAAAGGACTATATCAACTTGATCCAAAATAGAATTTATTGCGCTAAATGGAGTTTCAGGATTTAAACTTATTCCTACTAAGACATCCTTAGATTTAATCATCTTAACCGTTTCTTGAAAATCTGAAATTGCTTCTATGTGAAAGGTAATAATATCGGCACCAGCATCAATGAACTCTTTAATCATCATTTCTGGATGAGAAATCATCAAATGAACATCTAAAACTATATTTGGACAGCATTTTCTTGTAGTATGCACAAACTGAGGTCCAAATGAAATATTTGGCACAAAATGCCCATCCATAATATCCAAGTGTAACCAGTCAGCACCGGATTTCTCAACCAATAGAAGTTCATCTTTAAGATTTTCAAAATTGCTTGCTAGTACTGAAGGTGCAATTTTTATTTTACCACGCGTTAAATCTAGACTTGGCATTTTTCCCCTGTCAATGATCTTGTTCTTCAACAAGTTCGTTATCTAAAAAGATTTTCACTCTATTATACCCCGTAGAGGGAATCAAGG
>DFQF01000019.1 GCA_002377645.1 Nitrospinaceae bacterium UBA3496 | reverse complement strand
TTGTTAGATTTGATACACCCGAATCTTTTAGCTCTTATTTCTGCAATGTTATTATCTGTAGCGCAGAGTTTCTATAGGCAAGCTGTTCGTTTTTTAAGACCTGAAGAGGTTACTATTGCCGCAAATTTTGTTGTGGGTTGTCTTGCATTTGCTGTTTACTTATTGGAAGGGAGATACTTTGAATTGTCTATAGAGGGTGTTTTTTTCTTTGCATTATCTGGTTTTTTTGCCCAGTTTGTAGCTCGACATTTTAATAATATTTCGTATTTCAACATTGGGCTTGCTAGAACCCAAACCCTTTATCAAACAGCTCCTATATGGTCTTCCATGGTAGCTATAATCTTCATTGGAGAAAAACTTAATACCTCTATTGCTATTGGAACAATTCTTGTCGTTTTAGGTGGTATGATTTTGGTTTATGAGGCAAAAAGTAAAAATAAAGTTGCCAAATTGTTTTTTTATTTTCTGCCGGTTATAAGCGCGATGTTTTTTTCTTTTTCTCCTACTTTCAGAAAATTAGCTTTTCATTATATCCCTTGTGCTTCTTTAGGACTGGCAATAGCGTCATGTGCTGCTGTAGTTCTTCAATGTTTTATTTCACTTTTTTTGAGTAAAGATAAAGGAAACTTTGTAAGTTTTTCTTGGAACAAAAAAGCAATATCTACGATGTTAATAGCAGGTTTATTTAATGTAATGACAGGATTGACTTTTTGGACTGCAATTAAAAATGGTGATATTGTTGAAGTAGTTCCTATTAGAAGACTTTCTTTAGTTTTTGTAATTCTCGTTTCATGGTTTTTCTTTAAGAAAATTGAACGTTTGTCTTTTCAGGTGATTTTAGGTGGTATTATATCAATTGCAGGTGCTCTTTTGGTTAGTTCGGGAAGTTAAAAATCTTGTGGCAGAGAAAAACTAAATCTTTCATTGTTGTAAAATGTTTGAAATGTTTCCCCCTATTTTCTATAATCATAATGTTTAGTTAAATTCCATCTTGGAGATTTTATGAAGATCTTAAAAATGATTCCTGAAAAATGTACAGGGTGTATGCGTTGTGAACTAGCTTGTTCTTATGAACAAACAGGAACATTTAGACCTTCTAAATCAGTAATTAGAGTATCCGCATTTGAAAATCATACGAGTTATGCTCCATACACCTGCCCGCAATGTGATGAGGCGTGGTGTATGACTGCATGTCCTATAGAGGCAATTTCTATATCTTCCCCTGGAGCGAAAGAAATAAAGGATGATTTGTGTGTAGGTTGCAAACTTTGTACGATAGCCTGTCCTTACGGGACTATTTTCTTCGATCCAGAAACTCATAAGGCATTTAAATGTGATTTATGTGGCGGAAATCCTGCTTGTCAAACAGTTTGTCCTACCGGTGCTATTGAATATGTAGAGGTTGAAAAAAATTTAGATTGGATTGGAAGTTTTGCAAGTGAACGTTCAAGAGGTCCTAGTGGTCCTCTTTCTTTAGAGGTAGGTTAATCATGGCTCGACACGTTATCGTTGGTGGTGGAACTGCCGGATGGAATGCAATTACAACTATAAGGGAATCGGATCTTGGCAATTCAAGTATTGTACTTGTCTCTAATGAATCTCCTTATTCCAGAATGGTTTTGCCATATTATCTTTCTAAGGAAATTGGCGAATCCCACGTTTTTACAGCATCAAAGACAAGATTAGAAGATTTAAATATTGAATTAAAACTTGGGAAGGACGTTAAAGGATTAGACACAAAAAATAGCAAGATTATTTTGGATGATGAAGAAGGAATTGAATATGACAATCTTTTGATTGCAACAGGGTCCTCTCCTGTTAAACCTGCAATCCCAGGTTCAGATGGTCAAAATGTACATAGCTTTTGGACGTTGCCTCAAGCGCGTGCTGTAACAAGTAAGATTAAAAAAAATACACGTGTAACCATGATTGGAGCTGGTTTTATTTCTTTTACTATTCTTAATGCTCTGGTTAGTAGAGGTGTAGATTTGACTGTAGTTGAGGTAGAGAAACGTATTCTGCCGAGAATGTTAGATGATGAAGGCGCGGATATAGTCAATAATTGGATAGTGTCAAAAGGGGTTGATGTAAAGACAGACTGTAGAGTTTCTTCAATAGATGATTTTGAAAATGAAAAAATTATAAAATTTGACGATGGCACGGACTTGAAAACTGACTTAGTTATTATGGCTACGGGAATAAAGCCTAATATTGATTGGCTTTCAGGTTCTGATGTTGTCTTAGATGACGGGATCCCTATTGATGATTTTTGTCGTACGAATATTGCAAATGTATATGCTGCTGGAGATGTTGCAAAAGGTTTAAATATAGTGACAGGTGAAAGAGAGATACACGCTATTGAGCCTACCGCAGTGCAGCACGGAAGGATTGCTGCATCGAATATGTTAGGAAAAGAAATACAATACAAAGGAAGTTTGTTAATGAATATTTTAGATGTTTTTGGTTTAGAGATAGCAAGTTTTGGATCTTGGAATGAAGAGGGGTCTGATAAAATAATAAAGAAAAATCCTGTTAGGCCATCCTATAGAAAAATGGTTTTCGATCATGGCCATATGATAGGAGCTATTGCAATTGGTTTGGGTGATGATATATGGCACACCAACGATATTGGGATGCTGAAAGGGTTAATTTATACAAAAAGCGAACTTGTTGAATGGAAAGAACATATAAGCAGGAATCCATTTGATATTAAACGTGCGTTTTTAGCGTCTGGTTCTGTGGGAAAACTTCTACCTGAAACTTTGGTAGGTAGTCCCTCGATTCCTGAAAAAAATATTTCAGTCTCATCTTAAAAAAAGGATTTAGTTTTGTCGAATTCACCTTTTTCTTACGCGGGAAACATTTTGAGAGTAGAGCTTTCATCTGGCTTAATTTCTAAAGAAGAGTTCAGTGAGGCCGATCGTCGTAAGTGGATTGGAGGTGCTGGTCTTGGGGCGAAAATTTTATGGGAAGAAGTTCCAAGTGAAGTTAATTGGGATGATCCTGATAATAGGCTTGTTTTAGCAACAGGGCCTTTGGCAGGGCTGCCTGTATGGGGAACTGGTGGCTTGACGGTCGTTACGAGAGGTGCAATGACAAATGGATCTACTAATACTCAGGCGAATGGTTTTTTTGGTGCAAATATAAAGTATTGTGGTTACGATGCAGTGATTTTTCAGGGTCAGTCAGAAGAATGGGTTTATTTACATATACATGAAGACGGTGTGGATATTAAAAGTGCAAAGAATCTTATTGGCAAGGATACTTGGGAGACTCAAGAAACACTCGAAAAAGAATTGAATTTAAATGGACACAATTTAAGCGTATATAGCATAGGTCCCGCGGGTGAAAATTTAGTTCGTTTTGCTGCAATACAAGGTGATTATGGACATGTAGCTAGCAAGAATGGTTGTGGCGCCGTGATGGGAAAGAAAAAAGTAAAAGCGGTTGCAATAGAAAGAGGGAAAAAAGGCATTAAGGTTGCTTTCCCACAAGCACTTTTTTCTTGCTCGGAGGAGATGGCGCATAGCTTGCAAAATGATCCTTCAACTAAATCTTTGTATGAATATGGCACTTTAGGTGGCGTCCGTAATATGGTTGGAATGGGTGCACTACCCATAAAGAATTACACCACAAATGTTTGGCCAGATGGTGTAGATACAGATATATGGGAAGCAAAAGGATTGAGGGAAGGATTTGATCACCGTGGGCATCAGTGTAATTCATGTGGCATGAAACATTGTCATATGCAAGTTATTTCATCTGGTCGTTACAAAGGGCAAGTTGTTGATGAACCAGAGTATGAAGGGTGGTCTGGAGCAGGTTGGGCTATTGGAGCAACGGATCCACAAGAAGTGACTTGGTTGAATACTCAACTTGATCGAGCTTGTGTTGATGTGAATGAATTTGGCTGGCTTTGTGGATGGGTGATGGAATGTCAAGAGAAGGGTTTTATCAGCGAAGAACAATTAGGTTTTCATCTAGAATGGGGTGATGTATCCGGAGCAGCTCGTTTGTTAGAATTGATTTCTAAAAGGGAAGGTTTTGGAGATCTCCTAGCTGAAGGAGTGAAAAGAGCGTCCGAAGAAATAGGTGGAGAAGCAGCGAACTGCGCAATTTATACAATGGCAGGAAATTCTCCAAGAGGTCATGATCATCGATCTAGATGGGAAGAGCTCCTTGATACTTGTACTGGAAGTGGGGGAACTATGGATACGGCTCCACCAGTTTTTCCTACCGAACATGGTCTTCCTGCCAGTATACGTCCTCAGGATCCAAAGGCTGTTTCAAAACAGGTAGGAGCTTTAAGGGGAAGACGTCATTTTGAAGATTCTTTGGGAGCGTGTGTTTTCACTACCAGGGTTCCTTTGGAGATGTTATGTCGTTCACTTGAATCAGCAACCGGATGGGATATTCGTATTGATGAAGCTATGCTTTCCGGAAGAAGAACAGCCGCACTCATGAGAGCTTTTAATTTACGTTGTGGAATTGGACCGGAGTTAGAGAAACCTTCAAAACGCTATGGCTCTACTCCGATTGACGGACCTATTTCTGGTGTTTCCATAATGGATAATTGGGACGAAATGCTCGATATTTGGTATGAAACTGTTGGTTATGATAGGACAACGGGTCGCCCGACTCCAGATACTTTGAAGTCTCTAGAACTAGAAGAAATAGTTGAGGCTGTGTGGAATACTAATAAAGATAAAGTCTAATCTTGAGATTTTTCCGATGACATCTGACTCATCAGTAAAAGAAGCTAGGGTAAAAGTTGAACTAGTAGCTTGGGCTAATACTTTTGTCGGAGGAGACGGAAGTAGTCGTAAGGTCTTTGAAGAGCATATTAAAGAAGGTTCTACGGTTTTTTCTGTATTAAAGGGTTTAAGTACCCGCTATAAGGCGCTAGATGATGCATTATGGGATAGAGGGTCTTCCGAACTGGCCGAACATATAGAAATTGTAGTTAACGATGCATTGTTGGGAATAGAACACGATTTAAATAGTAAAGTTAAGGATGGTGATTTGATTATGTTAATGGGACAATATTTAGGCGGATAATTTTTTTGGAGGTTTTTGAATGGCTTCGGTGTTATCGCAGACAGACCCAGATTTATATAAGTCTTTAGAGGATGAAAGAAATAGACAGGCGGATGAACTCGAACTAATTGCTTCTGAAAACTATGTTAGTTTGTCTGTAATGGAGGCGGTTGGTGGTGTCATGACTAATAAATACGCAGAGGGTTTGCCTGGAAAACGGTATTATGGTGGTTGTGAATTTGTTGATGTTGCGGAAACACTTGCTATCGAAAGGGCGAAGAAAATATTTCGAGCAGATCATGCTTGTGTTCAACCTCATAGTGGTGCACAAGCGAATGCAGCGGTTTATTTTGGTTTGTTAGAACCTGGAGATACAATTCTAGGGATGAACCTGTCTCATGGAGGTCACCTTACGCATGGTCATCCGGTTACATTTTCTGGAAGATGGTTCGAAGTTGGAAGTTATGGTGTTGATCCAGAAAATCATCTTATAGATTTTAATGATGTTGAGGCTCAGGCAATAAAATGTTCTCCGAAGATAATTGTTGCTGGTGCAAGTGCGTACCCCAGAGAGATTGATTATGCTCAATTTCGTGAAATTGCGGATAAAGTCGGTGCAATTTTGATGGCGGATATTGCACATATCGCAGGTTTGATAGTAAGTGGAGATCATCCCTCTCCTGTTGGCCATGCACAAATAATAACGACCACAACTCATAAAACATTAAGAGGACCCAGAGG
>DFQF01000012.1:11769-11926 GCA_002377645.1 Nitrospinaceae bacterium UBA3496 | reverse complement strand
TAAAAAAGGAGGGAGATTGATTTCTATGGATCCGTGTCTTGTTTCAGATGCAACCATATTGGCGAGAATGTTAATCAAATTTGATCGCGGGACAAGTATAAGAACTACCGAAGATTATTCGAGCTTGGCGTTAAATAGTTTTGAAAAAGTAGAATCG
>DFQF01000012.1:0-11724 GCA_002377645.1 Nitrospinaceae bacterium UBA3496 | reverse complement strand
TCTATTGATCTGCCTGAAGATGAACAATTCGATATAATTTTAGCTTATAATTTAATGCATCATATGGAAGACGAGGAAGTGATTCAACTTCTTGATTCTTCAAAAAAATTCCTTAAAAAAGGTGGGAGATTGATTTCTATGGATCCGTGTCTTGTTTTAGATGCGACTCTCTTCGCAAAAATTTTAATTAAATTTGATCGTGGAACAAGTATTAGAACAGCCGAAGATTATTCAAACTTAGCGAAGAATAGTTTTGAAAAAGTAGAATCGAATGTTAGGTACGATTTATTAAATTTCACTTATCCTCATTGTATTCTTTCTTGTTTTAAGTGACTGGCCGATAAGTTAAATCGTTTTAAATGAGGAGTATGATGATGATTCTTCTAGAAGATAATAAGTCCGAGATTTGGTCTCCTAGGAAGGTTCTATTCTTTTTATTCTTTCTTGCGTTTTCCTTGAGATTTGGTTTTGGAGTTTTCAAATATTATTTTGGGATTCCTTTTCTGGATATTGTTCCAGTCAATTGGTGGGGAAGCGGTTATAGTCAATACAGTGAAATTGCAATAAATTTTGTGGAAGGAAAAGGATTGACTTCTTCTCCTGGTTCAGATGGATTTGTTCATGCTATGCGTCCTCCTCTTTATCCCCTGTTCTTATCATTATTTTATTTTCTATTTGGAAAAAATTCACTGCCCCCAATATTGTTCCACTCGTTAATTGGAACTTGTTCAGTTTTTTTAATTTTCCAAATTGCTAAACGTTTATTTAATAATAATGTTGCTATTTTATCATCTTTACTAGTTTCAATTTATCCATACTACGTGGTTCATGATACTGCATTACAAGAAACTTCTTTTTTAACTTTTCTTATGGCTTTGTCAATTTTCTGTTTTTTTAAAGCAATTGATGATCGTCGAAAAATAGATTTTATCTATGCAGGCATTTCACTTGGTTTGACAGCGCTGGTAAAAGAAACGATGTTGATTCTTTTTCCTTTTGTAATTATTTGGTTCTTATTAAACTCAAATAAGAAATATAGTGAAATAACAAAAAGGCTTCTTTTGTTCTCTGTCTGTTTTATTTTAGTTATTTCCACGTGGATAGTGCGTAATTATTTTGTCCATGGCAAAGCCGTTTTTAAAATAGGTTCAGGGGTACAGTTATGGACAGCTCATAATCCTGATACACTTTCATATTATCCATGGTCAACTCTCTGTATGAGTACTCACAAAGCCTTAGCTAGAATAACAAAAGAGGATAGAAAAAAATTAGAGGAAATGACCGTTTTTGAGCAGAACGATGAATTTACAAGAAGAGCATTAGATTTTGCTTTTAAAAATCCATTTCTCGAAATGAAATATGCCGCTGTAAAAATTTTCGCAGGTTTTAGTCCTATGCTTTCTCCAACCAGTGAAAATTTCTTTAAGCGTTTTTTCTATACGTTGTCCTATACTCCAGTATTGTTCTTTGGAATTATAGGAATATATTTAGGTAGGAGACAAAAGAGGGAGCATAGTATTTTTTATTTTATGTTTTTTTCCTTCGCATTAGTTTCTGCTATAGCCTGGGCGCATACAACTTACAGACTTTATTTAGATACGTATCTCATTATTTATGCTTCATATTGCCTTTTGAAATTGTTTCCAAAAGGCAAGAGATATCTTTAAGTTAATTTAACTTTATGTTGTTAAATAATTGTTTTAAATGAGGATAGTATTTTAAATGGTTCAAATTAAAGAAGAGACGATAACTTCTTTTACAGAAAATTTAAAAAGTAAATGTCTCGTGGCATATCCAAAATCAATTGAAGAATTAAAAGAAGTCTTAACCTTTGCAAAAAACAATCAAAAGACAATATGTAACAGAGCAAGTGGTTATAGTTATGGAGATATGATTCTAAATACAAACGAAATCGTTCTTAATCTATCAAGAATGGATCGAATTCTATCATGGAATCGGGAAACTGGTGAGATGATTGTTGAACCTGGAGCCAAATTCTCAGATATTTTCACAAAGAGTTTGCCTGATAATTGGACGCTAAGTGCTTGTCCTGGAGGAGATATTACAGTTGGTGGAGCGGTATCAAACAATGTACATGGTAAGGATTCATGGAAAAGTGGAAATTTTGGCGCCTTAGTGAAAGATATGAAATTATTACTTTCCAATGGAAGTATTTTAACTCTCAATGAAAATGAAAATGTAGATTTATTTTATGCAGTAATAGGAGGTATGGGCCTATTAGGTATAATACTTGAAATAACATTAACACTTAAGAAAATACCTTCCCCTTTTGTGGAGGTTTCAAGTTTTGTTTCCAAAGATATTTCTGAAACAATAGAAAAGATTGAGAAATTAAGAGAGACCTCTGATTTTTTAGTTTCTTGGGTTGACTGTTTTCCTAGAGGAAAGAGTTTAGGCAGAGGCTATGTTACCGCCGCAAAGTGGATAGAAAGTGACGTGAAAGTTGATTCCAATTTAGTTTCTAACTCCTGTAAAGTGCCTAATCGTGTTTTTGGTATTTTCCCATCAGGACCAACTTGGTTTCTTTTGAGACCTTTTTTCCTACCTTCTTCAATAAAAAAAGTTAATAAATTACATTATTTGTTGGCTAAGATGATTGATCGAAAAAAGAAAATTATGTTGTTTACGGATTGGAATTTTATGCATCACAAAATTCCAAATTTAAAACATGTATATCGTCCTCATGGATTTTTAGAGTTTCAGCCTATGATACCTAGAAGACACGGATCAAAACCCATTGTTGATATTATTAAATTATGTCAAAAATACGACTCTGAGAGTTTATTATGTGGAGTGAAACTGCATGGCAAAGATGATTTTATGATTTCTTATTCCGATGATGCGTTCAGTCTTGGTATAGATATACAATTAAGGAATAGGAAAATAGAAAAAATAAAAGAATTTCAAAAAGAATTGTTGATTCTGACAACAAATCTGGAAGGTAAATTTTATCTAGCTAAAGATGAAATGATTACCAAAGATTTTTTTGAGGCTATGTATCCTAAACGTAATTTGTTTAAAGAACTTAAAGAAAAATATGATAAAGAGAGCATCTTCAGTTCAGACATGTATCAGCGTTTGTTTGTATGAGTTTATGTTTTAGGTTTTTGTTTTGTACTTTTGTCCATCTTGTAAATTATAAAACTAGTATTGGAAAACTTCTCTTTTAAATTTAAAGGCATGTTCTTGCGCCTTATGATGTAATCAAATCTTACCTTTTCGTGTATGGATAAATACTTCTGTTCGTTTAAAGTTTCGTTATATTTATCTTGTAAATTCTCCCCTTCCATAATTTCTTTCCAGAAATCGCGTCTATTGTCTAATGATTTGATCAAGGGATATTCAATATCTTTCAACCTCTGATAAACTTGAGGTATAATTTTAGGGTTTAAAGATACAACTAAATGCAAATCATATAGTTCTCCTACCGGAGCCCTTTCTGAAAATGTTCTGAAAGCCGGAACGCCACTTGGCGTAAAGAAAATTGAATCGGAACGGGTATTCTTTCTTGCCCACATTTGCACTGCCTTCCAATCGTCTAAAAGTCTCCATCTTTCCGGCATTACGTTCGATAAACGTTTGAAATATACTGCAGAACAAATGAGTGTGAAAATGAATATCCATATTAAACAGACTTTTGGAGGTCTTATTCTTTTTGTGTTTTGAAAAGAGATTGCTTTTATAAAGAAACAAAACATAAGGATAAATGCCATCAAGAAGAAAGGATAAACTTTCATTTTGGAAATTTCGAAATGGAAAAATGTATCTGAAAAAAACAGTACAAACATATAAAAAATTGTCAGTATATTGAGATAATTATTTTTGTTCTTTTCTATTAATGACATGAAATACTGACTTGACCATATTGTCATGAAGATTGCAAATAATTGTAAAATTCGATTTGTTTGTAATTTTAAGAAAAAGAGACTGAGTGTTATTTCTGTGAAAATAAACTGGAGTAATACAAGAACTAATGTGAAAACAAGGAATGTTTTTAAATCTCTTCTAAGAGGAGATGAAAGTTTATACTCATGAGAGAAGAAGAATTTCAAGCCAATTACAGAAGTAAAAAAAAGAAATCCATACCTTGGCCATATATATCCAATAGTAGAAAAAGGTGCGAATTCATTTGCAATTGCTGAAAATATGATTAGTTTGGCTATTTCGTTGTTTTCTGGTGTTGAATGATTTAGCAGAAGTGGAAGAATCATTTTTAGAAATGGAATAGAAAAAAGTATAGCCCCGAACGTACCAACAATAATTGTCCTTTTTGTGACAGTTTTCCAGTTTAATGTAAGCCATACGAGGTAAAAGAGTAATAGGAGTGCTGGAAATCTATAATGAAATAATGTAGCTACAGAAGCCAAGCAGGCAGCCATATCTTTTTTATCTTTTAAGAATAATAAGAGGGAGAATAAACAGAGAGATATTGAGATCTCCATATTTGGGTCGAAATAACTTAGCAAAGGAAATTCGCCAATGATAATTCTTGTTCTTATTAAAAATGCCATAACTAACCATGGCACTAGTTTGGAACTTATAAGCAAACGACATAGGCAGTATATAGAAGAGAGATAGACAATACGTCCAATCCATTGCAGTAAAATTGACTGCAAATTAAAGTCCATACCTAAGCGGTAGAAAAACTTCATCCCTTCAACGAAGGGAAAGAAGAAGTACTGCAGACTGTCTGTATAAAGGTCTCCTTTCAAATACCCGGGAATAGAAGATTTCTTTAATACAGTTATGAGATTTTCGTGATGTCCACCAGCACCAGTTGAATGTATGACTTGATACCAGTCTTCTATTCGTAATTTTCCCTCTCCGATAAAAGTCAAAAAAGAGAAGAAAATAATTCCTAAACCTGTGAAAATTGCTCCTTTTTGATTTGTTTTTGTAATATTTTGCAAACGTTTTTCCTCGTGCACTTTTTTTAAGTTTATTTAAAAGGTCTATCTTTCTTCCTATCGATTTTGTAAGCGATAAAGGATTTGTTGGAATAGACTTCTTTGAATTTTAAAGGTTTATTACTCCTTCTGATAATGTAATCAAATTTTACTTTTTTGATAATAGATAAATATTTTTCTTCATTTAATAATTCATTATGTATAGATTCGAATCTTTTCGAGTTTTTTTGCCATGATAGATGTCTTGTGTCTATAGATTTGACTATTGGAAATTCAATGTCATTGAGTCGTTGGTGAATTACATGAGTTTTGCTAGGGTCTAATGATAGTGATAAATGTAGGTCGTATAGTGCACCTACATGTGTCCTCTCAGAAAAAATTCTAAATCCTCCAATACCACTAGGATTAAAAAAAACAGAGTCTTTGGGTGTATTTGATTTTGCCCACAGTTGTATAGATTTCCAGTCATCTAATTCTTTCCATCTGTCAGAAGAGTTTTGTATTATTCTGGCAACAAAAAGACCTGAAGTTGTGAAAAAGAAAACTAAAACAAAGATCAGGTTAGTCTTGCTATGGTTTAAAAAATTAGAAGTTGGATACTTAGAAAAAATAAAAACACATAAAAGAAAAAATACACTTAAGACGAATGCTGGAAATATTTTGAAAGTTGATATTTGCAGGCTAAAGAGTGTATCTGAGAAAAACAAACAAATCATAAAAAGAAGAACGGATACTTTGGTTTTGTAATTATTTGGTTCCTCAATTATTTTCAAAAACCACTGACAAGACCAAATCGTTCCTATAATTATCCAAATTTGCAGAATTCTATTTGTTTGTAGTTGAAGAAATAAAAGGCTCAGAGTTATCTCTGTAAAAATAAATTGAAAGAGAGTTAGAATAATCGTGAAATAAAGAAAGAGTGAAAGAACTCTTTGTATGTTTCTCGAATATTTTTCTTTTGATTTATAAAAATAGCAAGTACCTAAAAAGCTAGTGAAAAAAAGGAAAGAGTATCTAGGCCATACGTGCGTTAAAGTTGTGAATGGAGCGAATTCGTTAGCTATTGCTGAAAAAATAATACGCCGCATTATTTCATTTTCAGCTGGATTGGTTTGATGAAAAGCAACCGGAAGCATTAAATAAAGGAGAGGTAATGAAAAAAGTATTGCACCAAATAAAGAAAGTAAGATTGTTTTTAAAGATAGTTCTCTCCAATAAAAAACAAGCCAAATTAGATAGAAAAATAAAAGAAAAATTGGAAATCTATAGTGAAAGATGGTCCCGATGGATGCTAAGCATGCAGCAAGCTCTTTTTTGCCTTTTAAAAAAAAGAGTAATGAAAACAGACAGAAAGCCATGGATATTTCCATGTTCGGATCGAAATAACTTAGAACAGGAAACTCTCCAATTATAAGTCTAGAACGAATAAGGAAAATAAAAACTATCCAGGGGGCTATCTTTGAAGGAACAAGATATCTGCAAAGATAGAAAATAGAGGTGAGGTAAGCAATTCTTCCAGTCCATTGCAACACAATAGACTGAATGTTGAAATCGAAGCCCAATCCATAAAAAAATTTCAGACCTTCCACAAACGGAATGAAAAAATATTTCAAGCTATCTGCATATATGTCTCCAGTTAGATAGTTTGGGTCAAGAGATCTCCTTAAAATTGTAGTGAGATTTTCATGATTGCCTCCAGCACCAAATGCATGTACTACCTCTGTATAATCTTCTAAGCGAAGTCTTCCTTCTCCTATGAACGTTAAAAGAACGAAGAGTAAAATGCCTATTGCTGAAAAACAATCTAAGGTAGTCGGAGTTTTTTGTTGCATAGATTCAGGCAAAAAGAGAATTCCTTTAGGTATGTTTTTGCAGGGGAACATCGAGCGATTATGTGAAAATTCTATCTGACTTTATAATGTTCATCAAGTAAAGGTAGAATGTGTTTCTTGAAATATTTTCCAAATTTAAAACGGTAGGGAAATACCTGTGAAAGAGAATATTTTTTGTAAGGTTGGGTAAAAGAGTTCTCTTAATTGATTGTAGTAAAGGAAATTCATAGTCAGCACCCATACGAAAACTAGTATTTGAATGATTGGAGATGAAGTTATTTTTGTAACGAAAGCATTGTTCGAAATGTTTATCCTCCTTTTCTCTAATTGGTGACCCCTAGGGGACTCGAACCCCTGTTCCTGGCGTGAGAGGCCAGTGTCCTGACCGCTAGACGAAGGGGCCACTAAATTTATGTTAAATTTACACGAACTTCTATAGGCGTCAAGTGGATTTACATGTTGATTTTTTAGTTTGTTGTCTAATTTGAAAAAATATGGCTAACTACATCTTAGTGAATGAAAAAATTTTTTTAAAATCTTTTTGAGTGAAGTATGGAAAAAGAGAAATTACATCAGGTAAAAGAGACGTGGTCTCCGTATTGCTTTTTACCTAAATCACTTCGAGTATTTTCAAAAAAAATTTGGATATTTATAGGATTTCCTCGTCATTTAAGTACCATCTTCCGTTATGAGTTAGATATGCTTATTTTAAGGGTCAGGTGTTTTTTAAGTTTACGTTATCGTTCGAAAATTAGAAGATTAAGGAAATTGTCTGATCTGAAAATTCATCTTGGTTGCGGAAATACACTAAAAGAAAATTGGCTTAATGTAGACTGTTATCCCCCGAAATTAACTTCTGGAACAGAAGTTCTTGTTTTAGATGTTCGAAAAGGTCTCCCTTTAAGTGAAGGTTCAGCAAAATCTATTTACTCAGAGCACTTTTTTGAACATATTCCATTGTACATTGTCAGAGAAGTAATTCTACCTAATTGCTTTGAACTTTTAGATACAGGAGGAGTAATTAGAATTGGTGTTCCAGATGGCGAAACTCTTCTTTCTGGATATACATCGAATAATCAAAAGGAAGAGAATCCTCATTTCGTAAACCTGAGGGAAGGTCAAACCAAAATGATGCGATGCAATGATCTTGTAGCAGGAAATCAACATCAATTTCTTTACGATTTCGAAACTTTTGAATTTATTCTCAAAGAAGCTGGTTTTGTAAGTATTAAAACTACAGGTTCAAACGAAAGCGAAGAGAACGATTTTAAGAAAATAGATCAATCAGATCCACACCGCGTTGCAACCACCCTTTATGTAGAGGCCAGAAAACCTTAACTAAGATCATGGGGCCATTGTGGCGCCGCCGTTTACATCCAAAGTAGCTCCTGTAACATATCCTGCCTCTTTACTACATAAAAAAACAACAGCTGAAGCTATTTCATCAGGTTCACATAGTCTTCTCATGGGAGAGGTGCTTTCTATATGAGCAATTCTTTCCTCGGTTCTATTCGCAAGTCCTCTTGGGCTATTTACATTGGCGGGTGCAACTGCATTCACGGTAATGTTGTATTTTCCAAGTTCAAGAGCTGCTTGTCTTGTTAGTGCCAGAACTCCGCCTTTCGCGGCAGTATAATGCGGCGGATTAGGATTTGTGCCACTTCTAGCTGCCATACTTGAAAGAGATACGAATCTGCCGTACTTATTCTCAATCATGAGTGGTGCTGCTGCTTTTAATAGATAAAACATGGATTTAAGATTTGAGTTTAGAATTCCTTCCCAGGTTTCAACGGGGCAGTCTAGTAAACTTACGTATTTAGGAAATCCTCCTGCGCTGTGCACTACCACGTCTAAACGATTTTCTCTTGATTTTGCCTCTTTCACAGCTTTTTCTGTGGCTTCCCAATTCGTGAGATCCGTAATAGAAGGGAATGCTTTGCCTCCATTTTCATTAATAGAAGAAGAGACTCTTTCAGCTCCTTCTTGATTGATATCAAAAATCGTTACCGTTGCACCTCTATCTGCAAGTATCCTAGCTGTAGATTCACCGATGCCTGTCGCTCCACCTGTCACGATTGCGTTCTGTCCTTCAAAATCTTTGTTGCTCATGTTTATCCTTTCTTGTATGAAATTGGCGCTCTTCTGATTTAGAAGAGCGCCAAAAACCTGTACAGTCTATGATGCTATTTTCCCATTTCCTGCACTTTTTTTATAAGTGCCATTCCGCCTACTCTGTCTGCAAATTGTTTGTAGACTGGGGCAACAGCATTTTGGAAAGGGGCTAAGTTTGGATTTGTAATTTTAAGTCCTGCTTTCTTGAATTCTGAAATTGCGTAATCATGTTGCGCTTGACAGTATTTGTTGCTCCATGCAGCTGTGTCTCTAGCTGCTTTTTGTACTGCTGCTTGAAGATTTTTTGGAAGTTTTTGGTAGTATTTTTCATTGATGATTAAAGATCCAGAAACTAGCTGATGCATGGTAACTGCCATATGTTTTGCTACTTCGTGAAACTTCATACCATATGCCCATGCTGTGCCACCATCGTGACCGTCTACTGCGCCGGTGCTAAGTGCACTATAGAGTTCACTACCTTTCATCCCAATTGTACTTCCACCTAAAGATTTGTAAGTTCCTATCATTATTGGATTTTTAGCGATCCTCATTTTTAAGTCACCTAAGTCTGAAGGTTTGTTAATGGGATGTTTGCTATTCATCATATTCCTGAACGCACCTGCAATCAATGCGAGCATACGTATACCAGTTTTCTTTCTGAAATCCGTCATTAATTTATTTGCAATATCGCTATTAAGTACTTTGTGGGCACCTTCAAAGCTTCCTATCATAAATGGGAGCGTAAGAATGTCGAGTCTTTGGTCAAACTGAGAAAGATTGTTAAGAACTACAAGTTGCATCTGTACGGAACCCATTTTCACTTTTTTCGCAACTTGTCTATCCCAACCAAGCTGGGAAGCGGGGAAGATCTTAGTATCTAATTTCCCTTTAGAATGGATCCTGAGAAAGTTTTGAAATGTAGTTGCTGCAGCTTGCCAAATAGCATTTGGCCTAGGGGGTTGATTATGTGAAAATTTCATTACCTTTTTTTTTGCAGCATCCACTTTAGGCGCAATTGCTAAGAAACTTGCAACAACGAAAAAAGCTATTGTGAAAGTACCTATTACTCTTCTTGAACAAAATTTCATAGAAGTTCCTCCAAATAAAAGTTATAAGTTGCTACTTTCCAACTCCAAGGATTAGGTTTGGTAAAAATAGTGAAATGCTTGGGAAATATGCAAGCAATAAAACACAAACTAACATTGAAACAATAAATGGCAAGACCGCCAAACTTATGCGTCCTAGCGTGGTATCGGCTATTCCCATTGCAACAAAAAGACTTGTTCCAAGAGGAGGGGTTAAGAAACCAATTTCGCAGTTAACTACGAAAACAATTCCGAAGTGAATTGGGTCTATATTGGCTTGCGTGATTACGGGAAGAAAAAGGGGTGTTAAAATAATGATTTGTGCCATTGTATTCAGCCACATGCCAACGAATGTTAAAAACAAACTGATCAGAACAAGTATAAAGAAAGGATTTTCCGTGATTCCAGTAATAAATTTGGTGACTATTAGAGGAATCTCATGAATGTTTATAAGTTCTCCGAAAGCAAGAGATGCCCCCCAAATAATTGCTATTGTTCCAGTGACTAGAGTGGCTATTTCTAAGCACTCTCTTACTAGTTTGAGATCTAATTCTTTGTAAACATAAAATCCTATAACAAACCCATAAATAACAGCGAGGACAGCGCTTTCTGTGGGAGTAACGATACCTCCATATATTCCTCCTAGTATTACCACAGGGGCAAAAACAGCCCATCTTGCTTCCCAAATTGTTTCGATGGAATGTTGAAAAGAAAATGGACGGTCTTCCTCGATTACGGTACTGAACCTGGCCATGATAGAAGCAGTTACCATTAAAAGAAATCCTAGTAAAATTCCAGGTAGAAATCCGGCAATAAATAATCGTGTAATAGATTGGTCCGAACTAACGCCGTAAATTATCATGGCTATGCTGGGTGGAATCAGTATACCGAGAGTTCCACCGCAAGCCGCAACTGCGCCGGAATAATTCTTGTCATATTGTCTTCTAAGCATGGTGGGAATCATTAATCCACCAACTGCAGCAGTAGTTGCTGGGCCTGACCCTGAAATCGCAGCGAAGAGCATGCAAGACAAAATCGTTACATGTGCTAATCCACCTCTTACGTTCCCAACAAAACAGTCTGAAATGGAAATCAATCTTTTGCTGATTCCTCCTTTTTCCATAAGTGCGCCTGCAAGAAGAAACATCGGTACGGCTATAAATGGGAATTTGTCCAGACCAGAATAGTAGGAAAGTGCTAGGCTTGCAAAAGGTTCGTCTGTTAGCCAAAAAACTAGGACTGATCCTAACCCCAAAGCTATTCCTATGGGAACTCTTAAGATTAAAAATAGTGCAAGTGAACCCAATAAGACCGTAGGCATGCTGAAACTTGAAGCTATAAGATTTTTTGCTGGTTCCATAAAAGCCACTATTGGTTCAGCAAAATTTATATTGAGGAATTCAATGGCATAAATGAAAAAATTCATCTTTAGTCTTCCTCGTCAGTTTTTTCAGTGTCAAAGATAACTTCCGGTTCATTTTTTACATAAACACGGTACATATAAAAAATTAATCGTATTGACATTAATCCAAAACCAATAGGGATAATTGCATGTATGATTGGTTCTGGTATTTCTAAGGTGGCTGTTCTTTGTAGTGGATTCATTTCTTCAGCTAAGAATAGAAAGCCAGCGTATGTCATTACAATATTAAAAATCAACCACATTGAATCTGCAAAAAAATAGAAAGGCTTGATGAAGGATTTTGGAAGGAAATATTGAATAACATTTACTCTTACATGTCTTCCTTGGATGATTATCCAACTGAT
>DFQF01000005.1 GCA_002377645.1 Nitrospinaceae bacterium UBA3496 | reverse complement strand
AAGAAATCTACGTTGTCGCATTGTAAATTCAATTTTAGAACTGTTTTGGGTCTCATTTTTCATACTTACATCAGACACTTAATCTTCCTTCCTCATTCGATAAAAACGAATAAACAAGATTACAAATAGAATCGGAAACATCGTAAAAGAAATTGCAATTCCTTCACTCATTTGTCCTGCATCAAATGCTCTCTGATGAGCAAGTGTAGAGAAAACGTGAGTACTATCTGCTGGACCTCCATGCGTGATTACATAAATAATATTAAAATCACTTATAGTCCAAATCGTACCGAACAGCGTAACAATAATTAGCACATGTTTAATATTTGGAAGAGTAACATGTAAAAATTGTGAAAATAAACCAGCACCGTCAATCTCAGCAGCCTCATATTGTTCTTGTGGAACTGTCTGCAAAGCAGCTAATAGTGAAACTATAAAGAATGGAGTCCCTCTCCATACATTGACTATAATAATAGACGTGAGCGCCATACCCCAATCAGTAAGCCATAAGATCATTTCATCAATAAGACCAAAAGATATTAAAGTTCTCCCTATTACCCCATATTGATCATCAAACATCCACAACCAAATAAGAGCACTTAATACTGATGGAATAATCCAAGGAAGGAGAACAAAACCTCTAAAAAAATTCTTCATAAAAAAAGCTTGATTCATAACCAGTGCACCAAGGATTCCTAAAATCAACTTAGCGAGAACTGAAATGGTAGTAAAAATCAAAGCATTTACAACTGTCCATCTATAAACTGAATCTTGCCAAAGCATAATATAATTTTGAAAACCAACAAAATTACCCTCGACACCGACCTCTTTGTCGAGCATAGTCAACCAAATTGCTTTTATGAATGGATATCCAAGAAAAACAAGAAGAAAGATAATTGCAGGAGCCAAAAGTATATAACCAAGAACTTCTGGTTTCTCCATCCACCTTCCTAAGGGACCAAGTGGGGGAAAATCCTCCCCCACTTTACCACCTAAATTCAAATTCTTGTCATCTAAACTGCCTGCCATTAGAACTACTCCTATACCTTATTTAAAGCAGGCGTATAATTATTGAACTTTATATAATTTCCTAAGTTCTTTAACTGCTTGTTTAATCGAATCGTCAATATTCTGACCCTTAACATAACGCTGCGCCATCGACAAAAGAACAAAACGTGCATGAGTCTGTGCACCAGCCTTACTAGGTGGTCCAGGCCAACCAGGCAAATGGGCAAATTTTGCTTGCTTTGCCATCACACGAGTAAATTCATTGTCAGGTAATTTTGCAGCCAATCCATTATAAACAGGTATAAACATCCAGGACTTTACAGCATACTCTGTTTGAATTTCAGGTCTTAACATAAATTTAATAAACTCTTTTGCATCCTTTTTATGTTTCGAATGCTTTAGAAGAACTAAAGTCATAGGAATAGAAGTACAGTGTCTTCCAGCTGGACCACGAGGTATTAGAGAGAATCCAATATTTTCATAAATAAATTTCCATTTCTTTTTTGGTTTCCAGTTTTTCTTCTTTTTCCTATTTACATTCCATTGACTAGACTTCCACCAAATACTTGCCGCATTGATAGTCATACCAATTTTCCCACCAAGAAAACCTTGGTTGTTCTCTAAAGTTTTCCAACCAATTGTTGATTTTGGCCAAGCTTCTTTATAAGCTTTTTTAATAAATCGCAAACCAGCTCTAGTCTCTGGAGAATCAATAGTAATTTTTTTTCCGTCTGTCGACACCTGTCTACTACCATAACCCCATAGAATACAGAGTACTGTAGTACTTGGGTCAATTACATGACTTCCCAATGCTTCAGCCCAAGGAGCTAATTTTGCTTTCTTAAGTTTTTTCCCTATTCTAAGAGCGTCTTCCCAAGTATCAGGAGGATTTTCTCCTATCTTCTTTAATAGATCTTTACGATAGTTCAGAATTTGAGAAACCCCAATATACGGTGCAGCCAACCATTTACCATCAATCTTTCCCGCATCATAGAAAACATTAGAGAAACCACCATATTTTTTCTCAAGTGGTTTTAGAACATCATCTAACGGCTCTAGAGATTCTTTGACAGTAACAGGCCTATTGTAAAGAGCCATAATCATGTCAGCACCTGACTTTGTCTCTGCTGCAGTAACCAATTTTCTACCAAGGGCTCTAGATGCTACAAATTCAATCTTAACATCAATACCTGTAGCTTTCTTGAATTTTGCAGGTATTGATTTTAGATATGTTTGAGCAGCAACGGCAGGAACTGTACGAACTACTACTTTTAGCTTTGCGGAAACATTACTAAAAGAAAATGCAACTAAAGCAAAAGCTACAACAGTTAAAACTGCGAATCGTCTAAAACTCATAACCCCTCCTCCATGTCATCTTACGAAAAGTAAGGAAGCAAAAATATATAATAAAATGTGTATGTCTTAAACTTATAACATACTGATGAAACACAATCAAGAAACTCAAACTTATATAAATTTGGAAGACGTTTGTTATTTGTAGGCTTGTATTTTCAAGGAAATTACAGGAGAAAAATCTTTTTCATCAGAAATTTGAATATCTGTAAAACCAACATTAGTAAGAAGTTCAAGCCAGTCAGATTTACTTATAACTCCACCTAGTGATGAATTCCAAGCACTCGGATCCTGCTCTATTTCGTCTGGCAAAGAATTTTTAAGGGCCAATTCTCTTAAAATTAATTTACCTTTTGGTTTTAAAATTCTATATGCTTCACTGAAAGCGATCTTTTTTTTTACAATTAAATTAAATGACGCATTCGCAAACAAGAAATCAGCAAATTCATCCTTTAAGGGTATTTTCTCCATATCACCTAAAACAGGAAAAATATTTTTTTTGCCGTTTTTGTCGATACTTTTCTGAAGTTTATTGACCATAGGAAAAGCAAAATCAAGAGAAATCACTCTTCCCTTATTTTCTAAAAAATCAGATACAAGCAGGCTATCAAGACCCACTCCACAACCTAAATCAACTACCGTCTGAAAATTAGAAAATTCAATAGATTCAAATGGAAAACCACATCCACAATATGAATCTGTTATGTCCTTAGATAATTTACTTAATAATTTTTCTGGATATCCATCTCGGATAGACCTAATAGTGCCACCTGGAGGAAAACCGTTTGATGAACTCAAGTCCCCATACCTTTTTTGTACAAAATCTTTGACCTGCTTCTCCCATTTTTCAGGTCTTTTTCCAGAAATATAAACAGGCATGACAACTAATGAGGCATATGAGCCGGATTCCAAAACTCTCCGGTTCTAATTGTTTTAGCTTGATTCACCCCATCAGGAACCCAGCTTTCTTCATTTAACTTCGCCTGTGACTCAAAATCATATTCCACTCTATTAATCTCAACTTCCCAATTTCCCTTTCCGGTATATTCAAGGATAACATATGCAGGTCTATTGTCTCCATCCCAATTTACTGCAGCAGAAGCGGCACATACAAGTGTATGTTGTCCTACCTCTCTTACATAAGGACCATGAACTTGCCCAAAAGCCAAAAGTTCTGAAGTGGAACCTGCGAGACGTTTTAAAATCTCTTCATCTGACAGTCTTAAAGGCAAAGCTCCCTCATCATTCCCTGGAGAACCATGAAAAACATGCATTTCATGCCCAGGTTCAGGAGAAATTTTCAACTCTTGTGGCAATCCTCTGAGCCAATTAATCTGATCTTCGGAAAGACGCTCTCTAGTCATCCTAGAGCCTTCATTTCTTTGGGGAAAAGGATTATCTTGTTCGTCTACTTTGTCTATCACCCAACGATCAAAATTTCCTAAAATGGGCAAACAATTTTTCCTAGAACGAAGACGTTCAACAACTTCAGAAGGTTCAGGTCCACCCATCACATGATCCCCAATCACTATTTCCCAATGCACATTCAGTTTATCTATCTCCTCCAAAACAATGTCTAAAGGTGCTAATTGTGCGTGTATATCAGAATATAGAGCTATCTTCATAGTTTATTCTCCGCGAAAAAATTAACAACACATAAATTTATTTAAATTTATCATAATTTATGACAATAAAATCATAAAATTTATTAAATAGTTTTTTTTTCGACCTGTTAAGCTAAATTTCAAGAATAAGGTTGACAACCCGTTATCGTTAATTTAATTTCACCTTTGCCATGTTTTCTGTTTCATCCCATTGGCGATAACCCATTTCTATAAGAGGTAGGGTTAAACCTTGCTAATTAAAAATCATGGAATACAAGCTTTGTTAATCTCATCATTTAAGAAAAAACTGGGGGTTTCGAAATTTGACTGAAACTATTCGTGTTGCAATAGCTGGAGTTGGAAATTGTGCCAGTTCTCTCATTCAGGGGATTGAGTTTTATAAGAATAATCCTCAAGAAGAAATTGGCCTTATGAATAGAAATATTAACGAGTATGGGCCAGAGAATATAGAGATAGTTTCAGCATATGATATAGATGTTAGAAAAGTTGGAAGGCCCTTGCATGAAGCTGTTTTTGCCCATCCCAACTGTACAAAAACAATATGGGAAGATCTTCCAGACTATGACGTTGAGGTTAAAATGGGTCCTATACTAGATGGTGTAGCTTCCCATATGTCCGACTATCATCCAGACAAAACATTTGTACCGGCTGAGTTAGAACCCGCTGACGTTGTAAAAGATCTGAAAGAAAACGGTGTAGAAATTCTGTTAAATTTTATGCCTGTTGGTTCAGAAAAAGCTGCAAAATTCTACGCAGAAGCTGCACTTGAATCAGGCGTTTCTTTCATTAATTGCATGCCAGTTTTCATCGTATCAGATCCAGAATTTGCTAAAAGATTTGCTAGAGCAGGTATTCCTGTAATCGGGGATGACGTAAAAGCTCAATTAGGCGCAACTATTCTTCATAGAACAATTGCCAAACTTTGTTCTGATAGAGGCATAAAAGTAAAACGGACCTACCAATTAAATACTGGGGGTAATACTGACTTTTTGAACATGCTAGAGCGTTCTCGTCTAAAATCAAAAAAGATTTCCAAAACATCATCCGTTCAAGGTGAGTTAAATATTCCTCTAGAAGAAGAAAATATTCATATTGGGCCGAGCGACTACGTCCCTTGGCAAAAAGACAACAAAATTTGTTTTTTAAGGATTGAAGGAGAAGGTTTTGGTGGAATCCCACTTGAATTAGAAGCAAGGCTTTCAGTTGAAGATTCTCCAAATTCTGGTGGAGTAGTAATAGACGCAATCCGTTTAGCCAAAATCGCTCGGGACAGAAAAGAATCCGGTCCACTTTTTGCTGTAAGTGCATTTTTTATGAAACATCCACCAGTACAAATGACAGACACTAAATCTTTACAAATGATACAGGACTTTATTTCAGGTAACAGAAAAGCCTCTGAACCTGTAAGTACAAAATCAAATGGCAACAAGTAACTAAAAAAGAAAGATTTTTTGATTACAAATTTCTTGACATAACCTATATTTATTGTAATATGAGTGAATGTAGTAACTTCTTTTTACACCCCTTACAATTCGCCCGATTTATTAAAGTTAACCCGTCCAATAATTTTATTGAAAGTTACAGTTTAACTGCGGGGCGGGGGAATCCTTCCTTGTTTTTCTCAAGTAAGAATTTCATTGCCGAGTTTTATCATGGGATCCTCCCCTATGTGTATGTATGAATTCAAGAATTTCCTCTGTTCCGCAGTTTAATTTTTAGATGAACTAATTTCCAAAAACAATTCCCAAAATTAAAAATACACTTTTCATAAGAGTCAAAAAGGTGATATTTTATTTTTTTAAATTTAAATATTTTAAAAGACTTTATATTTATGTTCATTTCTTATTGTAAATTTTCTTTTGGCTTCACCTGACGTTAACCCACCTCAACTGGATTGTCTGAGTTCGTTCTCTTCATTACAAAATAGTTCTGATTTACTTTTTTACAAAAGTTGTCAAGATTTTAAAATTTCAATCGATATTAATATAATTATAAGGAAGATAATTAGAATGAAATCTACGTTTTTATGCTTACTGTTAATTTTTTTTACTTTTGCAAATTCCTTTGCTGGAGAAAATATTCTCCGTATTTCAACTATTCCGGATGAATCGCCAACTGAA
>DFQF01000049.1 GCA_002377645.1 Nitrospinaceae bacterium UBA3496 | reverse complement strand
CCAATGACGGGATTAAGAGCTGTAACTAACATTAAAGAATTTTTTAGGTATGCTTCAATATTTTTTTCATTTGGAATAATTCCTCTTGCGCAATGTTCTTCAAAAGAGATACTGGCATCTGACAAAAGACGTATTGAATTTAATAAATTGAAAATCATAACTGGTTTAAAGACGTTTAATTCTAGATGGCCATTGGAGCCACCAACATTGACGGCAACATCATTTCCTAAAACTTGTGAGCAAACCATAGTCATAGCTTCACATTGAGTAGGATTTACTTTGCCAGGCATGATGGAACTTCCAGGTTCATTTTCTGGAATTAGAATCTCTCCAATACCACTCCTAGGGCCAGATGATAGGAGTCTGACATCATTAGCAATCTTCATTAAAGAAGTTGCTATGGTTTTAAGCGCGCCACTTGCAAAAACGATTGCATCGTTTGTTGCCAAAGATTCGAATTTATTCGGAGCAGTTTCAAAGGGAAGATTCGTAATTTCAGCAATTTTCAAAGCAGAATTCTTTGCGAATTCTGGATGTGAATTTATTCCAGTTCCCACAGCAGTACCACCTAGTGCAAGATAATATAATCCTCCTTCTAAAGTGGTTTTAATTCTATTGATTCCATTATTTATTTGGGTAACATAGCCAGAAAACTCTTGTCCAAGAGTTAATGGAACTGCATCCATCATATGTGTACGTCCTATTTTGATAATTTCTGAAAAAGATTCTGATTTTTTTTCAAGAGTATTTTTCAATTTTTCTAGACTCGGAATAAGAATATGATTTATTTGTTCTGCGGCTGCAATATGCATTGCGGTTGGAAAAGTGTCATTTGATGATTGTGCTTTATTTACATCATCATTGGGATGAATCGGATCTTTAGATCCTAATACACCTCCAGCAAGTTCAATAGCTCTATTAGAGATTACTTCATTAGCATTCATATTTGTTTGCGTACCACTACCAGTTTGCCAAACAGAAAGAGGAAAATGAAAATCTAATTTTCCTTCAATTACTTCATCTGCAGCTTTAATAATCAGGTCCGATTTTTCTTTAGAGAGAGTTCCAAGTTCCTGATTAGTGATTGCAGCAGCTTTTTTTAAAATACCGAGCGCTCTAATAATTTCTCTTGGGAATTTATCAAGACCTATTTTGAAGTGTATTAAAGAACGAGCAGTCTGTGCTCCATAGTATTTGTCATTAGGTACGTTGATTTCTCCCATGCTGTCAGTTTCAACACGGTACTCCATTTGATACCCCCTAATCATTTAAATTAAATATTTCGTTTAAAGTTACAAGGTTTCTAAGACCACTCTAAAACTATACGACCAACCGGATCTCCAGCGCGAAGAATTTGGAACGCATCATTTGCCTCTTCTATAGGAATAGTGTCGGTTATAATCGCTTTTACTCTACCGTCATTCACTAGGCTTGCAGCATCAGCAACATCCTTAACTGTATGGTTGTGTGATGCAATGATTTGTATCCACTTATACACTAACTGTGCAGGATCAATTGGAACTTTTTGTCCCATATGATATCCAAGGATAAGGAGTCTTCCTCCCCTTTTAAGTAAATCTATACACTGTTGAATAACGATTGGAACTGCAGATCCTCCAACTATTTCTAACGCCAAATCTGCACCTAATCCGTTTGTGATCTCCAAAATCGCTTCGACAGGATTTGTTTTACTTGCATTAATGATTTCGGTTGCTCCAAGTTCTTTAGCTGTAGTTAACTTTTCCTCACTAATATCGACTGCAATAACATTTGCACCTAGATATCTTAAAATTTGAAGTGCATGAATGCCAAGTCCTCCAACACCAAATACCACGGCGTGTTCTCCAAGCTGAACATTTGCCATTCTAATCGCGTGAAGTGGTGAGCCGAGAGTGCCTCCTATTAAACAAGCAGCGGATGAGCTAACATTATCCCCTATTTTAACCAGATTCCTTTCAGAAACTGCAACAAGTTCTCCGAATCCTCCGTGAAGTTCAATTCCCAGCCTGCCAGGTGAGTTTAAACACATTTCTTCACTTCCTAGTCTACACATTTGACAATAGCCACAAGTCTGTTTACTTACAACTACTACTCTGTCACCTGAATTAAATCCAGTGACATTACTACCAACTTCTAATATTTCTCCTGCATTTTCATGACCTAACATTAATGGTGTAGGAGCGGTTTGTATTAACCCATCAACTATCTTTAAATCTGTAGCGCAGAGTCCATTACTTTTAGATTTAACTAGAACTTGATTTGGACCTATTTCGGGTTCATTCGTTTCTTCTAAGACTAAAGGTTTTTGAAATTCTTTTAGAATCATTCCTCTCATTTCGCTACCTCTCATCGATTAACGTTAATTAGTTTAAGAAAGAAATTCCAATACTAGCAGTTCTTTAAGATGTAAAAAAGTAAAAATATTATTATAAATTTACTCCTTTTTTTTGTTATTATCGTATAAATAATTATTTAGTTTTTAGGAGGGAAGTAATTGCCTTTTGCAAAATGCAATGAAACTGAACTTGAGATTTATTATGAAGAAGAGGGTGAGGGTGAGACTTTAGTAATGGTCGGAGGGTTCACAGCTACCATTGAGGTATGGGGACGTTTGAGACCTCTTTTATCAAAAAAATATCGTTTGATAATGGCTGATAATAGGGGAAGTGGAAGAACAAAAATTTTAAACGAAGATGGTATTAGAACTCCTGCAAAACTTGCTCTAGATGTTTTGAGTCTTGTTGACAGCTTGAAAATTGAACAGTTCCATATTTTTGGAGGTTCGATGGGGGGAATGATTTGTCAGGAATTTGCAGTTAGAAATCAAGAAAGGTTAAAAAGTTTGATAATTGCATGTTCACAGTTTGGAGGAAAAGATGCGATCAAGCCTAATCCAGGAATAAGAGAAACAAGAGCTAAAGGTGGTATTCCAACTGCTACTCCTGAAGAAAGGAGAGCTGCACTAGAGACATTATTTCATCCAAATACAATTGATAATAGACCTGAAGTAGTAAAATTTTACGATGAGAATAAGAGGAAATTTCCCCATAGCAGAGAAGAATTAGATAGGAGAACAAAGGGGATGAACGATTGTGATGTTTCAGAGGAGATTCGTAATTTAAAGATCCCAACTTTAGTAATTTGTGGTTCTAATGATGTTTTAGTCCCTACAGAGAATTCAAAATTGATTGCAGAAAGAATACCTGGTTCTGAATTATCGATAATTGAGCAATCGGGTCATCACTTTTACTCAGAACAACCCGAGTTATCTAGTGAGATAATGCTAAGATTTTTAGCTAAACATTAGTGTCATTTTACATGCCCATTCCGCCATCAACCCTTAGTACAATTCCAGTTACATAACTTGATTCATCAGAAGCTAGAAATAAGAATCCTGCAGCTATCTCTTCTGCTTCTCCCCATCTGCCAAGAGAAATTCTGTCGAGATATGTTTTTTCAAAACGTTCATCAGTTCGAATTGTTTCTGTCATTGGTGTGATCGCAGCAGGTGAAATGCAATTAACGGTAATACCGTATCTCCCAAGTTCTCTTGCAGCACTTTTTGTTGCACCCACTATGCCCATTTTTGCGGAAGAATAATTTATTTGACCAATTGTTCCTCTGAGTCCAGCACCAGAAGTCACATTTATAATACGTCCTGCTTTTTGAGGAATCATTCTTTTTGATGCTGCATGAATTCCGTTCCAAGTGCCTTTAAGATGAACATTTATTACGTTATCCCAATCTGCTTCTTTCATTTTATGTACCATTGCTGCACGTACAATTCCGGCATTGTTAACAATAATATTTAGATCTCCAAATTTATTTTCACATTCGTCGATTGCAGATTCCACATCACTAAGATCTCCAATGTTTGCTTTGAAAAAAGAACAGGACCCTCCTTTTTCACGTATTATTTCCGATGTTTTAATACCTTCTTCTTCATTCAAATCTACGGCAATTACATTTGCTCCTTCTATTGCAAATCTCTCGCAAACTGCTCTGCCTATACCTTGAGCAGCCCCAGTAACCACGGCATTTTTACCATCTAATCTCATAAATTTCCTTTCTATAATTATTTTGTCCAGACTTCAACTAATCCAGCAGTTACGATGTTGCCTTCACTATTTTTAGCCTCTATCGAGCATAATGCGAATTCTCTACCTTCTTCTGTATCTAAATTATTAATTTTTCCAGAACAAGTAATTTCTTCTCCTATGAAGACCATCGATTTGAAATTAACTTGCAACTTTTTTATTTTTCCCACGCCAAAAACTGATTCAACATACTCTGAAAGAAATCCCATTGACAACATTCCATGTGCGATAAGTTTTTTTAAGCCTCTTGTTTTTGCATATTCTTCATCGAAATGTAATGGATTAAAATCCCCACTTGCTCCAGCATATTTTACAAGTTGAACTTTAGTTATAGGTTTTTTTGTAAAGTCTGGCATTTTTCCATTTTCTTTAAAACTCATTTATTAAATCTCCGGAGTGTGATCCATTTTGCACTGCCTATTTTCTCATCGGTTTTTGAATCCATAAAAAAATAGTCTCTTTCCATAAAAACTAATTCTCCAGATTTTCCATCTTTTTGATAAATATTACTTATAGTCATAGTTACGTCGATCTCATCTCCTGCAACAATTGGTCTTTTGTATTCGTATGTTTGTGATGCGTGTAATCCTACGTCTCCATAATCTTCGGGAAAATCAGGAAATGGTTCTTTAGGACGAAATGTTGTAGGAAAAGTAGGAGGAGCAATTGCACTAGGTCCTTGATGTTCTGTATTTTCATCTCCTATTGCATCCGCAAATTTTTCTATAGCACCACTTTCAATGAAAACTTTGAAAGGTCCATATTTCTTGCCAATTAGAGACGAAATTTCAGAAGTAATTCTGTTTGTCATTATATCCTCATTTTTTTAAAAAAATTCTTATATCTACAGCAAATGCTCCTTTTGACGTAACAATTATGGGATTGATATCGACCTCAGAAATCAAATCTGATAATTCTACAGCCATTAAGGATAGATTTGAAATTGAACTTGCCAATGATTTCAGATCAAGTTTTTTCTTTCCGCGAAAGCCAGAAAAAATGTCTGAACCTTTTAACTCCTGAATCAATTTAATTACTGTTTCAGGACTGACGGGTGGAAGTACTCTTTTAATCTCTTTTATTGTTTCTACAAAAATACCACCTAATCCAATGGACATGCATAACCCAAAACTATTATCCAAAGAGATACCGGCGAGGACCTCTACTCCATTATCTTGAATCATCGATTGAATTATAATTTGTTTTTTATCTGAAATTTTCAAGAATTCTTTTGCTTTTTTTCTTATATTTGTTTCGTTATCTAAATTGATTGCAACACCATTGATTTCTGTTTTATGTGTAAAAAGATCTGAATGAATCTTAAGTACAACAGGGTTTTTGTTTTTTCTCCAAAATTCTATAGCGGCTTTTGTAGAATTTATAATTTTCGTTTCTGTTTTTTTGATTTTGTACAGGTCTAATAAATCTATAGAAGTTTCTAAAGGAAGAAGCCTATTTTTGCCGAT
>DFQF01000100.1 GCA_002377645.1 Nitrospinaceae bacterium UBA3496 | reverse complement strand
CCAAGATTCATTTGTGCTCTAAAAGGCTCAGGAATTCCTTTGTTTTCTTGTTTGGCAAGAAGGAGAAACCATTTGATCGCTTTTTTATGGTTTCTTGAAACTCCGCTCCCTTTGCGGTACATAGTTGCTAGTCTAAACTGTGCTTTAGGATTTCCTTTTCTAGCGAGAGACTCCCATATTTTAAAAGCGGTTTCGTAATCTTCTTCGTTGAATGCAGATAANNGACATGTCTTTTTTTATTTTCGCTATCATTTTCGCACTTATTCTAGTGCCTCTTCTGAAATCGTAATGACGAAACCCTTTTGAAGCGGATAGATACCATTTTAAAGCGATGACTTTATTTTCATTAACCGCATCTCCCATTTGGTAGTAATGACCAAGATTCATTTGTGCCCTAAAGGGTTCGGAAAATCCTGATTTCTCTTGTTTTGCAGCGAGTAGAAACCATCTGATCGCTTTTTTGTGGTTCTTTGGTATACCTATCCCTTTTCGGTACATAGCTGCTAATCTGAATTGTGCTTTAGGATTTCCTTTTTTGGCGACTGATTTCCATATTTTGAAGGCGGTTTCGTAATCTTCTTCCTTGAATGCAGATAAGCCATCGGAGAAGCTAGCAGCTTGTGTAGAAGTTGGTATCGTAGATAATAAGAAAGAAGCCACTGCCAGCATTGTAAATGCGAAATAGAAAATCTTCTTCATTTTCTAATATTCCCCACTTTAAAAAGTTATTTAAGATGTTGTTTATAAAATCATACTTTATCAAAGCAGAGAGTTACAAGTTCGACAAATATTTAAAAAATCATTATTATTTTGGTCACGCTCGTAAAATTAAAAATTTCAACGTTCTATAGGGTAAAGATAAATTTGTTGAAAATAACTATGGAATCGAAAGCAAGCCAGATAATGAGTTTTGAAATAATTGTACAGATTATGAAAGAGAGTGAAATTAAATAAATGAAAAAGCAAAATGAGAAATACTATCAATTCTCGCCAGCTGCACGAAAATTTAATCAAGCTAACGGCCATTCTGCTAGTCAAAAAGAAGTGCAAGATGAAATTGATAGTACGAAAAAAAAAGATAAAATACATTCTTGTATGACTAAAAAGGAATCAGAGGAATATTGGAATAAATTTACCAAGAATGAAAAAGCGGTTATCGATTTCATTGACAGAGTGATTGTAAATAAAGAATTTGAGGAATAAATTATGAATGATAAATCTTTTAATCTTGAAGAAGCGACGATAGAACAGCTACATAACGCGATTCGAAATGGAGAAGTAACATGTAAAGAAGTAGTGGAAAGGTATATAGAAAGAGCACGCAAGTATAATGGCGTTTCAAGTATGCTAGTGACTGAAGATGGCGAAAGCGTAGAGAAAGTTCCAGGAGTGGAAAGAGCAAAAACGGAACTATCTTTTCCGACTGAGACGGTAAAGGCTTCGGTTATCTTACCTGATTTAGATAAGTATGAAGGTCCTCCTATTGAATATGGAAGAATGGAAGCTACTTCTTCTGATCCTGAAGTCTTTCAGCAGTTTGGAATGATTACCGGGATTCCTGATGCAGAGCAGGTCAATGCACTTGCAACGTTAAATATTAGGGGAGAGCGTTCTGTTACATGTAAAGGGGAGTTCGATAAGCATCCATCAGAAGGTCCTCTGCCTCCTGGTGCTCCTCCTGCTTGTGAGATGTTTAGGCAGTATCCCGATGCACTCGAGCGAGCTCAAGAATTAGATGAAGAATACGGAACTAATCCCGACTTTGAAAAAATGCCTATGTACGGAGTTGTATTCTCCTTTAAAGATCCTTTTGATACCAAGGATATGCGTTCTACGGGCGGGGGAGATGCCGCGTACGATATGGATTTTCCTGCCAGGGATCATATCCTCGTCGATCAACTCCGAAAGAAAGGCGCGATTATCTATGCCAAATCGGTGAGTACAGAATATAACGGTCGTGCAGATAATCCTGGTGGAAAAAACGATCCTGATAAAATTTTGCCTTCTGTTCTTGGATATCAAAGAACAACGTGGGGCGGTAATCCTTCGAATTCCTACGATACAACAAGGGCTGCATCTTTAGGTTCTAGCTCTGGTTCTGCAGTGTCCGTCAGTACTAATCTCGTAATGGCAAGTTTGGGAGAAGAAACCAGGGCCTCTTGTAGAGGTCCCTCTAATCATAATGCTGTGTCTTTGATTCTTCCGCATAAAGCTATGCTTGGGTTTGATGGCGGAGCTATTGGGGCAGATATTTATTGTGATAGAAGCGGAATTATGTGCAGGACGATTGTAGACTGCGCGAAAGTACTGGATTCTCTGAAAGATGAGGAAAACGGCTATTATGATCCCAGAGATCCTTTTACTACCATACCGCGCTCTTCGGTACTTGATACTTCTTATGTGGAGCATGTTGGTCAGTCAGGAAATAAGGGTTCTTTAGAAGGAACAAGAATTGGAGTTATAAGAGAATCTTTTGTGTATGATCCTGTATCCATTAGTGAAGAACCTATTGTGACTGCTGCGAATAGAGAACTGAAAGAAGTGTTGCATTCGCATCTTGGGGCGACTTTAGTGGAATCTGTAGATCCTCTTTGGGAGCAGGATGCTGAATTAGAGACAATGGAAACCGATTACAGGAAAGCGCTTTGTAAACTGGTTCCTGTTTTTATGCCCGACATACTGTTTAGGCTAGATGCTAAAGGCGAGCCTCTTTATAAAGAGTTTGCTGCATCCATTGTTCCTACCGAATTCGCGCCAGGTGTCGTATTTGGTTCAGGAACTATGAAGCCGATTGACTATTTTGTCGAACTGGCAGAGGGAAGAGTGGAGCCTCCTTCTAATTTTGATATCGCTACTATCCAGCAGCAAGAGCTTGCGATGTCTTTCCGTTTTCATATTCCTCAATATTTAACAAGACGTGCGCAAGATTGGAAAGAAAAAGGTTTCACAGAAACGCTTACCGATTTTTCTGCATTGAATGCACGTTCTAAGTTTTGGGGAGATGATCATAGAGCTTCCTTTAAAAATTGGGAAGAAGTAGTGGATCCGAGAAACCCTCATGGAAATAGGCAAGGAGTGAATGAACGTATCATGTTAAGAGAACTTCTTCGCAGAGTAGATATGATGGTTCTTATAGAGAATAATTTAGATGTTCTTGTTAGGTTGCATACACCTTTTCCTCCCGCGATTATTGGAGGAGCCAGCCAGCCAGGGCATTGGCAAAACATTAGACTGGAAACCCGTTTTGGACCAAATGCTGGTTTGACCGAGGTGTTGGTTCCTGCTGGTTATGTAACCACAGTTTATGATCCTGTTTTTGTATTAAGCGAAGATAAAAAAAGTTATAAGGCAGTATATTCGAACACGCTGACAAAAATTCCAGAACCAGGACTTCCTTTTTCTTTAGTCTTTAGAGCAGAGCCTGGAAAAGAAGATTTAATCTTGAAGGTTGCCTCTGCTTATCAAGCGGCTTCTAATAGAAGGGTCTCACCTCCCAGTTTTCCATAAATAAAAACTACCTTATATAACAACGAGTTATATAAGGTAGTTAGTGTAGTTATTCTTAATAATTTACTTTAACTATTTAAATTCAATCCTAGTTTTTTTGCTACTTCTTCTGCGTCTGTAGCTCTATTATAATCCTGCGCTAAATCACCGTCCCCGACTGGGCTTTTAACTGCAAAAAAAGTTGCAGGACCATCAATGGCACATACCCCGTGCCTGGTATTTCTAGGAATATGAACTAAATCTCCTTCTTCTATAATGGTTTCTTCATCACCTAAGACCTTTCTGAACTTCCCTTTAAGAACGAGTACAAATTGTTCTTCGTTTGGATGGAAGTGTGGTGGTGGTCCTTCTCCTTCTTGATAGGTAACAAATCCAACTTTAATAAGTTCTCCTGCTACTGATTTTAATTCGAGACCTTCAACTTTATCGGAAGTTTGTACTTCCATTTCTGATTCTTTATAGATAGGCATCTTTATTTTCCTTTAAGTTTTTATTTTGGGTCTAAATTCTGGATTCCTAGTTTTTCAATAACTTGATCTGCATCTAGAGCTTTATTGTAATCTTGCGACATGTCTCCATTTCCAACAGGGCTTTTTGCTGCAAAAAAAGTAGCTGGTCCTTCGATAGCACATACCCCGTGTCTTGTATTTCTTGGAATGTGTATTAAATCTCCTTTTTCTACTATAGTTTCTTCATCTCCTAAAATTTTTCTCATTTTTCCATCAAGTACGAGTACAAACTGTTCTTCGTTTGGATGGAAGTGGGGTGGAGGTCCTTCCCCTTCTAAATATGTAACAATTCCTACTTTTATAAGTTCACCTGCTACAGATTTTCCTGTCGCAGGACCGACTTTAGATTTTTTCGCTTCCATCTCTGAAATTTTATAAATAGGCATCTTTCTGTCCTCCTGTGTAGAAAATAAATTCATTATTCAATGAAAAACACTATGAATTTAATTTGATGGTTTGTCCAGTCTTGGACGATTCCTCAATTGCTATCGTTACTGCAAGTGTTTGTCTTCCTTCTTTCGCAGTCGTATGGTTGCATGGTTTGCCTGTAGAAAGATGGTCTAACCAACCTCTAGTTTCATTTGAAATAGGTCCCCAGTATTCTCCCATGGCCCAATCTCCAGAAGAGTTTGTTTGCATAAATAGCATATTTGCATCGTGGCCAGGTACGTAAGCGTGTGGCACGCCTTTATCAGTAAACAAAACGCTATCTTTATTGTCTGTATCTAAAAGGATGACTCCGTCTTGTCCTATAACCTCAAATCTTGCACTTTGCCCGTAGGTTGGATATTTTGCTGGTAAAACACAGGAAATACCTAAATTCACTACCGTTCCGTCATTAAAGGTGATGATAGTCCATGTGACATCTTCTTTATCAAAGCCCATTTCTTTAAAAACTCTAGAGTTTCCTCTTGCAAATACTTCGACAGGATACAAGTCTTTTAAAAACCAGCAAGCCATGTCTACATAGTAAGTTAAAACATCGTTTACAGGTGATGCATGCGGTGAGCGTTGTAAAGGCTGAACGATCTGTGCTCTAGTACTGTAAACTCTGGACTGAATTCCGATGATTTTACCCAATCTTCCTTGTTCTACTTGTTCCCTAGCAAGCATCCATCTTCTGTCGTGTCTTCTGGAATATCCAATTCTCAGGTCTGTTCCTTTTTCCTCGAGTTTCTCTATAATTTGGTCAGCTTCTTCTAAAGAGAGGGTAAGGGGTTTTTCGACAAAAACAGGTTTTCCTAGTTCGATTGCTTGCAAAATGGATTCTGTATGATCATGTTCTGGTGTAGATACAAAAACGGCATCTACTTCTGGGTTAGAAATAATTTCGTAGTTATCATTTGATGAATAGTCGGCAGCAACATTCTCCGCTAAATTCTCTGCTTGTTGAGGGTCTTTGTCAGAAAGCGCAAGAAATCGAACAGAAGGGTGGCTAGATGCCAGGCTAGCACGTAAGCTTCCAATTCTGCCGCAACCTATAACTCCAATTCCGATTTGTTTTTTTTTCATATTGTCTTCCTCTTCATTTTATTGGAAGTCTGTATCCCATAGACTTTTAATCTGTTTCATTTTTTCTTCATTGATTTTAAGTTTCCCAGAGCAATCTGTAATTTCATCAATCTGATTTTCTTTAGAAAATCCAACAAGAACAGATGAAATAGCATTATTGTCTAGAATAAATCGAATGGAACTTTGAGAAATACTTTCATCGCTTTCTGCAAAAATAGATTTTATTTTTTCTGATCTTTCTACATCCTTATAGTATTCAGAACCTATAGAAAGCAAGGGAAGATCTCCTGAAAGAAAGTTTGTATCGTTAGTGAGAGCACCTAAGGCAAGAGATCGTATTCCAAAGATTCCCATTCCTATTTTTTTGCATTTTTCTATGAGTAAGTTATAGTCTATAGCAGTGAATTTTTTATTTACGGGATAACCTGCACTAGGGTTTAATAAATTGTAATATATTTGAATAGTTTGAAATTCGTTTGTGTTTATAATTTCATCTAAGATTTGGGGGTCCCCTAATCCAGTAATTCCAAAGTATCTCACCTTATTTTTTTTCTGCAGTTCTTTGAAAGCTTTTAAAATACCTTGTTCTTTGAAAATATCATGAGGAGAAATGGATAGTGGAACAGGCCAATTTCTATCTTTAGTGATAAAGTTATGGATTTGTATGATATCTATGTAACTTCTTTGAAGTCTATGCAAACTCTCCTCAACCGATTCTATTACTTCACTGTATGCATTTTCTAATTGTTCAGGAATAAGCCTTATTTTTGTGCCAACTACAAAATTAGAAGAATTTTTGCTTAGAATTCGGCCTAGATTTTTCTCTGATTTTCCTTTTCCATATGCAGCTGCAGTATCAAAGTAAGTGATTCCATTTTTTATAGCTTTGTTAACAGCGGAACTCTGTTCATTGAAATCTTCTTCTACCATTAATTTACTAATACCACCGGTGCCAAAGCCAATTTCAGAAATAGTGATATCGGTCATTCCTAGTCTTCTGTATTCCAAATTATTCTCCAGAACTGATGCTCTAAAAATGCTAAAAAAAAGATATTAATTTACAAATCGACTTTAAAAACGCAAAAGAGTAGAATGGTTGTGTAGTTGATACTGTATAGAGATGCTTCAGTTTAGTCTATCCGTCACTAATGTTCTGCTGAGAAATCGGAGAGTCTTTTGATCCTATCGATAGATCCAGCTTTTATGGCTCTTTCTGCATCGGTTTTCTACTCCATTACCTTGATTTTTTTTCGTAGAGGACTTGAATATGGTTCTCCCTTTGTAGCCATACTTTTCATCAATATCTTCGTGTGTGTAGTAGGATTTATCTTCTCTCTGCAGACAGAGACGATTCCAGAGATCTCAATGCATGCGCTTTTTTGGTTTATTGTAACTGGCATTGTCGGATTTGGAATTGGTCATCTAATTGCACTGATAGGGATTCAAAAGATTGGAGTTAATAGAAGTGCTCCTATCACCTCTGTAACGCCAATTTGGAGCGTTTTATTTGCGGTCTTTTTTTTGAATGAAAAACCAAACTTTTATGTTTGTTTGGGAACATTCTTAATCGCTGCAGGAGTATGGACTCTTTCTGTAAAAAAGAAGCAAGAGGAAGTTGCTAATGAAGATTTGAAGAGTGGTTTGATTTATTCATTAACAGCCTCTATCCTTTTTTCAATAATGCCAGTTTTTCTTAAATACGCCTATTCATACCAGGCCACCCCATTTTTTGGAATGTCAGTTGCATTTGGCACAGGAGCCATTGCCGTTTGTCTAACCAGGCCAATTCTTCCTAAAGATTCTATTCGCAAAACAGAAAAGATGGGATATCGACTTTTCTCTATTGCAGCATTTTTTAATATTTTTGCTTCAATTTTTATGTGGCATTCAATGCATAAAGGTGATATTTCCGTTATTATTCCTGTAAGCAGGTTGAATACACTCTGGGTCTTAATTTTAAGTTTCTTCTTTTTGAAAAAAGTAGAGACTTTAACCCTTCGGGTAGTACTTGGAGCATTAATAGTTTTAGTAGGTGGAATGTTGGTAATTATTTTTAGGTTTTAAGATTCTTTTAATTTAGTTTATAGGTAATAAATTATGTTTGTGCCTCTTTATGATTTCGAAAGACACGTAGGAGTTCTTGAAAAAGAGATTGTCTCGTCAATGCATTCCGTTATGGAAAGGCAGGATTTTATTATGGGACAAGAAGTAAAAGAACTTGAGAAACAAATTGCCGAATATACGGGAACTTCTTTTGCTTTTGGCGTTTCTTCTGGAACTGATGCACTGCTTCTCTCTTTGATGAGTTTAGGTATTAATGCCGGGGATGAAGTTATAACAACACCATTTAGTTTTTTTTCTACAGCGAGTGTTATCGCTCGGTTAGGTGCAAGACCTGTTTTTGTAGATGTGGAAAGAGAAAGTTTGAATTTAGATACGTCTGATATTTCTGCGGTAATAAATGAAAAAACGAAGGCAATTATTCCAGTTCATATCTATGGACGAATGGCAAAATTAGATTCTTTGATTAATTTAAAATCGGATTTTGATTTTTCAATTATTGAAGATGTGGCACAGGCATTGGGTGCAAAGGATAAAAATGGAATGGCAGGTTCTGTTGGTGACATTGGGTGTTTTTCATTTTATCCTACTAAAAATTTAGGTGCATTTGGGGATGCTGGAATGATAACTACCTCAAGTGATGAGTTAGCAAAACGAATAACATCACTACGAATTCATGGTTCTTCTGACGGTAAGATATATGAGTCGATAGGGGGTAATTTTCGCTTAGATACGTTACAAGCTGCCGTATTGTTGGTGAAATTAAAAAAAATAGAAGAGTGGAATAACGAAAGACTAAAGTTAGCGAAGAATTACAATCAATTTATAGAAGAACTAGGGATTCAGGAATTTGTGCGGACTCCTAGAGTGTTAGAAGATGGACATGTTTTTCATCAATATGTCGTTAGGGTAGGGTATAGAGAAGAATTAAGAAATTATCTACAATCAAAAAATATTAGTACTGGAATTTATTATACGGAACCCTTACATCTTCAGCCCTGTTTTCAATATTTGGATTACAAAATTGGTGATTTTCCAGAGTGTGAACTAGCATGTAGAGAAGTCTTGTCATTGCCTATTTTCCCAGGTTTGAAAGTTGAAGAACAATCTTTTGTAGTAGAAAACGTAGAACAATTTTATAAGAATAAAAAATAATTTTCGTTTGCAAACTTTTTTTTGTTATTCTGGGTATAAATATTTTTAAGGAGTGTAACATTTGGATTGGTATGTAATTTTAGCAAAGAGTAGTTCTGTTCTCGTAACCTACTTGTTGAATATAATTGGCGCATTAATTATTCTGATTTTAGGGAAGATTTTTGCCAATTGGTTTACACGCTTAGTGAATAGGGGTATGGAACGTGTCCCTGGTTTAGATACTACGCTGAAACCTTTGATACTCAATATTATACGCTATTCTATATATGTTTTTGTAGTTGCAGCCGTTCTTGCACAGTTTGGAGTTCAGACTGCGAGTATAATTACAGTTCTCGGTGCTGCTGGTTTAGCTATAGGGCTTGCACTTCAAGGGACACTTTCTAATATTGCGTCCGGTGTGATGTTGATTCTATTGTCTCCGTTGAAGGTGGGTGAATATATTGACGCAGAAGGTGTTGCAGGAACTGTAGTAGAGATAGGGCTTTTTTCTACAAATTTGAAGACGTTTGATGGTATCTATGTTTCAGTTCCTAATTCTACTCTTTGGAGTAGTACAATTAGGAATTATTCGCGTTTTCCAACAAGGAGAATTGATTCTGTAGTTGGTATTAGTTATGAAGATGATGTTGATAAAGCGATTGAAGCACTCTTGGAAGTTTTGAGATTAGAATCAAGAGTGCTTGAGAATCCCGCTCCAAAGGTTCTTGTAGATGAACTTGCTGACAGTTCTGTAAATCTGAAAATGCGTTGTTGGGTTGCAAGCAAAGATTTCTGGGATGTTTCTTTTGAATTGAGAAGAGAATCGAAACTGAAATTAGAGTCGAGTGGTTTCACAATACCATTTCCACAAAGAGATGTTCACTTATATTCTGAAAAGAATCCAATAGATTGAAATTAGAGATATCTATTTGAAAGAACGAATTAATAATGTAAGAAATGCAACAAGTAATACAAGAACTCCTAACCAAAGCAGTTTTCCCTCACTTCCAAGATAATCGTACCAGTCTTCTTTTTCTTGTTCTGTCATAGTCTTTTCATTAGACGGTGGATTTGTAGGGATATCTTCTGTTTTTGAATTTTTCTTGTTTTTCATCCTAGTTCT
>DFQF01000059.1:42616-43223 GCA_002377645.1 Nitrospinaceae bacterium UBA3496 | reverse complement strand
CAAAGCGTAAGGAAGTGGTGACCCCTTGCAAACTGGAAGACCAGTAGAAGAAGCGTACTTCTTTTCTAGTTTTCCATCGTCCAACTTGCCATGAATCCAAATTTCTTTCTTCACTTTCCCATTTTTATTAGTATAAGTTCCTCTGCCATGTCTTTTTCCGTTTGTATATTGAACCACTAATCTGGCACCATTTTGATACATCAATGTTGCTTTTCCGTGCCTTTTTCCTTTCTTCCAATCACCCATATATCTGTTGCCAGAACTGTAAAACAGAATCCCTTTTCCATGCCTTTTTCCTTTCTTCCACATGCCCACGTATCTAGAACCACTTCTAAAATTTAAGATCCCTATACAATCATTCCATCTTCTAGTTCCATAGTTAGCTGGGGATCCGTGGCATTTTGGAAGAGTAGAAGAGAGAAATTTCTGTACTTCATTGAATCCTTTATTTGAACCTACAAATTTGTTAGCAACCCACTTCCCTTTGTCCACTTTGAGTATTTTTGTTTTCGCTTTGTCTTTGTAAATTGTCTTAATTCCCTTTCCGTGCTTTTCGCCGTTCTTCCATTCACCTCGATATTCGACAAGGTAAAACTTCCTGCTTCTC
>DFQF01000059.1:42178-42300 GCA_002377645.1 Nitrospinaceae bacterium UBA3496 | reverse complement strand
GTGATCTCTGCATATACATCACAGTCCCTACACATTTATTCCAATACTTCCCACCATTTATACCGCGACCGGGAGAATTTTTACATTTTGGTAAACTAGAAGAGAAATCGGTTTTCTTTTCT
>DFQF01000059.1:0-41826 GCA_002377645.1 Nitrospinaceae bacterium UBA3496 | reverse complement strand
GAATCTTCCACTCACCCAGATACCAACGTATTTTTTCCCACTAGCAAAGGTTAGGGTTCCTTGTCCGTGGTATTTACCATCCTTGAATTCACCAACGTATTTTTTCCCACTAGCAAAGATAAGGGTTCCCTGTCCATTAAATTTGCCCTTTTTCCATTTTCCTTCGTATCTTATCCCAGTTGTCCATATCCTAGTGCCCTGCCCATCCTCTAATCCTTTTTTAAAATGCCCATGGTGTACATATCCTGTCCACTTCCCATTTTTTCTATATTTAACAATGAATAATCCCTTGCCATGGAGTTTTCCATTTAGGCAATTGCCAGACCAGGTTCCAGTTAGTGTTGTCTCAAAAGGATTTGGATCTATCCAAAATGAACAATCTGGATTATTCTTCGCTTTAATCCATTTTTCGGCAGAAAAAGTGAAATCTGCACTAAAGGAAAGAAAAAGAGTTGAAATTGAAAGGAAAAAAAATAATCTCTTCATTTACATTAGCCATTCTAATAGAAAAGGAACAGATAATGAAAAAACTATACTATATGTTATAAAAAACGATTTTAACGGTCCTCTATTGGAGTATAACTTGATTCTAAATCTCCAATATAAACTGCTCTTGGCCTAAATAAACGATTATCTGGAAGATATTCCAGAATTCTAGCAGTCCAACCTGAAATTCTAGCTACTGCAAAAATGGGAGTGAACATATCGGTATCAATTCCCATAGCGTTGTATATAATGCCAGAGAAGAAATCTACATTCGGGAAAATGCCTCTTCCTCCAAGATCAGCAACAACCAACGCTTCCAATTTTTTAGAAATCTCGTATAAATTGCCGGTTCCAGCCCTTTCTGAAAACTCCTTAGCAATTGGATCAAACAAAACTGCTCGTGGGTCATACGCCTTATATACTCTATGACCAAAACCCATCACTTTTATTTTTTTAGCTTTTGCATCTGCAAACCATTGATCTGTAGAATCAGGGTCGCCTATCTCCATAAAAGTACGAAGGGTCATTTCGTTCGCACCGCCATGAAGAGGACCTTTTAGTGACCCAATACCAGCAATAATAGAACTATATAAATCCGTGAGCGAACTATTTGTGACCATTGCACTAAAGGTAGATGCATTCATTCCATGTTCTGCATGCATAATCAGAGCCATATCCATTACCTCGGCAGTTCTAGCTTCAGGCATCTCTCCAGTCATCATTCGAAGGAAATCTTCTGAAAGTCCAATAGATGGATCTGGATCTAGAATAGGCTCATCTTTTCTAGCTCTTTGGGTTGCAGCTACAATAGTAGGAATTTGAGCGGTCAAAGAAAGTGCAATATCATAATTATTTTCAACCGTTACCTCGAATTCTTTTGGATTGAGTGACCCGAGCATAGAAACCGCAGTCCTTAGGGTACTCATAGGATGACCTAACTTAGCGGAATGATTTATAACATTCTTTACATCATCAGGAATCGACCTTCTCGCAGCCAAATCTGCTTTAAAAGTGTCTAATTCTGCTTTTTTGGGCAAACTTCCATTAAGCAAAAGGTAAGCGGTTTCCTCATACCCACCGCCTCCAGCACAAAGATCGTCAATACTATAACCTCTGTATATAAGTTTTCCATTAACGCCATCAACGTAACTGATAGAACTCTCATTAGTAATAGCGCCTTCTAGACCCTTCTTAAATTCTGCTTTGCCAACAAACTGGCGTGGCTTCTCTTCGGACATGTAAAACTCCATAAAAGATTAAGATTTTTGGTGTATATTGTATACAATTCTATATGCAAAACCAACAGAATTGTCTATGTAATTTTCGCTGATAATACTACGAATCCGATTGTTTAACAATCATTCTCTAGTAATCTTTTTATTTTACAAAGTTAGGAGCAATTCTCTTACGACTTTCGCGGCGACAATGGAACTTAACCCTGACTGATCAAGCATTGGAGATAATTCAACTACGTCTAAGCCTACAACATTTAATCTGTCAAAAAACGTAAAAATTTGATTAAGATCAGTAAAACTTATACCTCCTGGTTCAGGACAACCTGTTCCACAAAGTTCAGAAGGATTCAACACGTCTAAATCTAGTGTTAAATAAATTGGGGAATCACTTAATTCTGAAATGAAATTACCCATTGTTTTTATATCCAATGGAAAGAGATTTTTATTTTCCTTCAATTTTCTCCATTCGGAACTAGTTCCAGATCTAATTCCAAAATGGGAGATTTTTTTTGTCCCTATTTTCACTTCTACATTAGACATTACGCACGCATGAGACAAATTCGTACCTTCATAAGATGTTCTTAGATCCGCATGTGCATCTAGATGGATTACACGCAAATCGGGGAAGAATTCACTCGCAGCATTAACTAATCCCAAGGTTATGAGATGCTCTCCTCCCAAAGCAAAAGGAATTTTTTTATCTGTATAAATTTGTTTGGATTTTTTATAGATTTCAGAAATAGCGAGTTCAGAATTTCCCTGACCAATTTGCAGATTTCCAATATCACAAAAATTAATTTCCTCTAATCCTAAATTTAGTATAGGACTATATGTTTCAAGTCCCTCTGAAGCTGAACGAATTGAATCAGGCCCAAATCTAGTCCCTGGACGAAAACTCGTACTTGTATCCAGAGGGCATCCAAAAATAACAATATCTGAGTTTACGTATGTTTCTTTAGCAGCTAAAAAAGTGTTTTTTGAGATCATTTTTCACCTAAAATTCTTTTCACATAAGGTGGCAGCGCAAAAGATGCGTAATGAATTTCATTGGAATAATATTTTAGGTCTTTGCACTTTAAAATTCGAGGATGAATTTTAAAATCACTTTTTGAATTTTTGCAGGAAAGAGCGAAAGACCACATTCCTCCTGGGTAGGTAGGCGTATTTGCTAAATAAAAAGAAGTTCGCGGGAAAATTTTTCGTATTTTTTTTGATATTATCCCCATAGATTTTGATTCAAAAAAAGGGCCTTGAGTTTGCGCAGCATATATCCCATTTTCTTTCAAAATTCTTTTTGAAGACCGAAAAAAAGATTCCGTGGTTAGAGGACTCGCAAAACCAACTGGATCTGTAGAATCCACTATAATCACATCAAAAGACAGAGAACTTCTTCTCACAAATTTAACTGCATCTTCTATGCGCAAATCTAACTTAGGGTGCCCCAGTTCAGACGAAATACTCGGCAAAAACTTCATTGCACTATCTACAACCATTTTGTCAATTTCCACCATAGTCACCTTTTCTACAGACTTATGTTTGAAAATTTCCCTCACACAACCTCCATCACCTCCTCCAATAACAAGGATGTTTTTTGGTTCAGGGTGTGAAAACATTGGCACATGTACGAGCATTTCATGGTAAATAAATTCGTCTCTTTCAGTTGTCTGGACTGCACCATCGAGAATAAGCATCTTTCCATATTCTTCTGTTTCTACGATTTGAATTTCTTGAAATTTGCTTTTTTCATAAAAAAGTACTTTTTTAACTGAAAAAAATAGACCTGTACCAGAACCATGAAATTCAGCAAAGGTGAAACTTCCCTTCGGAATGTTATCGTTCGGAACAAATGGAGATGATTTTAAGTCCATAAAACTACACCTGAAAATGAAGCACCATTTTTTTTAACTACATGTTCTGAAGATACACTTTGTATTTTCTTTACTCCTAATCCCCTAATTTTCATACTCTCTTCAGCCATAAACTCCGCTCTTTCTTCTGTAATACTTTTAGAATCAGTGTCGTGAAACTCCATAATTACACCACAGCTTTTCTTATCTATAGGATGAGCAATAGAAACAGCAGCAGAAATTATCTGGTCGCAAATAGAAGAAGTAATAGAAGAATAGGCAATTGGAACTAAAGAACCTTCTTTAAAATTAAAAGGAGGAATTTCGCTACAATTAGGGGGAAGAATACTACTCACCTTTAAAAGGTTTGTATTTCCAACTCCAGAATTTAACAGAGCACCATCAAATGCATTGAGTTCCGTTTCCCCATCCGAACTCGCAGAAACCATAAAATATTTTGTTGGCAAAGGAAAAATCATTGTTTTTCAATCCTATTTAAAAACTCTTCTTTTCTTGGGGAAAGTTGCTCTAAAACTCCACGGTCGATTTTTTTTATTTCGATTCTTTCCGCACCAAATCCAATCTGCAAATTAGAGATTGCTCTTTCACATTCTAAATCCCCACATGAAAAAAAATCTATTGCGACATAATCATGCTCAGGCCAAGTATGAACGGCTAAATGACTCTCCGCTACTATGACCACACCACTAACTCCATATGGACTGAAAGTATGAAAAACACTTTGAACAATTGTTGCACCGCTTAATAAAACAGAGGTCTTCATATGACCTTCTACAAGTTCTACATTGTTGATGATTTCAGACTTGCAGCCAAAAAGTTCAGCCAGGAAATGCTTGCCTAAAGATCTCAAATACAACTCCTAAAATTGAACAGTAAATAGTTACAAAATAAAACAGAATCTTAATAACCGAGCTTAGTAGACAATGTCAACAAAACAAAAAAAAATAATAATTGATTTTAATTTTTTTACAAAAAATCAAAAAATTAGTTTATTATTTTCAGATGTTGATAAACATTAATAGTTTGAAATTAGGAGGAAAAATTTAATGACGTATGAGATCGAAATGTATACAACAGACCCATGTCCTTTCTGTATCGCCGCTAAAAATCTTCTTAAAAAACGCGGTCTTGAATGGAAAGAATACCTTGTATTCGGTGGAAGTAAAGAGTGGGAGGAAATGATTGCTAGAACCAACGGGAAAACTGTGCCTCAAATTATTATTAATGGTGAAGTAATAGGAGGTTATCCTGAACTAACTACTATCGATAAAGAAGGAAAACTTTCCGAACTAAACAAATAAATTTGAGACAGATAATTTTCTGGAGATTATTATGGCACTTATGACAGCTGATGAATACAAATCAAGCCTGAAAGACGGAAGAACAGTATATTATCGTGGGGAAAAAGTAGACGACGTTACAAATCACCCTATCATAAGTATCGCTATTGAACATGCCTCTATAGATTATAATATGGCCGAATCGGAAGAGTACAGAGACATCGCAGTAGTGAAAGACGAAAATGGCAATGAATATTCCAGATATTATCAAATTCCAAGAAATAAAAATGACCTTCTATTGAGAAGTTCTCTAATTGAAAAAAGCACTGCTTTAGGAGGAACACTGGTTGTACTTATAAAAGAGATAGGATCGGATGCCCTATTTGCACTTCATCTTATTGCATCACACATGGATAAAGAAAATGGAACTGAATATCTTTCACGAATCAAAAATTTCTACCAGGAATGTCGTGATAAAGATTTGGCCATAAGTGTCGCGCAGACAGATGTAAAAGGAGATAGAGACAAAAGTCCAGGTGAACAAGAAGACCCTGATTTATACGTTAGGGTAGTTGATCAAGATTCCTCAGGAATTACTATCCGCGGCGCTAAAATTCATACATCGGTTTCTACAAATGCTCATGAAATTATCGTTTTACCAACAAGAAATATGAAAAAGGGTGAAGAAAAATACGCAGTCGCATGTGCAGTTCCTGCCAATTCTCCTGGTCTGACAATGATTGCAAGTGGTTATGGAAGTAGAGAAGGAAACGAGTTTGAAAATCCAATTAGTTCCCAACATAAGATGATGGAAACTCTTACAATTTTTGAAGATGTTAAAGTTCCTTGGGAACGTGTTTTTTTAAATGGGGAAGTTGAGATGGCCGGTCCATTAGCAAAACTATTTGTTGAATTTCACAGATTTACCGCTGTAAGCTATAAATTACCATTAGTAGACCTTTTTGTGGGTGCGTCTCACCTGATAGCCGAATATAACGGAACAATTAATAAAAGCCATATACGAGATAAAATTGCAAAATTGATCACATATGCACAAATCTGCAGGGGAATGACTAGAGAGGCTGCACAAGAATGTAAGATTATTGATGAAATAGCCATTCCCAATGCTGAACTAATTAATATTGCTAAGCTTCACTTCGCAACTGGATATCACGAAGCTATTTCTTGGGTGCAAGATATTGCAGGAGGTCTTCTCGTAACCGGACCAAGCGAAGAAGACGTTCAAAATGATAAATTAAATCTTCTGATTAACAAATATCTAAAAGGTTCACCTAAAGTCAAAACTCTTAATCGACTTAGCTTAATGAATCTAATAGCAGAAATAACGTCTACAGATTTTGCAGGATATCAAGCTGTTCTTGCCATTCATGCTGAGGGAAGTATTGAAGCTGAAAAAATGACAATTATAAAAGAACATGCAATTGAAAAATCTATCGAATACGCAAAATGGTTGGCTAAAATAAAATAGGAAACAAATGGAAAATAAGGCAATAGTTGCTGTCTGGATAACAGTACACAAAAAAAATATAGAAGAATTCAGAAAATGGCATAATTGTGAACATTCAACCGATAGATTAGAAGGACCTGGATTTAACCTTTGTCTCAGATATAATTCTTTTAATGGAACCAGCGAATTTCGTATTCTCAATATTTTCGAAGGAAAAAATCTAGAAACTTTTAATTCAGAATATTATTTAGAGTCTAGAAATAATCCAACTCCATGGACGCAAAAATGTATGTCATTTGTAAAAGATCCTATTCGCGTAGTATACGAATTGACAGACAGTTACGGAGAAATAGCAAAATATCAGTCTCCCTATATACACACAGTTCTCTTTAATCTAGAAGGTTCAAAAGATATCTTTTTAAAAAATCTAGAAGAGAAAATCAAAAGAAATTTATTACAATCCAAAAACTTTTCAAGATTTAGAATTTGGTCAAAAAACAAGGAACTCTCAGAAGGTAAAACGAAAGAATCAGAGATTCAAGGAAATTCGGCAAGTAAACATGATTACCTGTTATTTAGTGAAATAGAAGATGACCGGGAACAGACTCAAGATAAAATCAAACAGATTTTTGATGAAATAAAATCACAAAATCAGACAGAACTAAAAATTCAAAAACTCACATTTGAAAAATGGTCTTTAGATTTCATAAAAACTAAAACAAAAAATTAATATCCGAATTTTATTAAAGAAAAGAGAACCTTGAGTTATAGAAAAATAATTTTTATTGCCCTTGTAAATATAACATTCCTTATCACAGTTATTTCTTGTTCCTTTTTGCAAGAAAAAAGAACGTCTTTGAAAGAAAGAAAAACTACGAACAAAAAAAAGTCAGAATACAACAGTTTTTCTCTTTATCTACAAAAGATTGAAAATTACAAGAATTTAGGAAAGTTGCCTCTAATAGACGTTGAAGTTTCACTTTCACAATGGCCGAATATTCAAAAACTCGTTAACGAAATGGATAAGGGAGGAGTTGCCTTAGCAGGGATAACATCTCCAAAAAAAAACGAAATAAGAAAAGCCATTAATCGATTTCCTGAAAGATTTTTTCCACTAACACAAGAATCTTCCGAAAAAGATTGGGAAGTAGGGAAGAGTTCATTTACCCGTTCAATAACAAAACAAATAAATTCTGGGGCTTTAGGTATTGGGAAAATAAAATTTCAAGACAAAAAAAAAGCATCACTTAAAAAAACCGAAAAAGATACCTTGAGAAATATTGTATATTTTGCGTCTAAAATGAAAGTGCCAACAATAATAACTTCCCATCCAAGCAATCAATTTCTTGACTTGCTTGAAAAAAATCTTCAAAAAAAACCAGAGGCTAAGATTATCTGGACACAAATTGGAAGTATTGAAAAACCACATTATCTTCCTTCGTATGGTCACGGTCTTATTCGAGCTCTTACAATACGACATCCTAATCTTATTTTTACAATCACTACAAAGAATTACGACTTAATTGAAAATAAATTTATTTTAAGAAAAAATCATCTTTACGATTCGTATGATTATTTCTCAATAGACTGGAGAAATTTAATAGAAGCTAAAATTTCTCACTTTATGTTTGGTGTGAAAAATGAAAAAAATAAAACGAATTATTCACAGAAGGTGAATAGATTCAGAAGAAATATTTTACGTAATTTTAGCTATCACACTCAGCATAGAATCGCTTATAAAAATGCAATAAAAATATTTTTTAAAAGATAGAAAAATTTTAGATCCCATGTCATAAATAACTATTTATAATAATAAAAATATCGTTTTCATTATAGAAAATTTTAGTTGCGCAAAATTTGAAGGAGAACCAATTGATGTTTAATATTCGTCATCCGCAAAAGACATGGTTTGGAGTTGGTAGCGTTTCAAAAGTAGTTGAAGAAGTTAATTTCTTGAATGGGAAACATCTCCTTTTTTTCACTGACAAAGGAATTTCTGAGGCTGGGATTGCTGATATCATTTTAGAACAACTCAACAAAGAAAGTGTAGAAATTACAATCCATGATACTTGTCCTCCAGAACCTGCAATTCAAGATTTAGAAAATATTTTTGATGAATATAAAAACAAAAAATTTGATTTGGTAATAGGTGTTGGTGGAGGAAGCACCATGGATATTGCAAAATCAATGTCTGTTTTATTAACAAACACAGGAAATCCGCGTGATTTTCTTGGAATAGACTTAGTCCCTGAACCTGGACTGCCAACTATTTTACTTCCAACTACTAGCGGCACGGGTGCAGAAGCAACTCCAAATGCAATTTTTTCAATTCCCGAAGATCAGGTAAAATTAGCAATAGTAAGTACACATTTAATTCCAAAAGTAGCCGTTGTTGACCCTGAACTTACAATCACTGCTCCTCCTAAAGTTACTTCTGCTGCCGGTGTAGACGCACTAACACACTGTTTAGAAACATACGTCGCAAGGAATGCGACCATACTTAGTGAGGTATATAGTCTTGAAGGAATGAAATTAATTTCACGGTCCTTACGTAAAGTTTGTAAGGACGGAAGTGATATTGAAGCTAGAAGTGATATGGCTTTAGGTTCATATTATGGGGGTGTAGCTCTTGCAGGAGCAGGTGCAGGAGCCATTCATGCCTTAGCTTACCCACTTGGTTCCCGTTTCCATATCCCACATGGAATAAGTAATTCTCTAATGTTTTCACATGTAATGAAAATTAACTACAGTTCGGAAATAAAAAAATTTGCAAAAATAGCTAACATACTCGATGAGGATACCCTTTCTCTCAATGAGGAAAAAGCTGCAGAACATTCAGTAGATGCAGTTAAAAAACTTTGCGAGGACTGCGGTGTTCCCACCAGACTTAGTGAGGTAGATGTACCTGCTCACGCTATTCCAGAACTAGCCGAATCTGCTTTCAAACTCGAGAGATTATTGAATTGCAATCCCAAAAAACTTACTCTCGAAGAAATAGAAAAAATATATCAATCTGCTACTTAGGAATCAGTGTAATCAAAACTTATAATTCTTTTTCAAAACTTCTAAAACTAAATACAAATCATTTGGTTTCCATAATGGGTGCAGGCGGCAAAGCAACCTTAATGAAAAGACTGATTCTTGAAGCTCAGGAATGCAATAATCCAATTCTCGTAACAGGCACAACAAATCTACATTCTTTTAAAAACACAAAAGGATTAAAAACAATCTCCGGGAATGAAGGATTAAGAATTTTACAAAAAGATGAAAAAATTATATGGACCAAAAAAAAATTACCGAATGATATTTTTCATGGATTCTCGACTGTAGAAATAGATAAAATTCAAAAAAATGCAGAAAAACATCTAATTATTGTGAAAACAGACGGTGCAAGAAAAAGATTAATCAAAGTTCCCAACTCTAAAGAACCTCTTATCCCTAAAAAGACCACTCACTGCATTGCTATCTTTAATGTGCAATGTATCGGGCAAAAAGCCTCTTCAAAACTTATACACCGTTTTGAACTATGTTCCCAAATAGCAGAATTAAAAGAAAATAATAAAATTGATTGTTCACATATAGTGAATCTAATTTCTTATAAAAATGGATATCTTTCTCGTATGCCTAAAGATTCAAAAAAAATTTTATATCTTTCTGGTTGTCTAAAAACAGAGGATATAAAAAATGCAGAAAAAATATGTAAATCCGTTCAAAAAATTGGATATGACATTATTGTTTTCGGGGATACAATTGAAAAGAAGTTTTTTTTATACGGAGAATAAAAATGTCCGAATATGAAGAATTAAAAAAATATCTAGAAAAAAATAAAAAAGAAATAAAAAAGGAAATTAAGGAAATCGTGCAAATAGATTCGCCCACATATCCTGCATTAGGAACAAACAAGGTAATCGATTATTTTTCAAAAAAATTCAAATTATTTGAGATTCAAAGTAAAAGATTGAAAGGAACTAAAGGGACGGGAGATCATTTATTAGTTACGATTAAGGGAAAACAAAAAAACAAATCTAAAATCTTATTAATAGGGCATTGTGACACTGTTTTTCCATTACAAACTTCAGATAAAAGACCTTTTAAAATAAAAGGAAAAACTGCCTTTGGACCAGGGGTCGCTGATATGAAAAGTAGTCTTATTACTTGTATACACGTAATTAAATTTATACAAGAAAAATATTTGGAAAAAGTGGGGGAAATACAAATTCTGTTTAATTCTGATGAAGAAAGAGGCAATCCATCATCACGCACTATTATTGAGAAATTGGCTAAAAATACGTCCGCAGGCCTCATTATTGAACCAGCACGCGCAAACGGCTCCATCGTTTCTGCAAGAAAAGGTAGTGTTATTGGAAAACTAGAAGTAAATGGGATCGCCGCTCACTCTGGCGTAGAACCAGAGAAAGGAGCCAGTGCTATCTATGAGATAACAAAAAAAATTGCGGAGATATTAAAACTAAAAGTTAAAAATGGAAATATTAATGTGACAGGTTTAATGGGTGGAGACAGACCTAATATAGTTGCAGAAAAAGCAGAATGTCTTATTGAATTAAGGGCTTCTGAACAAAGTACGCTTAACAAAACTACTGAAAGAATAAAAAAAATTGTTGCAAAAAAACCGTTTGTACCAAAAACAAAATCTACATATAAAATTATTGGACAAAGACCAGCTATGGAATTTAATCAAAAAACGAATGTTTTGTTAAAAATTACTGAAAAAATATATGAAAAAGCTAGAATGAGATTTTCACATACTTCTACAGGTGGGGGTTCTGACGGAAATTATTTATCTGCGATGGGAGTTCCTGTTTTAGACGGATTAGGACCAATCGGAGGAAGTTTACATACAGATCTCGAATATTTACAACTAGAGTCAATACCAAGAAGAGGCGCTGTACTAGGAACTCTCATTATACAACTTAGTTCTTGTTCAGAAATAAAATAAAGAACTGAATCACTTCAGATGATCCCATCTTTTAATTTTAGCCTCATGCAAACCATTTTCTGTTTCAATTTTTATTCCTTCATCAAGAGAAACTATTTCTCCTATATCTGTTAATCTTAATTTTAGAGTGTGGTAAAAGTACTCTTCTATCTTTTCCGCATCACGTTTCGAAGCTGTCATTAAAAGTTCATAATCTTCTCCACCGTGAAATGCAAAGTCAAGTGGATCGATTACAGATTGTTTTCCTAAATTCCGAAGTTCTGAAGAAATATAAATAGATTTAGCATCAAGAACAGCACCTACTTTAGATGCATTGCAAATATGAGCCAAGTCTCCTAGAAGAGAATCACTGATATCTATCATGGAATTAGCATATTCTGATTTTCCAACAAAATTTCCAGCATCAACTCTAGCTTCAGGTCGTATTTGTTTATTTATAAGAAAATCTCTTTCTTTTTTTTTAACAAAAATTTCTGGATTGGATAAAATAAAATGACCCGCAGCAGCCGTACCTAATTCGCCCGTTACCAAAATTCGATCCCCAATCCTAGCCCCGCTTCTTTTAACCAATTTGTTTCTTTCTGTCTCACCTATCATAAACAGATCTACAAACATCGGACCTCTCGTACTACTTACATTCCCTCCAAGTAAAACAATTCCCATTTTATTACATATCGATTTCATCTCTTCGCTAAAATCTTTTAAAAATGTGTCTGTCATAGAATTGTGACTAGAAAGTCCTAGAGAAAGTAATGCAAAACGGGGTTTAGCACCCATAGCCGCAATATCACTCATATTCACAGCCATAATTTTATTTGCTATATCTTCACTAGTAGAAGTTTTTAAACGGAAATGCACATCTTCCATTTGAATGTCTGTTGAAAGGACCCAGCATTTTTCACCTCCAGCATCAATAACAGCAGCATCATCGCCATTGCCCAAAACAATATCATTATATTTTTTTGAAGTTGCAAATTTTGACTGCAAGAAATCTATGAGGGAAAATTCTGTGAATTTTTCATTCATTTTGTTGCCCTATCGATTATTTTCCTCATCTGTTCACATACTTTTTCTGGACAAGATGAACTCATAATTGCAGCGATAACGGCAACTCCTGAAACTCCGCTTTCTAGAACCTGCTCAATATTCTTTAAATTGATTCCTCCAATAGCAACAATTGGAAAATCAGGAAAACAATCTACCATTTTTATTAATCCTTCTAGTCCAATAGGCATTCTCGAAGTTTGTTTGCTTTTCGTAGAAAAAGTAGGACCCACACCAATATAATTAGCACCATCCCTTATTGCAACTTCAGCCAATTCAGGATTTGAAGCGGAAACCCCAAAAATAAAATTTGAGCCTGCTATTTTCTTTGCTCTAGGCAACAAATAATCATCTTGGCCAAAATGAACACCACTAGCATTTGAAACTAGCGCAATATCTAATCTGTCGTTTATAACAAGAGTACAATCACTACCTAGCATGACTTTTTGGACATTTTCTGCAAGTTTTAAAAATTCAACAGACTCGATATTTTTTTCACGCAACTGAATCATTGTCGCTCCACTATACGCAATAGAACGGACCACTTCCAAAAAAGGGATGTTCGAAGAATTCCTAACCATATTTCGATCTGTTACGACAATTAATCTAGGATCCAAAAAATCTTCTCCTTTGAAAAAAATTATAGCCCTTAAAGTATATATACATAAATAAAATTCTAATTTAAATTAAAATCCTCTTATATAATAAACAATCTATTATTTATTTTTTCAAAAGAAAAAGTTGATATTCTTGACGGAATACCGTTTCCACTTTATGTTCTCTTGAATGGACAATCTCTTGTTCCACTAGCATGTTAAATGTATTTTACTTACTAAGTTAGCTAGTTTTTATTTTTTTGAACTTAAAAGGAAATTAAAAAATTTGTTAGATATTCGTGAGATACGAAAAAATCCCGATGAAGTACTAAATCAATTACAAAGACGAAGTGGTGATTGGGAAATTAGTTCGCTACTAGATGCAGATTCTGTTCGCAGAAATTTATCTCACGAGGTCGAAAGTCGTGTCGCAGAAATCAGGAAAAGAAGCAAAAAAATTGGAGAACTTAAACGAAAACAAGAAGATGGAGAAGAACTTAATGAACTTTTAGCAAAAAACGAAAAATTATCCCAAGAAGTAAAGATACATGAAAACAAGCTGAAAGAAGCCGAAATTCTTCACAATAATGCTTTAATGAATTTACCTAACCTTCCTCATTCAAGCGTCCCTGATGGAAATTCAGCTGATGACAATCAGTTTATTAGAGAACATGGCAAAAAACCAGATTTTAGTTTTACGCCTAAAAGTCATGATGAAATCGGAAATATCTTAGGAATTTTTGATCTTGAAAGAGCATCCAAAATTGCGGGTTCTAGATTTGCTCTTTATAAGGGGAATGGCGCACAGTTAGAGAGAGCACTTATTAATTTCATGCTTGATATACATACAAATGAAAATAATTACACAGAATGGATTACCCCCTTCATGGTAAACAAGAAATCTATGACCGGAACAGGGCAGCTTCCTAAATTTGAGGAAGATCTATTTAAAGTTGAAAACACTGATTATTATTTAATCCCTACAGCGGAAGTACCGCTAACTAACATTCACAGAGAAGAAGTACTAACAAATGAAACTCTTCCTCTTAAATACACAGCATACACTCCGTGTTTTAGAAGTGAAGCTGGTTCTTATGGACAAGATACCAAAGGTTTAATCAGACAACATCAATTTAATAAAGTGGAACTTGTTAAACTATGTCACCCTGAAAACAGTTACGAAGAATTAGAGAAACTCACTCTCGATGCAGAGGGAATTCTCAAAAAACTTAACCTACATTATAGAGTAATGAATTTGTGCGCCGGGGATTTAGGTTTTTCAGCAGCTAAAACATACGATTTAGAAGTATGGCTACCTTCACAAAATACATATAGAGAAATTTCATCTTGTAGTAATTTCGAAGACTTTCAATCTAGACGTTCTCAAATACGATATAAACCTGAACAAAACAGTAAGCCCGAATTTGTTCATACAATCAATGGGTCCGGTTTAGCTGTAGGAAGAACACTCGTAGCTATTTTAGAAAATTATCAAAATGAAGATGGGAGTGTGTCAATTCCTGAAGCTCTTCTACCATATATGGGAAAAACAAAGAAAATTACCGCATAATAATTTTAGAGAAAGACACACAACATCTTTTGATATGTTGAATATATAGTTTCAGATTTTTTTTATTATGGAGGGATGGCCGAGTGGTTGAAGGCGGCGGTCTTGAAAACCGTTGAGCGAAAGTTCCGGGGGTTCGAATCCCTCTCCCTCCGCCAAAAAAAATCAAATGAACTTTCTTCTAAAGCAATATTTAAGAACTATGATGTTCAGTAAGAAGTGACTTTTTGATAAATATCACTATAATTCACGTGGTATTGTTCTTTAAATTTTTCATTAAGAAATTTGTTGAGGATTATTAAAATGGAGAGATGGCCGAGTGGCTGAAGGCGCTCGCCTGCTAAGCGAGTAGGCTGGGAGACCGGCCTCGAGGGTTCGAATCCCTCTCTCTCCGCCATTTTAAAAAATAAAATGAATAGAAAAATTATTTTAAAAATTTCTGTAATGTTTCAAATTGTTTTTTTATTTTCTTTTCTTATTCCTGTTTTTTCTGCAGAAAATAAAAATCCGATTCTTATAATGAAAACTAATTATGGAACAATTTCTCTAGAATTATTTCATAAAAAAGCACCTAGAACTGTTCATAATTTTATTCGATTAGCTACTAACAAAAAGAAATTCATACATCCAGTAACAGGCAAAACTATCAAACCTCATTTTTATGACGGATTGACATTTCATAGAGTTATTAAAGATTTTATGATTCAAGGAGGATGCCCTAAAGGAAATGGAACTGGTGGACCAGGTTATAAATTTGCAGACGAGATCAATGCGAATTCATTAGGGCTTCATAAAATCAAGGCATATACAAATTCAAGACCCCATCCATATTTGGGGATAAGTTCTCAAAGAGATTTTCATCTAAAATTAATTAAACCTCTGTTAAACTCACTTAATATAACAACTCAAGAACAGTTCAATAACAGCAAAAAACTTATTTTCAAAAAATTAGGAGAGCTTTCCGTAAAAGATGCATTCAAAAATCTAGGGTACAAATATTCAGAAAAGTTCGATTCTGAACATCCTTCAAGAGGAGTTTTGGCTATGGCTAATTCAGGACCTAACACTAATGGTTCTCAGTTTTTCATTAACCTTGTTGATACTCCTTGGCTGAGGGGAAAACACACTGTTTTTGGCAAAGTAAAAAATGGGATGTCCGTAGTAAACAAAATTGGCAATGTTTCGGTAGACAGAAACGGCAAACCAGATTCAAAGGTTATTATTCAATCAATTCGAAAAGAAAATAGATAAAAACTCTCTTCTAATTTTAAAGTTCAGTTCTATCTTCTATAGATCTCGAAAGTGTGATTTCATCGGTATACTCGAGTTGACTTCCCATAGGAATACCTCGAGCTAATTTAGATATTTTTACTCCTAATGGCTTTAAAATCTTTGAAAGATATAAGGATGTCCCTTCTCCTGCCATATTAGGATTTAGTGCCAAGATCACTTCTTTTGTTCCTAGAGTCTTAATTCGCTCAACTAATAATGAAATTGTCAAATCTTCAGGTTCTGTTCCGTCAAGAGGGGAGATAAGTCCCATTAGTACATGAAAACTACCTCGAAAGTTTCCGGTTCTTTGGATAGCAAAAACATCAGAATGATCTTCTACAATACAAATTTCAGGTGGGTCCTTTATAAAACAATTTCTGCAATGATCATCTTTCGACTCACTTTGAATTAGCATTGAACAATTGGGACACAAACTGATTTTATCTATCAAAGAATCACAACTCGAAGCAATAACTTTAGACAATTTAGTATCTTTGCTTAAGAGATGAAAAACAATTCTTTGTGCGCTTTTTGGGCCAATCCCTGGTAACTTAGCAAAAGCATTTATACATTGTTCAATCGCAGGGAAACGACTAATTACCAATTAGAATTCCTTTTTTAAATAAAATTTACATTCCTGGAATAGGTAACCCACCTGTTAATTTTTTCATTTCTGTGGACATAAGTTCTTTTCCATTCTTTAACGCTTCATTACATGCTGCTCTAATCAAATCCTCTAGCATTTCCACATCATCTGAATCAACTACTTCTGGTTCAATTTTAATCGACAAAATTTCACCTCCGCAATTCGCAACAACTTTCACCATTCCACCTCCAGAAGTTGCTTCAACCTTCTTCGCCGACATTTCATCTTGTAATTTACTCATCTGTTCCTGAAACTGTCTTGCTTGTTTCATCAAATTTCCCATACCACCTTTGAACATTAAGTTTCCTCCTGAAATTCATTATACTTACATTGGTTTTTCATGTGCTCTTATATCAACAACTTTTCCATCAAATAAATCTACTACTTCCTGAATCATATCCTTTCCATCATTTTCAATAGATAAATTTGGAGTTGATTTTTTATTCTTTATTTTTCTGTCGCCATTTTTTTCTAATATAATCTCAGTATCCCAAGTGATAATTTCCTTCAACTTCTCTTTTATGAAAGATAGTTCTTCTTCAATTATACTCAAAAACTGAGAATTATCTTCAGACGAGTCTATAAGTAATTTAATTTCATTTGAAACGGAAAAATCCACTTTTAAATTATCAAATAATACTCTCCTACTTTCACGAATTTGAGAAATGACTTGCATCCAAGCTTCTTCTACTTTGGATGAATCCCAATCTATATTCGAACTTTTAGGTATATTTCTAAAATCTTTGTCCTCTTCCAAAGTATTTAATGAATCAGCTTCTTTTTTTTTTATATCTACCTTGTCAGGAACTATTGCAGGTTCAGTTTTTTTAAATTCTGTTTTGGAATCCTTAATCTGATCAAGAAGTTCATCTACATTAGAAATACTATTCATATTGCACATTCGGAGGAAAGCAATCTCAAGAATAAAAAAAGGAGAACTTAAAGTAGATGCTTCTGAAATAGTTCCGTTTAAAATATTATATGCATGATGGACTTCTTCAAAAGAAAAAAGAGACAGTATATCTTCTCTCTCTGCAATCTCCCCTTTACTGATATCAAAAAGTTCTTCGTTTTTTCCTGCTACTTTAAGCACCATCAAATCTCTAAGATAATTTAACAATCCCACTGAAAAAAGTTTTAAATCATGGCCTTGTTCATAAATATCCTTAAGCTTTTTTAAAGAATTTAAAGTATTTCTTTCACTGATAGCAGTCAAAATGTAGCTATATACATTAGATGGAGGCAACCCTAGAACGGTTTCAATATCTTCTTGAATAATTTTGTCTTTTTCTGAAAAAGACAAAATTTGATCAAGAAGTGATAACGCATCTCTTAAACTGCCTTCGCTCATTCTTGAAATAGAAAAAATAACAGATTCTTCTAGCTCTCTTCCTTTTAATTTAGATACTTCAGAAAGATGCTCTGAAATCTTTTGTACAGAAATTCTTCGAAATTCAAACGTTTGACATCTACTTATAACTGTGTCAGGAACACGTCTGAGTTCAGTAGTTGCAAAAATAAAAACTACATTTGGTGGAGGTTCTTCTAACGTTTTCAATAGCGCATTAAACGCTCCCTTCGACAGCATATGAACTTCATCAAGAATGATACACTTATACCTTCCTTTAGATGGCAAATAAACGAGACGTTCTTGCAAGTCTCTTACATTTTCAACACCTGTATAAGTTGCACCATCAATCTCTAAGACATCTGGATGAGAAGAAATAGAAATCTCATGACAAGAACTACATTTATCACATGGTTCATTGATATTTTTTCCGTTCTCTTCACAATTAAGTGCCTTTGCAAGAATTCTTGCCGTTGTAGTCTTTCCAACACCTCTTGTTCCCGAAAATAAATATGCAGAAGCAACCGTTTTAGACGAGAGAGAATTCATTAACGTTTGACAAATATGTTCCTGACCAATAAGTTTTTCAAACTTTTGGGGTCGATATTCCCTAGCACTTCCTTCGTAACTCATAATTAAATTCCGAATGACAAAAAACAAAAAAAGCGCCGATAGACCAAGCAACTCGTGGCACCCAGAATGAAAAGTATGCCGCTGCTTCCTTCCGGACCTGACGGGGTTAACTAAATTCTGCCGCACAAGACCCAGTCAATCGGCTATATCAACTTTATTTTTATGGCGGAGGGAGTGGGATTCGAACCCACGTTAGGGGTTACCTAAACACGCTTTCCAAGCGTGCGCCTTCAGCCACTCGGCCATCCCTCCTAAATAATAAAACCTGAAGTATTGAATCAGGAAAAATGAAATGAAACAACCCAGTTTTTTGTTGACAACCAAGAGTATATCATCCATCATTATTCCACGTCAGAAAGGAGGTGGTCAAAATATGAAAATTCACTGTATAGACGAGGTGGCTGCTGATTAGGGTGATGACATTTACCTAACAGGGATTTCATCGCTTCTGAGTAGAATCCCAACAGTTTACCGACAAGACCCCTTCTTTTTTAAGATGGGGTCTTGCGTTTTTTAAAAATAAATTTTGAAAATTGAGGTAATCGGATGTCAAACCATGAGCTTGTTTCTCTTCCTATTTTTGAATTATCAGAAAAAATACAATCAAAAGAAATTTCTATTACCGAGCTTACTCGGTCAACATTGGAACAAATTGATAAGTTAAATCCGAAAATTAACGCTTTTATAACGGTTTGTTACGAAGAAGCAACTAAATCTGCAATTTTACTAGATAAAGAAATACAAAATTCTTCTTACAGAGGACCACTTCATGGCATCCCCATAGGGATAAAAGATATTATTGATTGCAAAGACACAAAAACTACTTTTGGTTCTTCTATGTATACAGAGAATATTTCAAAAGAAGATGCAGAATGCACGAGAAGATTAAAAGAAGCAGGGGCTATCATAATAGGAAAATGTAACACGCACGAATTTGCGATGGGTTCAACAAATAAAAATCCACATTATGGTCCTTGTAGAAATCCGTGGGATGTAGAGCGTGTCCCAGCCGGATCAAGTGGCGGTTCTGGTGCTTCTGTAGCGGCCCATATGTGTCCCGGTACACTGGGAACTGATACTGGTGGTTCCGTTAGAGGTCCGGCTGCGATTTGTGGAACAATTGGTCTAAAACCAACATATGGATTAATAAGTCTTCGGGGAGTTCATCCAAATGCCACAAGTTTGGATCATGTTGGAACACTAACTAGAAACGCAAAAGACTCTGCTATAATGCTTCAAGCCATTGCGGGTTTTGATCCTAAAGATTCCACTTCCATTAATACACCAATTCCAAACTATATGGATGAAATTGAAAATGGCATTAATGAATTTCGTCTTATTCACTGCCCTGACTTAATTCAAACTGAAATCGATTCAGAGATTTATGAATCTTTTGAGAATTCTTTAAAAATTATGGAAGATATAGGGGCTAAAATAGAAACTGTTAGCTGCCCCATTGCAAGCGAGATTAACAAATACAGGAAACCTATAGCAGACGCAGAACTCCTATCAGTACATAGAGAAAATTTGGAAAATTCCCCAGAAAAATTTGGTGAAGATGTTTTAGAAAGATTAGAAAACGCCAAATACGCCTCAATAGATTTGTACATAGATGCCTGCAAACAAAAAGTAATTATTCGGAGAAAAATGGAAGAATTTTTACAAGGATTTGATGCCATAATTCTACCCGGTTATCCGTGTGTAGCGGCACCAATCGAAACTACTATCGCAGAAGTAAACGGGAAAAAAGTGCCATTTATGGGACTTAGTAGAGATTTGACTGGTCCATATAATTTCGTAGGATTTCCCGCAATTTCAGTACCCTCTGGATTTTCTAAAAAAGAAAAACTACCTATGGCTATTCAAATTGTCGGGATGCCAAATAACGAGGCACACATACTTAGAATTGCAAATGCTTATGAATCAGCCACACCTGAAATACGTAATATTAAACCTGCACTATAAGATTAAATCCATTCAATTTAATTTTAAAACTTTTTTAACAAGAGGAACTATCTCGGAAAAGCTTTCGACAATGTAAACACCTGCTTTTCTTAATTTTTCTTTTTTTATCGATGGAGAACCTATCCCACGTTCAATAATTGCGCCTGTATGACCAAATGTAGATGGGGTCTGTGAATTTTCTAAATTATCACCTGGTATCATTGCTATAACAGGTTTTGTAAAATTCCCAGATAAAATAAAATCTGCTACAGCTTCCTCTCTCCCAGTTCCAGGTTCACCAAAAATAAATACACATTTCGTCTCATCGTCTTTTTGAAACAATTCTAAAATATCAACAAATGCAGAACCTATTAATAAATCTCCACCAATCGCTACATAAGTACTTTGACCAATACCTGCGGCAGTCAAAAAAAGACAAACTTCCGTTCCCATACCCCCACTTCTGCTAATCACTCCTAATGGTCCTTGAGTAAACATCAATTCGGGAGTCTCCCCGCCTGTTGCACCAATTTTAGCCTTTCCAGGTGAAATCATTCCTTGACTATTTGGACCAATAATCTGAACTTCATACTCTTTTGCTAAGGTAATTATCTGCGAAGAATCATGATGCGGAACACCTTCGGCTAAGATATGAATTGTTTTTATTCCTGCGTGAATAGCTTCAAAAGATGCTTCTTTCACAAAACGTGCTGGAACAAACAAAACTGAAAGATCAATTTTATGAGTTTGTATACATTCTTGAATAGTATCGTAAACAGGAATGCCTTCTATATACTGTCCGCCTTTTCCAGGTGTAGTACCAGCAACTATTTTTGTCCCGTACTCTCTCATTGTCGGGAGAAAACGTCTTGCTTCACCACCAGTAATACCTTGTACTAAAACTCTCGTAGATTCATCTAAAATAATACTCATTTACTCACCACTTTTCTCTTATAAACAAGTTCAACAATTTTTTGTGACAAATCATCTAAAGAAAAATCTTTCTCATAGAAATGTATATCTGGAAGTTCAGAAACAATCTCTCTTGCCCTTTCTATTCCAGGACCCGCAAAACGTATAACAACTGGAAATTTCTTAAAATCTAGTCTTGAATTTTTTAGAGCACGTACCACTGATTCCATCTTTACATCTACTTTCGTAAAATTACTTACGTTCCCTGCTATAACAAGCCCTTTCAATCCAGGTTTTGTTAAAAGTAGTTCAACCGCCAAAGAAACTTTTTCCTGATACACTTTATTAATTCCAGGTGTAATATCAAACGTACTTGCTGGGCGACCTCCATTTGAAATAATTTGACTAAAACCCGTAAGTGAATATCCTCCACCCGTTAGCATAAATCCTATATCTCCCTCTAGTTCTCCAAACCTTATCGATGCAACATCCAGATCTATCTCATCAATTTTTTTCATTTTAGATTCTAAATCAGTCAGTGGTCGCCAGCCATTTCCTTCATCATTAGGCAAAAACTTTTTAAGTTTTTTTTGTCTGAAAAGAGCCTGATCGTCTAAAGTTATAACTGCCGATGCAGCAGAAATTTTTCCATTTTTAAGTTCCACTAAAGGATTTATCTCAATCATTCTACAATCACACTTTTTAAACATCGAAAATAATTTAAGAACACAAATCGCAATTTGATTAGCAATTTTGTCTTCAAATCCGGAACAAATAATGTTTGGGAAAATATCCTCCATACTATATTCTTTCAAAATATTTAATGGAATTTGAGTAATAACTTCAGGATTATTTTCGGACAATTCTTCAATATCGACTCCGCCATTTTTACTTAAAAGAACTATCGGGGAATTAGAATTAGAATCAAAAGTAATAGAAACAAAGAATTCTCTAACAATATCAAGTTTCTCCATAACTATAAGTTGATTAACAGGAAAAAATCCTACCTTTGAATCCATTACTGCAGAAGCATTTTCTTCTACTTTATCAAGAGAATTTATAATTCTGACTGCACCAGCTTTTCCACGCTTACCAGTAGGTACAAGTGCTTTTAATACACATTCCCCACCAAGTTCTTGACAAACACCAACTGCATCTTCTGGTTTGGAAACAACTGAATAAGACGGCACAGAGATATCATGTTGCTTAATCAGTTCTAAGGAAAAGTTTTCAAGAAGACGGACCATATGAACCTTTGAGATAAAGTTTTTTTATATTTAATGTATTTTGCCAAAAGATAAAATAGCAATAGACCAACTATAGTTATTTGGAAAATAATCAATCATATCTGATCTCCTTTAACAATGGGATTAAATCCAAAAATGGCGGAGAGGGAGGGATTTGAACCCCCGGTACAGTTACCTGCACAACAGATTTCGAATCTGCCGCCTTAAACCAGACTCGGCCACCTCTCCTTATTAAAGTTGGCTACTTTTCTTTTGACGCTTTCATATCTTTTGCAATTTTTCTTTTTTCCCCAAAAAAAAATTGCAAGAGTTCAATACTTTCATTCTCTAGAATCCCAGAAGTAACTGAAACTCTATGATTAATCCTCGGATCTACAGGAACATTAAATAAAGAACCGCATGCTCCCCCTTTCGGATCTTTAGCTCCAAATACTAATCTCTCTAAACGAGAATTAACAATAGCACCAGCACACATGGCACAGGGCTCCAACGTTACGTATAAAGTAGCTCCATCAAGTCTCCATTGTTCCAAGGTTTTAGCGGCCTCTCTTACAGCAATCACTTCCGCATGAGCAGTTGGATCCGACAAAACTTCACGTTGATTATAACCTGTACCTAAAACTTCCCCGTTCTTAACTACAATTGAACCAACAGGAACATCTCCTGCATCATGAGCAAGTTTTGCTAATTCTAATGCACGCCACATCCAAATAATGTCAGAAACCATAGCCTCAGATGAACTCATCTGTTAATTATCTCTTTTGAAAATTAATAAAATTATTTATATGGGAATTGCAGTACGAGTTTTACAATAAAAAATTGCTTATTTCCATCCTTAAATCTTGATATATGATAGAAAAATAACATATAAAAAATTATATTTTCATTAAATCTTTTCCAACAATAATTTCTCCATCAAAATACCTAGCTATCTCTTGTTTAATTTCTTCAGATGGTGCCATTGGAGGAGTTACATGAGAAAGAACAACCTTTTTTACATTTGCTTTAGTAGCAGTTTCTCCAATTTCAGTTGTCGAAGCATGATGTCCCGCAATAATCTTTGCCATACTTGCTGTTTGCCCCAACATTTCTACAATTTTTTCGGGTAAACATGGATGCATCATAAGAATATCTGCATTTTCTGCAAAAGAAACAAGTTTTTGATTAGGGCTACCATCACTTGCTATTACTATTTTTCTTCCCTCAGATTCAAAAGAATAAGATAAAATATCATCGACATTTCCATGCAGAGTACACTTATCCACTCTGAGAAGAAAATCTTCATTTCTCAACGAATCTCCAGGGGAAAATTCTATCACTTCTATACCTAAACCTTCCCGTGGTTTACCTTCATTAGCTCGAATTTCAATATCATATTCATAATAATGTTGCATTCTTTCCACTATCTCCTTAACAGGTTCTGGCCCATATACAGTTAGAGGATTAGTCGCACCGAAAAGCCATCTGGTAATGTAGAAATCTGCGAATCCTGTAAAATGATCGGAGTGAAAATGAGTAAAGAAAAGAGTATCGACATCCTTAACATTAAATCCAGATGCAGTAATCTGCCTTACAACGTTTCGTCCGGCATCTAATAGATACATTTTTTCGTTAACTACAATAGCATTTGCATGACCGCTATTGCCTGGCGAAGGCGGAGGAGAACCCGTTCCTAATAAAATCAAATCCATATGAAACTTCCAAAAAGTTTATAAAACGTATTCAGATTATCAATTTTTATATATAACAACGCAAGTTTTTTTTCAGACTAATAATTTTATAGTGGACAAACTCACCATAGATAATTACCTTATCTCTTATATAAGATAATTTAAATACTAAAATATGTGATTAACTAGTTAAGGAATTTTGTAATGGCAAAAATAGCAGGTCAATCTTCAAGAATTGCAAAATTTTTTCGTGTGGAAGAACTAAAAAATAATATTTCCGCTGTTATCTGCTGTGAAATTTCTGGCAATGGATCTCCTATAATTCTTATTCCAGGGTTAGGAGATACCGTATGGGTTTGGAAAAAATTAATACCATATATTGAAAGCAAATATAAAGTTTTCGCTTTAGAACAAAGAGGTCATGGACGCTCTTCTAGTCCAGTAGGACCCTATAAATCAGAAGATTTTGAAAATGATTTATACAAGCTTTTAGAACATACTGGTGTTGATTCTCCTGTAATAATTGGTCATGGTTTTGGCGGAATGATTGCTTTAAATTTTTCAATTAGATATCCAGAAATAGCATCTGGAATTGTCGCAATAAGTCCAGAGTTCTTCATAGAAAAGGACTCCCATAGAATTCATATTCAAGAAGGATTGGAATTAGCTTATCGAAAAGATATGCATGGTGCCTACAAAAAAAGAAGAGAAAGCAAAAGAGAACCAAAAGGAATGTCTTCCAAAGAAAGAGCAGAACACCACCGTCTTTTTTTAAAAAATGATTCAATGGGATATTCTCATTCTTGCTCTGCAAACTTAGAAATTCTATCTAACAATCAGAAAATAAAGAACCTTTCTATTCCTGTCCTGCTTGTTTACGGGGAACTGGACATCAAACAAAAAGAATCTATTACAATTTCAAGTAATCTTCCTTCAAATTTTGAAAATATTATCGTAGATCGTGCTGGGAATTACGTTCATCTTGACAAACCAGAGTCACTAGAACATTTAATTTACGAGTTTATTATGAAAAACAACCTCCAATTTAAAGTTAAAGATACAGGAGAAACACAATGAGTAAACTAATAGATCTAACGGCACCGCTTGGACACCCTGATCTCTGCCTTGTCCCAACATTTCCACCCGTAGAGTTCTGGAAGTTTCATGAACACGAGTCACATGGAAGGCAAAATAGCGCAGTAAAAATGGCTATTCACCAAGGAACACACTTAGACTCACCTAACCATTTTTTTTCAGATGGAGTCACTTTAGATGAAATGCCTTTAGATACTTTTTGCGGAAAGGCAATTAAGATCGATGTTCGTACAACTTCTAAGCCAGCAAGTGAAATTACAAAAGAACATATTATAAATTCTCCAGGCTTTGATCCGAAAAAATTAAATGGGGCGATTGCAGTAACCTGGTCTGGTTGGTCAAAGAAAGCTATTTTCACTGAAGATTATTTTCCTAAGAATCCATATCTTAACAAGGAAGCATGTGAATTCCTTTGCGATTGCGGGATGAAAGCCTTATGTATGGATCATCCTATTGATCCTGGTATGAAACCAGGAGGAAAAGCCTCTAAGGGAGACTCTCCAGGTCATAGAACTGTTTTGGGAAATGGAATTCCTCTTATAGAACACGTAGTAAATCTTGATTCTTTTGAGGAGATGGAGTTTGAAATTTTTGCATTTCCAGTTAAACTTTACAAAGTCGAAGGTGCCCCCGCACGGGTTGTGGCAAGGATCCCGTAGTCCCTCATATAACATTCATCAATTTAGAAAGAGGATAACTTTATGTACGGATTTACCTTGTTAACAAGCTTATTTATTGGTGGTCTTGTTATCGCAGATGTTCTAGCATCTAAAATAATTATGATTGGCTCTTTGACAGTATCCGCGGGTGTGTTGGCTTATTCAATAACTTTTACGTGTACCGATATTTTAGGAGAAGTCTTTGGTAAAGAAAGAACCAGAAAGGTGGTTATGGCAGGGTTCATTACCAAAGTACTTGTTTTAGTTTTGATGCAAATTTCTATTTTATGGCCTGCCGCTGTATTTTGGAAAAATCAAGCTGCATATGAAACAGTTCTTAACGCTGGTTCAAGAATTGTTATAGCAAGTATTTTTGCATATTTAACAAGCCAATTTACTGATGTTTGGATTTTTTCAAAGATAAAAGAGAAAACAGAAGGTAAATATCTATGGCTTAGAAATAATGTCTCTACTATCATTTCACAGTTTATCGATACTGTTATTTTTATAACTATCGCATTTTATGGGGTCTTCCCTAATAGTGTAGTGCTCTCAATAATAATCGGACAATGGTTTATTAAGATTGTTGTTGCTCTTATAGATACTCCATTTGTATACGCAGGAGTTAATATTTTACGCAAACATTCCGATCACAGTTAATTCGGAGAAATACTATGCCTTTTTATAAAATTGAAGAGATGGAAACGAAATATTCTGAAGTTGGACCTGCAACTGCTAAAACAGTAGCGGGAGATCTCATGAAAGCTGGGGTAGTAACTTATCAAACAGGAGAAGGACCTCCTCCGCACTTCCATCCAAATGAAGAACAGTTCATGTTAGTCATTTCTGGTAAAATGAATATGATCCTTGGAGACGAAAACAAAGAAATCCAATCTGGGGACTTAATACATATTCCAAGAAACACAAGACATGGAATTTTTACAACAGAAGGTCCAGCCGTTTTCTTTGCGGTTAAAAGTCCTTGTGGAGATGGCACACTTGATCAAGACTATAATAAGGCAGAAGATGCAGAAGAAGTAATGGAAAAACTTTCCGGACAATAAATTTAAAAGCGGCCTGAAAATATTTTCAAAATTTTTCAGGTCGCTTCATTGAATTCCTATTTTGAAATCATTTTTCATAAAAAATTTACGCCCTTAGTATAATTTACTTCCTACGTTCTTTTCTTGAGAGTTTAATGGATTTTGGTTTTGATCATGTACATTTTTTGGTAAGTGACGTTCGAGCGCTAACCGATTATTTTGATAAAGTTTTTGGAATGCAAATAATTGATTATAAAGAGAATCATAAAGGTGCTGCTTACGCAATTTTAAGGTTTGGAAATGGCACTCTCCGTATTCGAGGCATGAGAGAAAATGATGACCCGGATTCTAGAAATCCAGAGTTAGTAGAAGGACTCGATCATATTGGGTTATCTGTAGAAAATGTCCGTAATGCACTAGAATGGCTTGTATCAAGAGGAGCAGAAGTTTTTCAAGAACCAGAAGATACCGGAATAGGAGGTAGAACTATCGCCTTTATTAAAGGCCCAGGAAATATAAGGATTGAACTTTGTCAAAAAACAGAATATCAATAATTAAGAAAAAGAGAAAATTATTTAAATGAAGATTGCATTAACAGCCGATGTTCACCTTATAAGCCAGTCAAAAACACCAGAAAGGTTCTCCGCTCTTAATTTTATTCTGCAAAATATGGAACAAGAACAAATCGATACTTTAATAATTGCTGGAGATCTATTTGATCAAGACCAAAGCAATGTTTCCGAAATCGAAAATCTTTTAAAAGATTATCCAGGATTTTCTATACATATAATTCCAGGGAACCACGATGAAAATATACAAAATTCACATTTTTCAGGAGAGCAATTTTGTATACATGAAAAACCTACAGTTGTTAAATTAGGAAATTCACATTTTGGATTTGTCCCCTTTAAAAAAGACAAAAAAATGGGGGAAATCATCTCAGAGATACAAAACAAAATCGATGGAAAGGATTGGATTTTGATTTCTCATGGAGATTTCTACGCTGGAAGAAAAGAACAAAATCCTCTTGAACCAGGTGAATATATGCCTCTTACAAGAAACGATCTTTCTAAGTATAAACCAAAATTAACCTTTCTTGGTCATATTCATAAACCCCAATTCCTCGAAAATAGTGTTTATTATTTAGGATCTCCTTGCGGATTAGATATTACGGAAACAGGAAAAAGAAGATTTTTAATTTTTGATACTAATAATTTTTCTATAAAACCTACAGAAATAAAAACAGATATAATTTATATTCAAGAGTCATTTACCATTTTCCCATCTGAAGATGAAATACAAAATTTGCGCACTCAAATCCGAAAACGCATTGAATCTTGGAAATTGGATAATAACGAAAAAAATAAGGTGCGCCTCCGTATAGAAGTAAGAGGATATTGCGAAAACAGAAAAAAAATAATTGAAACAACAAAATCTGCATTCCAAGAATATTCTTTTCACGACGATGATGGTCCTGATCATAAAAAATTAAGCACAATTCAGAGCAATTCTCAATTAAATAAAATAGCACAAAGAGTTATCTCAAAAATTGAGAATGAAGAAGATTGGAATTTTATTGATGGAGAACCAACCAAAAATGATATTGTATGGAAAGCTCTAGAAACAATTTACGGGAGCATTTCCAAATGACAATCCAAATAAAAAAATTAAAAATCAACAGAAATGGGCCTTTACAGAAAGACTTCGAAATAGAACCTGGAAAACTCAATTTAATATACGGTCATAATGAAAGCGGGAAAACTTTTCTTGTTGAAGGTTTGATTGAACTTCTCTTTCAAAACAAAAAAAACAAATTAGAAACTCGGGATTGGGATATCACAGGAAGAATCCAAATATCAGGGCTAAGCCAAAAAACTGAATCTTTCACTAAATCGAGCAAAAAAAAACTAGACCAAATTTGGGAAGAAGACTCACAACTTCCTAAAGATCTCTCTTCCTTGCTTGTTATCAAAGGCGGAGAAACCACACTTCAAAAAAATGCGGCCGATGGTATAGGCCATTCTTTTTTAAAAAATTTTCTTTCAGCAGAAGGAATTTTAGATGAGATTGAAAAAAACATTTCAAAAACTTTACAAAACGCAAAAATTGAGAATAAAGATATTAATGGTGACAATAGAGGAGATATAAATCAAAGAAATGATTTAATTAAAGAAAAAGAAGAAATAGAATCCCTCCTAAAGGAAGTTGAGCAAACTCATGCTTCAACATCGATCCAAGACATCGACAAATCCATAGAAATTCTAAATTCTAAAATTGAAGTTTTGGAAGTCGCCAAATGTTATAAAGCATTTAAAATCAATGAATCTATAAATGAACTAAAAAAGGAGAAATCAGAAATAGAAAAAACAAACCTCAATCTAAATCCTGACATCATCGCCGACTTAAAAGCAAAAAGAAAACACTATGAAACTGAAGAAAATAAAATAAAAGAAGAAAAAGATAATTTAAAAGATCATAAAGAAGATTATGAATGGCTTGAAAATGCAAAAACAAACTATTTAAAATTCTTACAAAATACAGAGAAAAGCTCTTATGACCTTTATTTTTGGATTACTTGCTTTTTTTTAATAGTCACTGGTATTGCGACTTTTCTCTATCCTGGATGGATCCCTTTTACTACAACAATTCTTTCTATAATTTTCTTTATTCTATTCAGTCTAAAGTTCAAAGAAAAAAGAAAGAATAGTCTCTACAAAAATGAATTAACTGAGCTTAAAAAAGAATATAAAAAAAGATTTAATAAAGAACTCACAAATCTAACGACTTTAGAAACTAAGTTTGAAGTTATAAAAGAAAAACAAAATGAATACAAACGTGATAAAGAAGCGTTAGAAAAAAGAGAAAAAGAACAAGATGAACATCGAGAAGATATCGAAAAACTTTTTGGCAAACTTGGTCATCAAGAATTGGAGATCAATAATTGGAAAAGTAAGATCGAAGAATTAGGAGAGAACTTAGCTAGAAATAATGATTCTATCGATTCAAAGAAAGATGAGATTTATAAAAGAAATTTAGAATTAGAAGGTTTGAAAGTTCCTCGAGAAAAATTTCTGGAGAAACCAACAAATTTAGAATGGAACGAAAATGAGTATGAAAACCTAAAGGAATCTAAAATAGATAAAGAGAAATCTAAAAGAGACAAAGAGGAAGAGATGAATTTTCTCCGAGCTAAAGTATGGGCAACTTTAAAATCTCAAGAAGAAAAATGGGAAGATTTAATTCCTAGCTTGAGAAAAGTATTGCAAGAAAAAGAAAACGCTTATATCGAAAAAACTGCAGAAATTATTAGCAAAATAAAGATTCACTCAATAGTTAAAGAATTTAGAGAAAAAGAAAATGAAAGGATAGAAGAAGGACTGCAAAGAAAAGAAGTACGAGATGCACTTTTTTCAATTACAAGAAATTACCATAAAATCAGAAAAGAAAAACAAGAAGGACTTATTGTAATAAATAATGAGGACGAAGAATTTTCTATTTCGAAATTAAGTACAGGAGCCAAAGATCAAGTTTTTCTTGCTTTAAGAACCGGATTTGCAAAGTTGTCTCTCCAATCACAAAGTGCATTTTTAATCTTAGACGATGCTTTCCAACACTCTGACTGGGAAAGACGTGAAAATTTAGTTTTTCAAATCATAGAATTGACTAAATTGGGGTGGCAAATTTTTTATTTCACAATGGACGATCATCTAAAGAAATTATTTCAAACTGAATGCAAAAAATTGGGCGATTCATTTAAATTTATAGAACTTTCTAATAAAAATTCCATTTCTTAGTACAATTTTCACTTTCATAATCTCTTCAGTTTTACTTCATACTCTTTATGCGATCCTTTTGTAGTCTAAACGTACTCATTCTTTAACTCCTTGTTCAAGGAAAAGAGGGAGGCGCTAGATACGGCGGAGATAGCGCCTCCTTCACCAAAAGATTAAAAGGAAAACTAAAAAGAGATTTACTACTTTTCAGAGGTCATTTTTTTCTTCCTAAACTGCACAGCCTGAATAACATCTTGCCATACAAGTTTTCCAAGAGGACCCGAACTATATAAAGATATATTTACTTTTCCATCGGGTGAAAGAAGAAAATTAGTTGAATGCAAGAAAGGTTTTGGCTTATCTCCCTTATCAGATTGATACATTGCACCTGTTTTTTCAGAGATCAGAACGGGATCCAGATCATATGCAATAGGAAAATTTGCTTTAGTCTTTTCAATTGTTTTAGCTACAATTTCATTTGAATCAACAGAACCAGCAACCACCTTAATACCTTCAGCCTTAAGCTTTTCTCCCGCCCGGGAGAATGCAGCAAGTTGTGCAATTCAATACGGTCACCAATCACCACGATAAAAAAGAACTACACCCCATGATCCTTTTAGATATTCAGGAATTACAATTGCATCCCCCTGAAAAGTATTAAATTCTAAATGGGGAAACATATCTCCTGTATCGAGAGTTAATGTATTAACTTTTGGCATCTACTCCTCCAATAACATGTAAAACTATTTCTGGGCTTGTTTTTTCCAGAACTGTATCATGTAGAGTACGTCCTGCCAAACTAATCTACCTATTGGTCCTGTACTATATACGCCCACGGCTATCGTACCATCTGGCTTTATTACATAACCCGTTCCATGAATAATCTTTCTTTTTTCTTCGTAAAAACAACCTGTCAAATTTGAAAATTCTTCGTGGGAAACTCCATATCCAAGTGGATAATCTAATCCACATTCTTCAACTGTTTTTTGAGCATCTTCTTCGTTGTCTACAGAAAGTGCAAATATCTTAACACCTTCCTCTTTCAACTTAGTGGCTTTTGCGAAGGCAGACAACTGCTGCCTACAATAAGGTCACCAGTGCCCCCTATATACCAAGAAAACGCCCCAGTCATCGCCTAAATCATCTGGTAAAGAAAAGGTTCCTCCTCCTACTTTTGAAAAAGTAGATTTCGGGAACATATCCCCTGTATCTAAAATTTCATTTTTCATTCTAGGCATTAAAATATCTCCTAATTAGTAATTTTCCAGAAAAAAGAAAGTCCAATCATTTATACCTTTTTTTAAAAAACTTACAAACTTCGTATTTTTTTCTTTTTTATAATTTTTCACATATAAGACTTGACTGCCTACATCTACCCTTTTTAGTATAGAGACACTTTGATTGGAGCACTATAATGTCAGAAAAAATTACTTGTGAGTATATCGATCAGCCGCATTGTTGTTCTGAAGAAATTCTTCTAACAGAAGAAGATTCTAAACGTTATCTTCCTAGGGAAGAACAGGATAACCTTATAATTTCGAAAAATTGTCCTATACCCGCTCTAACAAGCGTTATACGTTATGGACCTGGGTATTTAGTAATTAAAAAGGGAAGAAAAATGAGGGAAGATTTTGAAAGAACCCTTCCCGAATATAAACCCTAATCTACGTTTTCTTTTCCGTTTTATGAAAAATAATTACCCGTACTTACATAAAAAACTTGCAATCATTCTATTTATAAAAGATAATCCGTTTACCTTTTCTCGTTTACCGCCTAGTTAGAGAGTCGGTGATGAAAAAATTAAATCTGTTCAATTATTTGCTTTTCTTTTTTGTTCTTATTGTAATATCTGGCTGCGATAAAACCAGAGCTAATTACGCAATTAGTATTTCAGAAAATTACGAACAGTTCTTAAAAAATAGACCTACTAATTTTAAGATGCCGATTCCCAATCCAGATTTTGCAATTACGGTTTCCCCTACTCTTGATCCCCTAAAAATTAAAAATAAAATTGGGACTTACTTTTGGTATAATGAGACGTATGATTTCGTCTCGAAAAAGAAGGAAATAAGTTTAGAGGTGGATCAAATAATATCAAACTTCCTTATGAAAAAAGGATATTGGAAAGAAAAAGGCAAATGGAAAACAAATAAAGATTCTCTAAAAAATCTTCGTACTCCATATGCTCTTGCAATTACAATTAAAAAATTAAATTTTCATGGAGAAGAGGATATCCCATATGACATTATAAATGGAACAGTTTATTTAGAACTTTCATTGGGTATTAAAAAGAAAAAGAGAATTCAAAAAGTAAATATAGAATCTAAATTACAAATACAGGGTGATCATCCAGTTCCTCATATAGCAGATAGGATAAAAACGGTTATAAGACAATCAGTTTTAGAAGGGTTAGAAAAGTTGTTTTCAAAAATCTAATAGTTGATATTTCTATTAATAAAAAGAATTTTTCCATCCTATGAAACTTAATTTAAAATTGATGTAAACAATATGATTCTTTCTAACAATAGATTTAACCTAAAGAACATCTCTCTTTGTCTAATTGTTTTTTCAACTTTGGCTTGTACTCCAAAAAATATTAACTTTCCTATCAAATTATTTGATGAAAAAAAACAAAAAAGAATTCCTTTTTCTTCATACAAAGAAATTTTAGTATCTCCAACAACCGATATCAGAAATGAAAAAAGAAAATTTGGAATTTATCGCTGGTTTAATGAGACTCACAACATTGTTACAGAAAAAAAAGGGATCAAATTCGAGATTGATAAAATCATTGAATCAATTCTAATAAAGAAAGGATTTAAGATTAAAAATGGATCCTGGAATCAAAGTCCATATTCACTTCGGTTCATAAATTCACCATATGTTTTATCAACTGAAATTAAAAAACTTGATTTTTACGGAAACGCCTCTTTTCCAAATAACGTTGTAAACGGAGTAGTAACTATAGAATTCAAGTTAGGGATTTCATCTAGAGAGAGTGTTTACCAAACTACTATTGAACTTAGACCCAAGAAAAGAACAATACTCTCTTCAGAAAAGTCTCAAGATTTATCCTTTCTCAAAAAAACCATTCAATCAACCATTTTAAATACAGTAGAAGATGGATTGGAAAAACTACTTCAGAAGATAAGTAATTGATTTTATAAGACAAAACCTTTAAAAAACAGAAAATCCCAACATATAGTATTTAAAAAACCATAATCTACTTCATATTGTATTATAAGTTGACATATTCTTTCCTTAGTTATAGATTATGAATATATGTTTTTTGTTTTTATGCCTGGATGCGCACTCTGGGTATTCGACGAAGGACTTGGAACGGGCGGCCAAGTCTTGAGTGTAAACCAAAGTGGTAATTGATTTTAGATTATCACATGAAATGTCACTAGGGGTGATGTTTCAAAATAGAATTTCTTAGAGAGCGCATCTGGGTTTCTTATTTTCTAAAAAAAATAAATCCCAAAAAATTACAACATCTCTTCTAATCTATTTTTTTGTTCCGTGTAGAAATTTGAGAAATTCACTATCTGGAGGCAGTACAATAGTTGTTTTATCTTTTAAAGATTCTTTATACACATCGATACTTTTTAAAAATGCATAAAAGTAAGGATCTTGACTAAAAGCTTTTGCATTAAGTTCAATGCTTTTAGCGTCTCCTATCCCTTTTTTCACTTGTTCTTTCTCATAAGCTCCAGCTAAAAGTATATCTCGTTCTCTGTCAGTTTGAGCTCTAATTTTTTGTGCTTCTTCAGCACCTTCAGAGCGATATTGTCTTGCTATCCTATTTCTTTCTGTACGCATTCTTCCATAAATAGATTTTAAATTTTCAGAAGGTAATTCACTTCTTTTTAATCGAACATCTATTATCTGTATCCCGTACTTCCTTGCCTTAAAATCACTTGCTTTAGTAACTGAGTCCATCAACTCTGTTCTTTCAGACGCTACAATCTTAATCAAATCTTTTCTACCTAATTCTAAACGCAATTCACTATATATAATGTCATCTAGTCTAGCTTGCGCTCCAGTTTCATCACGAACAGTCTGTAAAAATTTAAGAGGATCTATAATTTTCCATCTTGAGAAATTATCAACAACTAACGTTTTCTTATCCTGGGTAATTATTTCCGTAGGATTAGAATCATAAGCAAGTAGTCTTTTGTCAAAATAAGTAAGTTGATCAACGAACGGAACTTTCATGTGTAAACCAGCATTGTTAATCTGACGAATTGGTTTTCCAAAACGAGTGATTACTAATTGTTCCTTCTCATCTACTGTAAAAAAAACAGTATTTAAACCTAAAAAACAAATTATTATTAAAACTATAAAAAAAATGGATTTTTTGGGTATGGCAGAATTTGCAGCACTCATTATTTACTTAACTCCTTTGACAAACTACCCCTTCTCAGAGGAAGTATAGGAAGAACATTTTGATTTTTTTGGTCTATAACAATTTTATCTACTGACGGCATAACTTCCTTCATCATTTCAAGATATAAACGTTTCTTTGTTATCTCTGGTGCCTTCTTGTACTCTTTTAAAGTAGCTAAGAATCTGCTAGCGTCACCTCTTGCTTGTCTAATTTTTGTTTCTGCATATGCTTCAGCACTTCTTAATATTTGGGCAACCTTACCCCTTGTTTCTGGAATAACTTGATTTCTATATCCTTGAGCCTCATTTATGAGTCTGTTCTTATCTTCTCTTGCGCTTGCAACATCTTTAAAAGCTTGAATTACTTCTTTCGGGGGAGTAACGTCTTGCAATTGAACAGCAACTACTCTAATTCCACTTTCATATTTATCTAGAATTTTTTGAATTGTTTCCATAGTTCGTATTTGTATAGCTCCCTTACCTGTAGTGAGAGCCTCATCAATTGGCTTGCTGCCTATTATTTGTCTTATAGCTGCCTCAGATGCAAGCCTGACCGTACCACTTAAATCTTTTGTGTCAGGATCTCGAATTTTAAATAAATACTTTACAGCATCGGCAATTCTATATTGAACAATTACATCAACATCCACCATATTCTCGTCACCAGTCAACATTAAAGATTCTAATGGCTGATCAGAATATCTTGCAGGCGGACCAGGGTCTATAGTTCTAAAACCTATTTCTACTCTTTTTACTTCTGTAATCTTTGGAGTAAAAGCTTTTTCAATAGGAAAAGGATAATGGTAGTTTAAACCCGATGAGACTGTTCTATTAAGTTTACCAAACCGAAGAACTATTCCTTGCTCGTCTGGACCCACACTGAAAATTCCTGACATTAACCAAAGAATAAAAATAATCAATAAAACAAATGTACTTGGTAATTTTAATTTAGGAATTTTAGGCATACGAAATTCAGGCATACGAAATTCAGGTGAAGGTCCACCACCACCACCTGAAGATTTTTGTGACTTAAATTCATCCCAGTCCATTGGCATTTCTTATTCTCCCACTTTATCTAACTTTTTTTTAAAAAATACTACCGCAAGGTAAATCTTAATTACGCACAAGTCAACTAAAAAGAATTTGTTAACTATTTCTTTAGAAAAAAAATTTGTCAAAGAAAATACAGGTTGCATTATTTTCATTTTTTAAATATGTCAGAAATTTAAATAAAAGATTAAATATCAATTACTTACAATAAGTTGTTAGAAAATCATTGACAATTGTTAGTTCTTACTATACTTAACTATGTTTTCGTATTCATATCTTTAAAATATTAAAATTAAATTTTAGAAAAATTTCGTTTTATTTGAAGGTTTATTAATTAATTAAAAAAAAACATATGAACAATAAGAAAACAACAAGAAAAAAACAAATAATTGCTGCTGTTGATATTGGTGGAACATTTACTGACATTGTTGTCTATGACAATTCAAACAAAAAAACTTTTCTTCGCAAGGAATTAACGACAACAATAGATCCTTCTATTGGTGCTCTTGCAGGATTACGATCTTTAATAGAAAACGAAAAAATTCGTTTTCAAGATTTGTCTAAGATAATTCATGCAACCACTTTAGCAGGAAATGCAATTATAGAAAGAAAAGGAGCAGAAACCGGTCTGGTTGCTACAAAAGGATTTGGCGAAATCCTAACAATTGGTCGAGAATCACGTTATGACATCTACGATCTAAACCCAGAATTTCCTGAACCATTAGTGAAGGGTTCGTTAAGACATGAATTAACGGAAAGGACTTCTGCATCTGGACAGGTACTTCAGATCCCAAGCGTTCAAGAAATAAAAGTAAATATTCAAGAACTAGTAGATAAAGGTGCAGAATCAATCGCAGTTTGCTTGCTTCATTCATACGTTAATTCTGAAAATGAAAGAGAAATTGGAAAAGTTATTGAGAAATCATTTCCTGAACTAAGTTATAGTCTGTCATCCGATGTTTGCCCTGAAATAAGAGAGTATGAAAGGACTTCGACGACAGTTGCAAATGCATATATTAAACCATTGATCGCGAGATATCTTGAAAATTTAGAAATCAATCTCTCAAATGTTTCTCTTTACATAATGCTTTCTAATGGTGGAATTACGGATCCTACTTCCGCAGAAAAAAACCCTATTCGAATGTTTGAATCTGGACCTGCTGCAAGTGTTTTATCAGCAAAGCATTTTGGAAAGAATGCAGGTTTAGAAAACTTCATCTCCTTCGATATGGGGGGAACAACCGCTAAAACCAGTATTATAGAGAAGGGGGATCCACATATTTCCTTCCAATCTGAAGTAGCAAGAGTAAAAAGATTCAACAAAGGTAGTGGTCTTCCTATTCAAAATCCTTGTATTGATTTACTTGAAGTTGGAGCAGGGGGGGGAAGTATTGCTCAAATAAATAAAATGGGATTATTAAAAGTTGGTCCTGAAAGTACAGGAGCTAATCCTGGTCCAGCTTGCTATGACATAGGTGGAGAGGAACCTACCGTAACAGACGCAGATCTCTTATTGGGCTACATTAATCCAGAATTCTTCCTTGGTGGTGAAATGTTAATTAAAAAGGAAAAATCTGAACAAGTAATTGAAACTAAAATAGCAAAACCGCTAAAAATCGAAACAATTGATGCAGCTTGGGGAATCCATGAATTAGTAAACGAGAGAATGGCCTCAGCTGTTAAAATGCAAATATCACAAAGAGGCTTAGATCACAGAAATTTCACACTTTTTGCTTCAGGGGGTGCCGGACCAGTTCACGCATTTCGTTTAGCAAGAAAAGTAGGATTACAAAAGATTATTTGTCCACCTGCCTCAAGTTTGTCTTCATCTTTAGGAATGTTAACAGTCCCATTAAAAGTTGATTCAGTCTATACTATGGTAACTCCTCTTGATGAAGTTGACTTAAAACAAATAAATAAACTACTGGAAGAAAAAGAAAAAGAATGCTTCCAACTGCTTAGTAAGTCAGGAGAAAATAATAAAAAGATACGAATTCAAAGGTTGGCTGACATAAGTTTTGAAGGTCAAGGTTCTTCAATTTCTGTTCAAATACCAGACGGAAAATTAACACAAAATCATTTCGATGAAATAGAAATGAATTTCAGAGAAAAATATATTTCCGAACATGGTTCTGCAATTGAAAAAGTTAAATTACAGGTGTTTAGTTGGAGAATTTTTGCCTATGGCGAAGAACCAAAAATGGATTTTGAATTTATGTACAAAAAGAACACATCAAAGAATATGCCTATTAAAAGTCAAAGAAGAATATATTTACCAGAAACTAAAGGATTCAGGAAGGTTAACGTATACGATAGATACCAGTTAAAGCCTGGGCAAATTTATAAAGGCCCTGCTTTACTTGAAGAACCAATGACCACAACAGTTATAGGTCCTCGTTCAAGATTTACAATGGACAAAAAATATAATGTGACCATAACTCTTTAATTAGGAGATTTGTGATGGCCAGAAGGGGCATCGACTCTATTACCCTAGAAGTTCTTTGGAGCAGATTAGTTGCTATCGCTGAAGAATCTGCTGGGGAAATAATAAGAACTGCTTTCTCAACTACTATTAGGGAATCTAGAAATTTTGCTCTAGTCTTATTAGACACAAAAGGTTTTTTGATTGCACAAGCTGTTTCAACTATGCCCAGCTTTATAGGTGCAATTCCTATAACAGCCAGAGAACTCCTGAAAATTTTCAAACCAAATGAAATAAAAGAAGGAGACCTTATTTTAACTAATGATCCATGGTTGGGAACAGGTCAGCTACAAGATCTGACTTCATTAAGTCCTATTTTCTATAAGAATAAATTAGTAGCATTTGTTGGAATTACAACACATGTTACTGATGTAGGAGGAAAACTTAGATCTCCAGAAGTAAGAGAAATTTACGAAGAAGGTGTTCAAATACCACCCTGCAAATTTTTCTCTGAAGGGAAGATTGATAAAAGCTTGCTACAAATAATAAGACAAAATGTTCGATTGCCCAATCAAATTGAAGGGGATATTCTGTCCCATCGAGCTGCTTCACAAATAGCTTCAAATCGAATAAGTGAAATGCTAGAAGAGTATAAGCTTGAACATCTTGAAGTAGTTTCTTCTATAATTTTGCAAAGATCAGAAAATACCGTTAGAGATGCTATAAAGAAAATCCCAGATGGAGAATATAGATTCCAGACATTGACTGACGGTTATAGTGAACCATTGATAATCAGGGTTGAAGTTAGAGTAAGAGGAAGTAGTATTCTGATAGATTTTACGGGTTCATCTCCGCAAGTAGATAGAGGATTAAATGCCGTTTTCAATTTCGTTTATGCATATGCAGCATATACGATAAAGTGTCTGTTTTTCCCTGATATTCCTAATAATGATGGTAATTTCAGGCCTATTTCTGTTTCTGCTCCAGATGGAAGCATTTTAAATCCTCGTTATCCTGCAGCTGTTAATGGAAGATCTATGGTCGGACATTTTATTCCTTCTGTAATTTTTGGAGCATTACATAATGCGGTCCCTGAATTAGTCCAAGCCGCAAGTGGTAGTCCTAGTTGGTCTCTTAATGCTGCTGGAACTACATTAGATGGTAAACCCTTTGCGGGAAATTATTTCTTCCATGGAGGACAAGGAGCAAGTGCGAAGAATGACGGTCAGAGTTGTATGAGTTTTCCTTCAAACACATCTAATACCCCAATTGAAATTCTTGAACATATGGTACCTCTATTAGTTGAAAAGAAATCATCAATTAGAGATAGCGGTGGTTCAGGAAAGTATCGGGGAGGCAATGGACAACAAGTTGTTGTTAAATCATTATCAGAAACTCCTATATTATTAACTTTTATAAGCGAGAGAACGAAACATCCCGCATACGGACTTTTTGGAGGAAAAAATGGAAGGGCTGGGAAAATTACGTATAATGGAAGGCCTATAAATCCTAAAAAACAGTTAGTATTAGCACAAGGGGACCGGTTGATTATGGAAATTCCTAGCGGTGGAGGCTATGGAGATCCTAGAGAACGTTCTACTCAATTAATTGAAAATGATATTAGAAATGGCGTTTTATCAATTGAGAAATCCAGAAAAGAATACGGCACTTCTGGGAATCTAACCAATTCTGACCTATAAGAATTCTATATAGAATATTTTGAAAAAAATTTCGATTACAACTACTGATAATCTACCTGTGGCACTTCAACCTGTAAAAGATACTCTTCGTGGATTGGCTTTCATTAAAAAAGTTCCTCTACCATTCAATTTTAATAGTTCAAAAGAAAAAGAATTTTTTATAAATGAATTAATAGAATCAGACGGAATACTTCTAAGAAGTGGCAATTTATCCAGAGATTTGATTGAAAAACTTCCAAATCTGCAAATAATTGCAGTTCATGGTTCTGGAGTAGACCAAGTAAACTTGGAGGCTTGTAATACACACAATGTGATTGTTACAAATACCCCTGGAGCAAACTCAAATTCAGTAGCTGAACTCACTATAGGACTAATGATTTCTCTTCTAAGAAAGATTCCAGAAATAAACAATAAAGTAAAAATCAAGAAAATCTGGGATCAAGCTAGAGTGAATGGCAATGAATTAAAAGGGAAAAAATTAGGATTGATAGGATTTGGTCAAATTGGAAAAAAAGTAGCAAAAATTGCAAATTCAATAGGGATGGATGTTTCTTCATACGACCCAAACATCAATCAAAATGAAATGTCTAAAATTTCTACTAAAAAAGTAGATATAAGTTTATTATTAACTGAATCAGATATAGTTTCTCTCCATATCCCTCTAACAGAATTATCACATCACATAATAAGTAAAAATGAATTAAAAAAAATGAAAATAGGATCTTATATTATTAATACTGCTAGAGGGGCATTGATAGATGAACTTGCATTATCTGAACAATTAATAAATGGGAATATTGCTGGCGCAGCTTTAGATATTTTGGAAGGTGAACCACCTGATCCACAAAGTCCAATATTCAAGTCTCCAAACGTGATCATCACACCACACATTGGCGGATCAACTTATGAATGTCTTGAAAATATTGCAAAGATTGCTTCTGAAAACTTAGCTGATTTCTTTAAGGGTGAAATTCCAAAACACACAATTTAAATAAAAAAGCCCCGCCTAAGGCAGAGCTTTTTATTTTTACCCCGGCAACGACCGACTCTCCCACGACAATTGCCGCAGTACCATAGGCGCTGGCAGACTTAACTTCCGTGTTCGAGATGGGAACGGGTGTGGCCCTGCCGCTATAGCCACCGGGAATTTAAATTTTTTGAATTACAGTCCATGTACATTGATAGCTTATATTATTTGAAATAATCATCGTAATTATTAAATCCGATCAAGCCTCACGGCCAATTAGTACTGGTCAGCTTAACACATTACTGTGCTTACACATCCAGCCTATCAACCTCCTAGTCTAGAAGGAGCCTTAAGGGACAAAGTCCAGGGAGATCTAGTCTTGGGGTAGGCTTCCCACTTATATGCTTTCAGCGGTTATCCTTTCCGTACATAGCTACCGAGCGATGCGGCTGGCGCCACAACTCGAACACTAGAGGTACGTCCAACCCGGTCCTCTCGTACTAGGGTCAGCTCCCCTCAAATCTCCTACGCCCACAACAGATAGGGACCGAACTG
>DFQF01000010.1:6049-11349 GCA_002377645.1 Nitrospinaceae bacterium UBA3496 | reverse complement strand
AAAGGTTCCGGTAAAATATTAAGACCCATTTTTCTGAAAATACTTGCCACGCTGTAACTCAAGACAGAAGCAAATGGAACCCAAATATATTTAAGATCCCAGTTCCCTGAACTTTCTTGCTTTAAAGTTATAAAAACACAGCCTATCACAATTAAAATTGTAGCAAGCCAAACATTGAGTTCAGGAGTCTCTCCTAGTACTCCTACAGCCATCAATCCTGTAAAAAGAGGGATGCTTGAAAGCAAGGGAGAAGTTATTGCTACTCCAAGCTTATGAATTGAAAAATAAAGTAGAAACCTTCCAAAACCTGTTGCGGCAAAACCAGTAGCAATAAAAAGACCTATTGCTTTCATATTGAACCAATGAGGCTCCCAACTTAAAAAAGAGTAAACAAGCAAAATTGGAGAATTGATAATCAGTCCAATGACAACGCCAGTTGCCGCATTACCATAAACTCTTCCTTTTCTCGCGATAGTTTGAAAAGTTGCCGTAAGTATTGCAGTCGAAAAAGCAAAGATAACGGCAAGTATAATATTCTCACTCAAAGGAAAAACCACTCCTTAAATTCGAAACAAAAGTACTTTTAATTAAAAAAAGATTAAACACGGGAGATTTCTATGAAAGAACCCTCTTTTCCTTCAAGGACAGTATTTTCTGTATAAAAAGGAAGAGTATCATGAAAATTCGTTCTATCTGCGGCTGAGGCAGAACTGGAAATCTCTAGTCTTAGACGATGTCCCTCAAAGAAGTGATTCGAAGTAGGAACAAGTCCAATTTCAAAAATTTCTTCTTTTCCAGGAGTCAAAGGTATCAATTTATTATGAGGATGCCATGGGCTTAGTGGTTTTGAACGTTTTTCATCTATTTCTCTATGTGAACCTCTAAGCCAGCCAGAAGTCAATATTCTTGAAGAACCATCTGAAGATTCATCAAAGAGACTTACAAGCCAATCTGTATCCTCACAAGAACTTTTCGCTACCAGATGTAAACTCAATGGTCCAAGAATTTCAAACTCATCAGTTATGGGATCAGAGCGGTAAATTAATTTTGGTTTCCCATGTCTATATTCTGCATTCTTTGGATCACTAATATACGTTCTTTCTAAACCTGAAGGGGGAGATTCTAACAAGGAACCTTCTAAACCACCTGCGTCTCCTCCCAAATAAAACTTCTGAACTTTTGCTCTGGAGATTGGCCACTCATTCTCTCCTCTCCAAACATCTTTTCCTTGAATATACACCTGGATAGGAGGACCATCCATGACTCGAGTATCCATACCTTTCAACCAATAGTCATACCATCTTAATGCTTCTTCCTGATAAGCGGCAAAAGGTCTCCAAGGTTCAGGTCTTGGACCAATTAACATTTTCTTTGGAATATCTCCAGTACCTTCCCATCCATCAAATGAACCTTGCAAATGAAGCCACCAGAAAGTCCAGTCACATCCAAAGTAAGTTGGGATTTCTATTTGATCTAGGCGGTAAAATGGAGATCTGATTCGGTAATATTCATCATCTAATGGTCTTTCGTAACAAATACCTTCTCGGATCATTTTTTGAATACCAGCTGGCTCCTCTAATCTTCCACTTCCAAAATTGAGATTCGAAACCGCCGAATACCAATTCCACATAAAACCTGTATAAGGAATTCCCCCATGATAATTCCTATTTCTATACAAATCTGTAAAGGCATCGTAAGGAAAAATGGCTTTTAAGTGATGCGGTTTTAATGTAGCAGCGAGAACTTGAGACTCAGAAAAATAAGAACATCCCATCATACCCACCGAACCATTCGACCAAGGTTGCGTTCCGCACCACTCTATTAAATCCAGATAATCAGACTGTTCCTTTTCACCTTTATCATCGTATACTCCACCTGAATCATTTGTACCTCGAACATCTACAATTACATGGACATAACCCCTTGGTACCCAAAATTCTGTTATTCCAGCTTCATTTTGACTAATTGCAACATTAGTAGATTGCAATCCCCTTGTATAAGGAGAAAGTGAGAGCAACACCGGAAATTTATCACCCGAAGAACTTGGACGAAAAACATCCAAAGCCAAATTCACATCGTCACTCATTCGAACCATCTGATCTACATCAGCACTAATTGTATATACCGGCTGAGAAGATTCTGGAACTTGGGGTGGTTCATCAAATGGCCACTGTGGGTAAGCCCTAGGATGTATAGACCTTACCAAATTTGGTTCATAACGTTTTACGGTTTTCTTTTGCATCAGATATAAAACCTCTTCCTAGATGAAATCAAGAATATCTTGTAATATAACTTAAAAAATAACAGAGAAAAACCATGTCTAATATATTCATAAAAAATGCAACTATTTACAGTATGGACGCCAATATTGGAAATTTGCAAAATGGCAACATACTCATAAAAGATGATCTCATCGTTTCTATCGATCATAAAACAGAAAAAGATTTTGACAAAGAAATAGATGCTACTGGGATGATTGCCTTACCTGGATTAATCAACGCCCATCACCATACCTGGCAAACTGCAATAAGGGGTATAGGCGGAAACTGGAAGCAAAGAGAATATTTTAATGTGGTTCATGCAAATATTGCCACTCATTACAAACCAGAAGATATTTTTATCGGCAATCTCATTGGTTCCCTCAACCAAATCAATAGCGGCACCACAACTATTTTTGATTGGTCTCATGGAAATGCTACACCTGAACATACTGACTCTGCCATAGAAGCTCTCTTTGCATCAGGCATCAGAGCTATTTTTGGTCACGGCACCGTTAAACCGGATCCCAAAGAGGGAGAACCGCATTTCTCTACAATACCTCATCCAAGAGAAGAAATAGAAAGACTTCGCAAAGGAACGCTTCATGGCGATTCGGAACTTGTTACCCTTGCAATGGCAATACTGGGCCCAGACTATTCCACAAAAGAAGTAACTTTAAAAGATTTTCAGCTAGCAAAAGAATTCAATCTTCTTTCAAGCGCACACATCTGGGGCATGCCAAATCGTATTGTCAAAGAGGGATATGCATTACTACTTCAGGAAGGATTGCTAAACAAAAAACACAATATTGTTCACGGTAATTATCTTAAAGACGATGAAATAAAACTGATCGTAGATTCTGGTGCTTCTGTAACATCAACTCCCGTTGCAGAACTACAAACTCATGGAGTAGAACCAATTGTAACGAAAGTTTCAAATTTTGGAGGGAAACCTTCTATCGGTTCTGATCTTGAAATTTACTCTGGAGTTGGAATGTTGGATATTTTAAGAACCTCCTTACGTTCGCAGAGAATTTTTTCAAACATCAAATTCTACGATGACGGAATGAAAGGAGAGAAAAAAACAACAACCACAAAAGAAGCATTGGAATGGGCAACCATCAACAATGCAATAGCCTTAGGAATAGACAACAAGATAGGTTCTTTAACACCTGGGAAAAAAGCAGATCTCATTCTAATCGATAGCGAGAGTTTAAATATGGTTGCAACACACAATCCCGAACAAGCTACTGTTCTGCACGCAAACGAATCAGATATACGATTTGTTTTGATAGACGGAAAAATCGTCAAAGAAAACGGAAAACTTTTTTTGAGTGATGAAAAATTAAAGCGATGGAAAGAAGAACTGAAAGAGTCTAGAAAAAATCTCATGCAAAGATCAGGTTTTAATTCTTGATTTTTTATCCCTCTCCAAAGAAAAACCACAGAAGAGTGCAAGGAAAAGAAAAAGCATAAGTATCCACTGAGCCGATTTTAAACCATAAATTTCTCCCAACCAAGCAACTAAAGGGGCAGTCAAACTCGCAATGATCCAGCCTCCACCAAGAATCAGAGAACTTGCAAAAGCTCGATTTTCCGGCATTTTCTCTTGAGTAAGTATAATCGAAAGTCCCATAGGAACAAAAACACCAAAACCTATAAATCCAACAAAGAGATAACAAATTTTTAATGGGAAAATTAAAAAAAGAAACATAGCGATCAAAGAAACAATAATTCCTGAGATAATCGTTAATCTTCTTCCGTACCAGTCAGCAAAGATACCTCCTAAGATTACACCAAAAGCACCACCTATGAAGAAAAGAGTACTTGTCAATCCCCCTTCCCACAAACCAAGGTTTTCATCGACAAACATAGAAGTTAAGAAAAATGCTAGATTCGATACAACAATTGCTCTAACGCCTCCTATGACAAAAAGAGATATGACATCTCCTTTTATTTTTTTAAAGACTGAAAACAGATCTATTTCTTTGGAACCTTCCGAAATTGATTCTTTGTCAACTCTAGGAGTACTAATCATTACAAAAAAAGCAGCAACAATTCCAAAGACACCATAGATAGTAAGCCATTTCAATCCTAAATTTTCAGTTACAGAAATAGCGATCAGAGGACCCACAGCAAAACCGATTCTACCTCCCGTAACAAAAAGACTCATCGGAACACTATTTCCTTCTTGGCTCAATCTACCCGCACGTGCACCCATGTCCGGGTGGGTGAACGCAAAAAACATACCCCCGACAAACATCAAAACTAATAAAGAGGTATAACTAGAAATCCAGCCTATAGCAGAAAAACAAAAAGTACACCCTACAAGTCCGATTGGAAGCCAAGGAACCCTCGGCCATCTATCAATCACAAGTGCAGTCAAAGGCTGACTGATTGCACTTGTGCTAGCTTGAACAGATATCATAAAGCCAGCAAGAGTTAAACTAAAACCTATCTTCTCTCTAAGCACAGGGATAAGAGCCATTGGGAATTGCGCTGCACTATCAATCACAAAATGTGCAAGAAAAATAAAAGATGAGGCAAACCACACAGTCTTTACATCTGTTTTTTTTGTCGACATTAGAACCTTTTAAAAATTTATCTACTTTGGAGAAAGGCCGGAAATTGTTCTTCTTAATGCTGCTTCATAGCTCTCTCCTATTTCAACTGGATCAATCATTAGCACAGGTAAATCAACACCCTCACCTCTAAGAGCATCGAGTTTCTCTAAACATCTTCCTCTTGGGCCTACAAGACAAAACTGATCAATTAATTCATCCGTTATATTCGAAGAAATTCCTTTTTGATCATTTTCAAGAAAGGCTTTCGAAATCAGATCCGCTTCCTTAACAAATCCACTTTCACGTATCGATTGATTATAAGCGGGGAGACCCAACCAGTAAGTCAGGGTTTCCCTAGCCTTATCTCTAGCTAATTGTAAATCTTCAGAAAAAAAAGTATGAATCCCTAAATCTACTTTTACCGAGAGCGGATCTCTTTTCTTCTCCAAAGCCCCTTCATTTTTTAAATCAACTAATT
>DFQF01000010.1:0-5653 GCA_002377645.1 Nitrospinaceae bacterium UBA3496 | reverse complement strand
GCTGCCGTGAATACAGGGACCTCCTGTTTTGGCTTTTTGAATCCCAGAACTTTTCCCTGATAAGTCTGAACAGGGAGATCTGGATAAACGTTTTCGCCATTCAGTAGACCTTTTACTTCCGACACATAATTTCTTAGATCTACAGTTGGTTTCCCAGTCTGAATATTCATAGCTGCATTTCTTGGGGGATGCCCAAGACCTAGCCCTAAAACAAATCGACCATTTGAGATGTCACTAATAGTGGTTGCCGCTTGTGCAGTGATATAAGGATGACGCAAATAAATAATCGCAATAAAACTACCCACTTCAATAGTTTTTGTTTTCATCGCCATAACCATATTTATTGCAAACGTATCAGTAAGAGACTCCGTAGTATAAGCTCTATCAAAACCATTTTCTTCTGCATATTTTGTCACTTCTCCCATAGCCTCAAAAGAAATATCGGCAAAAGTGAGAAAACAGAATCCTAATCTTTTTTCCATTCCGAATCTCCTAGAAAATCAGCTTCACGAAAACCATCGTTCATTATTGTCTATTTAGCAATCAATATTACAAAAAACTATTTCAGACAGACAAAGGGGGAGTTTCACCTTCAGGAACATCTAAATTAAAAACATTCAAAGTCATTGAAACTATTGTGTAATATCCAATAAGTGAAGTTAACTCTACCAAGGCCTTCTCCCCAAATTTATCTAAAGCAGTTGCATAAACATCATCACTTACAAAATGATTCTTATGTACCTGCTGGCAGAAATTATAGAGTGCGGATTCCTCTTCATTCATATTCTCAGGAGTTTCATCTTTACGAACACTTTCTACAATTTCTTCTGATAGTCCAGCTTTTATAGCAATGGGGGCATGAGCATACCATTCATATTGAGCCCCCCAGAAACGAGCCGTAATTAGAATTGCAAATTCACTTAACCTAGGAGGAAATGAAGTGCCGTATCTTAGATGACTACTCACCTTCTCTAATTTCTCTAGGAAATCCGGACATCTCAACCAAGCTAAAAATGGACCTGCTACTCCTCCTCTGGGACCGGAATCAATGTGTTCATAGATCGATTTTTGACTCTCATTTAATTCTGAAAATTCTAAGGGATGTAATCTGTTCATATTGAATACTCCATTTAAAACATAGTCATAAAAAATTTCATTCACGCATTACAAAAATTCATTTTTAAATTACCATAGCAAACCAATGGTAGCCACTAGAACTTAGTGTGTACATATGAAAAGGGATTTGAGGAAAAAATGTCTAACACAGTAATAGTAGGAGGAGGAATAATTGGTCTTCTTACTGCAAGATACCTTGCCCAAGCAGGGAAACAAGTAACATTGATTGACAAATCCGAGTTGGGATCAGGTGCAACCTGGGCCTCTGCTGGCATCATTTCTCCTCATGCAACAAGTGGTTCAACAGATATTGCTGGCGAACCTGGACTCATTCTCAGAAATCTTTCATTTACTTTGTGGCCCGAAATTGCTCAATCTATCCAGGAAGAAACGGGAATAGATATTGAATTTACGCTTTCTGGTGTACTCCTTGTTTCCTTAAATAAAAAAGAATCAGAAAACATAAAAACTAAGGCAAAAAAGAATGATTGGGGTAATACAAACTGGTTATCATCTGATGAAGTACAGAAAAAAGAACCTGAACTTTCAAAAAAAATAGATGGAGCCCTGCTTGTAGAAGGAGGAAATGTAGAAGTTAGAAATCTTGGTCCCGCTTTAGAAATATCATGCAGAAAATTAGGTGTAGAAATCCGTAGTGGAGAATTAGTTTATGAGGTTATCTCAGACAAAAACTCTATCGTCGGAATAAGAACAGAAAAAGATGAAATTAACTCTTCTAATGTAATCATCTGTGCAGGAACTGGAAGTAATAAAATCAAAGGAATTAATTTAGAGGTACCGATTCTGCCTCAAAAGGGACAAATCATTTCCATAGATGGCAGAAAAATAAATCTTAACCATATTATTTTGACAGAAAATGACCCTTATTTCGTTCCGAGGTCCAACGGAAAAATCATTCTTGGTGCTACTAGAGAATGGGCTGGAGAAGACAAGAGATTAACGGTCGGAGGACTTAACTGGCTTATGAAAGGTGGAATGGAAATCATTCCTAATATAAAAGATTCGGCTATCAAGGAGACATGGACAGGATTCAGACCGGTTACAACCGATTATTTACCATTGATAGGCAAAGGGAATATTGACGGATTATTTTTCTGTTCTGGTCATGGACCATCCGGAGTAGGACCCGCCCCTGCTAGTGCAAAAATCATTCTTGCATTGCTAACCGAAAAGACACCTGAAATAAATATAAGTCCTTATAATCCAATAAGATTTCAAGAAAAGAATATAAACTAATTTAACTCTTATGATTTAGGATTCTATAAATTTCGGCAAGTGTGGCAACAACATCTCTCCAAAATTCTGTGCTTCTTGGTCATGGGGCCATCCAGAAAGAATAAATGTAGAAGCTCCAACATCTATGTATTTTCTAATTTCTTCAGCAACCACTTCAGGACTACCCGCAAGCATTGTTCCTGCTCCCTGTCTCACGAGATTAATGCCAGCAAAAAGAGCTTTCCCATACCATAATTTCCCCTCAGAAGACATTGCGTCCATTCTCTGCTGAGAAATAGATTCCGCCTTTCCACCATCAGATGAACTCATTGAGGTTTTCTCACCATAAGATTCCGTTCCTACTATTAAATCCTCAGCAGCTTTTTTTGCATCTGCATCTTTTTCTCGAATCAATATATGGAAACGAACACCCAAACTCAGATCTCTCTTATGCAAAGTGTTAGCCATCCCGCGAACTTCATCATACTCAGACTTAATATCAGAAACTGTTTCCCCCCATTTCAACATCACATCAGCAAATTTAGCAATTACTTTTTTTGCAGCCTCAGAACTACCACCAAAGTAAAGAGGAGGACCTCCTTTTTCAAATGGTTCTGGGTAAACGAAACCATCTTCTATCTCATAATAACTACCTTTGTAAAAAAGTCTCTCATCTGGGGAATCCCAAAAATGTTTAACAATTGTCAGAAATTCGTCTGTACGAACATATCTTTCATCGTGATCAAAAAAATCACCATACCGTTTAGAATCAACAGAAGAACCTCCAGGCACCACATTGACCGTAACTCTGCCATTAGAAATCTGATCAAGTGTATTTACTTGTTGCACAGCAAAAGTTGGAGAGGTTAATCCCGGACGTATAGCAACGCAGAATTTTAAATTTTTTGTTTCCCTTGCTAATGCCGCCGCAAGCAACCATCCATCCGAACAAGAAGTATTACAGGGGATCAGAATATTTGTGAGGCCATTTTGTTCTGCCGTTTTCGCAACGTGCACCAGATATTCAAAATCAGGAGGAATCTCTACAATATTCTTTCCAAGCTCAGTAGCATCTCCTCTTTTGTTCGAAGGGAGGTACCAAGCATATTCAATAGGCCTAGAATTAGATACAATCAAAAATAATCTCTCTATTTAATTAGTAAGATATAGAATTTACAAAAGTAAACAGACCACTTCAACCGTCTTATTAAGTTAAGACTAAAATACAGGAATGTACAACAAGGAATGTTAAGCGCAAATTTTCTTGCCGTTTTTTTTGCAATGTCCACGTCCGTGCTCTTTGGCCTCCTTAGCGTACTAGTCAGGAGGGGTGGGCTTTACGCTAATTCTATGTCTGGTATTTTTATCGGGTTATTTGTTTCTTTGCCGATAATGTGTATTGTTTCCTACGCTATATGGAAAGAAGAATGGTGGAATCTTAACGGGATTGTACTATTTTGTCTTGCCGGCTTAGCCGGCCCTGCTTTTTCAAGAGTCTTTCTTTTCCTAAGTATAAATAACCTTGGGGTTTCGGTAACGATGCCTCTTGTAGCAACGACACCACTCTTTTCCTCAGTTCTTGCATATATTTTTTTATCTGAGAGACCCGGTCCACTTATCTGGTTTGGAACATTTATGATTGTAATAGGAAGTGCTCTACTGAGTTACAGAAAAACAAATGACCAAAATTGGGAACGAAAAAAAATCTGGATGGTTTTTGTATCTACAATAGGAGCTGGTTTTTCCTTTGTATTAAGAAAAAGTGCTTTTTCATATATTCCAGATCCTATAGTTGGAGCTACTATTTCCTGTATCACTGGCTTATTTGTTCTCTGCACGCTTCTTCCTGTTCTTCCTAAAAATTCTAGACCCGATAACATGAAAAATAAAAAGGCTTGGGTTTTTTACGGTAGTTGTGGATTAATCAATGCTGCCGGTTTCACATTAAATTTTGCTGCCATGAGCCATGGTGACGTTTCAATAGTTGCACCTTTAACTTGCACTGCACCCGTATTTGCTATCCTATGTAGTTATTTTCTTTTAAAAGACCTTGAAAAAATAACTCTATCAATCTGCATCGCCACCGCAATAACGGTTGCCGGTGCAATTCTAATCAGCTGGAAATTCCTATGATATTGACTTGCAATACCTATTGTCTGTAATTATGATAAAAATATACTTAAACTAAAGGACTATTTATGAAAACTGAGTATGCTTGGTTTCTTCCTACAGTCCGTGCCGGGGATGGTCACAAGATAAACGTTAAGATTCCTGAAAGACCTCCAACAGTAGAATACCTTTCTGAAGTAGCCAGAGCTGCCGAAAAAGCCGGTTTCATCAATCTTTTAGTACCGACAGGCACACATTGCTTAGACGCATGGGTTTTGGCTGGTGCTGTTGCACAGCATACAGACAAAATACGCTTCTGTGTTGCATTTAGACCAGGATTAACTAGTCCAACTTTCGCAGTTCAGACCGCAAACACTGTTGATAAAATTACCGGCGGAAGACTTACGATAAATGTTGTTACGGGATCAGGTCCATCCGATCAAATGAGATACGGAGATCATCTCAAACACGATGAAAGGTACGGCAGAACTGAAGAATTTCTAGATATCGTTAAAGCTATTTGGTATTCCAACGGAGAACCAGTGAATTACAAAGGAAAATATTATGACATTCGAGATTCTGCCATATTTCCTGAACATGTAACAATGCCTCATCCTCCTCTGTACCTAGGTGGGAGTTCGGAAGAAGGAAGAAGAGTTGGCGCAAAACACTCCGACGTACATATGATGTATGCCGTTGATGTAGACAGAATTGCAGCTGATGTATTAGATATGCGCAAGCGGGCAGAAGAACACAATAGACAGGATGAAATTAAATTTGGAATAAGAATGCACATCGTTTGCAGGGAAACAAAAAAAGAAGCACACATGGCTGCCGAAAAAATAATTGAAGGAAGTGATCTATCAAACACTACAGCATGGTCTGAAATGTCTAGAAAAAGCACAGAAAGTGTTGGTCAGAAAAGAATCAATGAAATGGGAAATAGGGATTCTTTATGGATTACTGATACACTTTGGATGGGAGTAAATAAAGTAAGAGGAGGTGCAGGAGCATCTCTTGTCGGTACCCCAGATATGATTGCAAAAGCTTTAAAAGAATACGTCGATGTTGGAGTAGATTGCTTTATACTCTCTGGTTGGCCTCACGTAGAAGAGGCCGAGATTTTCGGAAATGAAATTATGCCACTATTACAAGCAACAGAGCCTATTACTCTTTAGGTATCTATTAACTT
>DFQF01000072.1:608-2886 GCA_002377645.1 Nitrospinaceae bacterium UBA3496 | reverse complement strand
ATGTTTCTATTTCTGAATTGACAAATAAATATATTAAGCAGTTTTATGAAGATATGGATGCACTAGGTGTTAAAAGAGCAAATCAAAGTCCTAGAGCGACAGATCACATTGAGCAAATGGTAGAAATGATTTCTGTCCTGATAGACAAAGGTCTTGCATATTCTTCGGATGGTGATGTTTATTTTGATGTTGCAAAGTTTGAGGGTTATGGAAAACTTTCCAATAGGAATATTGAAGAACTTGAGACTGGTCATAGGATTGAGCCTGGAAAGAATAAGCGAAATTCTCTAGATTTTTCGTTATGGAAATCTTCCAAAGATGGTGAGCCATATTGGAAAAGTCCTTGGGGGTCTGGGAGGCCTGGATGGCATATAGAATGTTCAGCTATGTCAAGTAAGTATTTAGGCGAGAGTTTTGATATCCACGGAGGAGGAGAAGACCTTGTTTTTCCACATCACGAGAACGAAATAGCACAGAGTGAAGGTTGTTTTGAAAATAATTGGGTTAATTACTGGATGCATAATGGTTTTGTTAGAATAAATCATGAAAAAATGAGTAAGTCTAAAGGTAATTTTTTTACTCTAAAAAAAATTTATGAAACATTTCATCCAGAACTCGTTAGATTTTTTATTTTGGGTACTCATTATAGAAATCCTATTGATTTCTCTTATGAGGTAATGAGTGATGCTTCTAAGGGGCTAGATAGGCTCTATAATTTATTGTTGAAATTGAACACTACATCCAATGAGAAAAATGAAGATCTTTTTTCTCTTGTTGAGAAATACACAAAAGATTTTGGAGAATTGTTCAGGGAAGCTATGAATGATGATTTTAATACCGCACGTGCCTTAGGTTATTTTTTCGATTATTCAAAGAAAATAAATGCCATCTTAAATAATGAAAAAAAGATTGTTTCAGAAGATGCTGCCTTGTTAGTTAAAGAACAATTTAGAATTGTTGGTGAAGTCTTAGGACTTTTCTCCCATAAGCCCGACGAATGGTTTAAATTAAGAAAGAATGTAGACCTTTCTGCAGACGAAGATAGAGGATTAACTCCTGAAGAAATAGAAAGACTAATAGAAGTACGCAATCAAGCTAGGAATGATAAAGATTACGAACTTGCTGATAAAATACGTGATGAATTAGGAGATTCAGGAATTTTAGTTGAGGACAGTAGTGATGGTACGATATGGAAGATTATAAGATGAAGGTAAAAAGAAACAATCGTTCCTTATTAATTTGTGGTTTTCACTCGGTATGTGCCGCTCTTAAATCACAAAGAGTTGAATTTCTTTATATCTCTGAATCTAGTAATAATAAACAACTTAGATTTGTAAAAGACTTAGCGGTAAAATTAAATATTGATATTAAAGAATGTTCTACACACGAATTATCAGAATTGGTTTCTATGAAAGTTCATCAAGGAGTTGTGGCCAAGGTAGAACCACTGAAAGATTTCTCTCTCGAAAGTTTTCTAGACAATCAATCTGACCCTAAACCCCCTCTTATCATTTTAGATAGAATACAAGATCCCCGTAATTTTGGTTCTATAATACGTACAGCAGCTGCTTTGGGTGCAGGTGGAATTATTTTTTCCAAAAAAAATTCATCTAAGTTGACTCCTTCCGTTGCTAAAGTCGCATCAGGAGGATTAGAATCTTTACCAATTATTGCAGTTAACAATATAGTTCAGACAATTGAAAAATTAAAATCTAGAGGATATTGGATTTTAGCTGGAGACCCTGACGGAGAGATTACTCTTGGAACACAAGAACTTCCTAGTCCAGTTGTTTTAGTAATAGGGGGTGAAGGGACAGGAATAAGAAGACTAGTACTAAATTCATGTGATTTCACATTACGAATTTCATTGCAGACCGATAAAATTTCTTCTTTGAATGCATCAGTTGCAGCGGGTATACTGTTAAATGAGATTGTTAGAAGTAGGGATCATTTGCAAGTAGATAATAATAAAATTTAGATTGTAGCTTAAACCATGGGAAGGGGTTGACAAATTTTTACATGAGTCCTAAGTTAACCCGCTTTGCTGGCGTAGCTCAGTTGGTAGAGCAGCTGATTTGTAATCAGCAGGTCGGAGGTTCAAGTCCTCTCGCCAGCTCCATGGGAAAGATAAGTTTTGTTAGGGGAGGTTCCCGAGTGGTCAAAGGGATCAGACTGTAAATCTGACGGCTAAGCCTTCGGAGGTTCAAATCCTCCCCTCCCCACCAAAATTTTAAAAGGTGCGGGAATAGCTCAATTGGTAGAGCATCAGCCTTCCAAG
>DFQF01000072.1:0-312 GCA_002377645.1 Nitrospinaceae bacterium UBA3496 | reverse complement strand
AGCTGAGGGTCGCGGGTTCGAATCCCGTTTCCCGCTCCATTTTTTGCTGTAGAAATTTAAGGTTGTTTTAAATGTTTTTTTGAGTGCCCACGTAGCTCAGCCGGTAGAGCGCTTCCATGGTAAGGAAGAGGTCATCGGTTCAATCCCGGTCGTGGGCTCCATTTGATTTTTTTTGATTTCTATATTTTTTAAAATTACAAGGATGTGGTAGAAGAATCATTCCCTTTTAATTTTTAATTGGAGATTTGATAAATTATGGCTAAGGCGAAGTTTGAACGTACAAAACCGCATGTGAATGTAGGAACGATTGGT
>DFQF01000018.1 GCA_002377645.1 Nitrospinaceae bacterium UBA3496 | reverse complement strand
ACTCCAAATCTGATTGAAATTGCTACCTTAATTGGAAAGATCAAACAATCTCAAAAAAGAAAGGAAGTCCTACGTTTAAAAAAGAGTATAAAAACACTTAGAACATTACTGGCAAAAGTAAAAGGATTTTCTGCCTTTGAGACGAAGAGGAATGAAGCAAGAAAAATCGCAAGATTAAAGTTATTAAATAAAAAAATAAAATCAGGCAAAGATTTAAAAAATTTCCTTAGATCATATGTAGCAAAAAACATGCTTAACGATTCAAAAACTGTCCAGAAGATTTTACCTTTTTTAAAAAAGTTAGAAACGTCTTTAAAATCACCAAAACTTGATGAATTAAATAAACTTATTCCGAAAATTCAAAAATTTATTCTGACTACCTCTTCCTTAAAAAAAGAAGTAGTCAAATTAAGGAAAAAGAAAGAACTTGCACGTCAAAAAGAACTCGAAGCCAAACGCNNCAAAAGTAAAAGGATTTTCTGCCTTTGAGACGAAGAGGAATGAGGCAAGAAAAATCGCAAGATTAAAGTTATTAAATAAGAAAATAAAATCAGGCAAAGATTTAAAAAATTTCCTTAGATCATATGTAGCAAGAAACATACTTAACGATTCAAAAACTGTTCAGAAGATTTTGCCTGTTTTAAAAAACTTAGACGCGTCTCTGAAATCTCCAAAACTTCATGAATTAAAAATACTTATTCCGAAAATTCAAGAATTTATTCTGACTACCTCTTCCTTAAAAAAAGAAGTAGTCAAATTAAGAAAAAAGAAAGAACTCGAAGCCAAACGCAAAAGAGAACTCGAAGCCAAACGCAAAAGAGAACTCGAAGCCAAACAAAAAGAAGCAGATAAAAAAAGATTGTTAGCAGTTCGGAAAAAAGCAAAAGAATTAAAAAGAAAAGCGCTATCCAAAGAAAACAAGCCGAAAAAGAAAGCTCCTAAGATGGATGATTTTCAAATTAGCGAAATTGTGCAAAAGAAAATAGCAGAAAACAAATTCAAGGAAGCGAAACTATATGCAAAGAAAATTCAAGACCCTGACATACGCAATCTTTTCTTACAGAATATAGAGTTACAAGACAAATCTAAGAGCGACAAAAAAAATAATATCCGTGTGAAAAAGAAGAAATCATCTGATCCACATCTTTTATTTGGAGTTTCATCTTCCAGAGATACATACGAATTTGTCGAAGAGAAGAACAAATTCAACGAAATAACTTACTATCGATATCAATTCGGATGTTTATATCAATTAAATGTAACAAACAACACAAATGAAAAAGTAAATATATCAATGATAAAATTGAAAGTTGATGAGGGTATTATTAGAAAATGGCAAGGAAAGAAAGCAAGCTTCGCTTTTTACAAACTTACAGAACCAGGAGAAAACATTGTTTCGCAAAATAGTGCAGAAATATACGAACTAATTCATTTGAAACCGCCAAAAAAACTAAGCGACTCTGAAATTCAGAAACGCAAAAAAAGACACGGATGTGCTGCACAAAAAAATAAAATAAATATCCAAAAGTCCTTCATGCCATTTATAGATTTTCGCAAAGGAAGCCCATTAAAGAAAATAGATATATTCAAATTAATAAGGCAAACTTCCCCATTAACACCAAAATAAAAAAGTTTTGACTATTGACTCCCTTTCCTCTCCAATACTTCCTGTACGCTGTAGTAGGCTTTTCTTGGAACTTCTATAATTTAAAAAATTCATATAAGGCATGGCCAAGAGTGAAATTTGAATCAAAAAACATCACAAATAGAAAACTGGGAAATAAAAAAAACGATGATCAAGAGAGTTTTAGTCATTTTTATCGCCTTTCTGTATCCTACCTACAACTCGAAACTAACCGAATACTCTTTTGAGATAAGGAGCAAACACAAAAAGAGCAACACCTCCCCAAACTACAATGCGAAGAGACAACAATTTCAATTCTATCTTTTTTATTCTTACCTCCTGTTTCTCAATCACTCCCTTAAGAATCTCAATTTTATGCTCAGTACTTGGCTCTTCTACATGTTCTTCTTCCATAATTCCTCCAAAAGTTGAATCAAATAACAGTTTTATTTAAAAGGCATTACCGGACCGGTTCTATTCTGCGGCTCTTCAAAACGCCACATCTGGCGGTGAAATATTTCTTCAGAACAATTTTCAAGAGAAAGGGATCGGGCCATATGTTTGGAAGGTAGTCTTCTTCCTCCCCGGGTGAGACGAGATGCCTCTGGACGAATCGTTATACATTTTTCAGGATGTTGTTTTAAAACAAGGCGGTAGTTCTTGTGTTCCCATAGTTGCAAATCAGTTTTCTTGCATTCTTTTAACACAAGTTTTGCGCCCTCTTGATTACTTTCCGCTTGCACACATAAGTCATATTCAGGCATACGCAATTGATTTTTCTCTATCGCTCGAGAATCAAACAATTCGTCTTTATGCCAAATACCCTCTTTACAAGTATGCACTACCAAAGGCCTTTCGGTTTTTACTCTCGTTTTATGTCCTGGAATATCGATACAATGAAATCTAGGTTCATCTAAAGGGTAGAACGCTTTAAGGAAAGTTTGTTTTTCCTGAGCGTGTATCATTGGAAGTGAGACAAAAAGAAGAAAAGGAAAAATGAATAAAAAGAAATATTTCTTCAACAAACTCTCCTTGAAAATTTCTGGTGCCGAGGGGGGGACTCGAACCCCCATGAGGGTTAACCTCGCTGGATTTTGAATCCAGTGCGTCTACCAATTCCGCCACCCCGGCAAATTAAAACTCAGTCAATCTATCATATTTGTGACGAATTGGCATTCTACAGACAAAGTGATTTGAAAGTTGAAAGACTCTTTGATTATGCGTTGATATCATACAAAATAGAAAAATTGAAACTTCTTTAAAATGGAACATAATGAACTGGACAAAAAACATTTGTATTGTTCTTTTGGCAACGATTATTCCTATTCTATTGCTAGAGTTTGGCCTGCGCATCATTTTTCCAAACAAAGCTTCAAAAAACAAAAATATCAGAGACCATAGCGACCCTTATCTGCCAAAACATCTAACCGGATACACTCTCCAAATCCTTTCTACATTTGACAAAAAAGGATTTCGATTAAACGAAAATAACTGTACAAAAGAAGGGGTACAAAAGAAAAAAATTCTCATAGTTGGAGATTCAAATATTGCCGGACGTTTTGTTTCTGACAAAGAACATATCGGTTCACTTCTGGCAGAATCACTCAATAAAGATGGAAAAGATTGCGTTCAAATAGACACCTTCGGGGTTTCTGGTTTTGGGCCAGATCAAACATTATTCGCAATAGAGAAATTCGCAAAAAAAAACATTTACTCTTCGGTTATATTTCATGTCTTTGCAGATAACGATTTAGGAGATTTAATCAGAAATAATTATCCATGGAAAAATGGAGAACTGCAAAATAATGGTTATTGCTATATCATTCCCGGAATAATTGGAAAATCTCTGCTATTCAAAGCAGTACGAAAGGCATTGTTTATTACTACAGGATACTGGAAAAGTGTTTCTCTGAAACATTCCTTAGGAAAACATGAATTATGTGTCGAAGAACCGTACATCATAAAAAATAGTTTTTTTGAAAGTTTAAGGGATGGAGCGCATAAAGAATGGAATGCGTTTAAGAAGGGACTTGTCCATATCTACATGCAAGATAGATATGATATCGAGTTCTCCTGCTCTACAAACACAACTGCAATAAAAGAAACAAAAAAGCGTTTGAATTATATATTTTCAAGATTTTTGAAAATATCAAGAGAACGCAATTTCCGAGGGAAACTCCTCATACAACCATCCGAAGTGGATGTCACAACAAATGATTCTAAATTCAGCAATGATCTAAAAAACTTATGCCCTAAATATAAGAAAAATAATCTTACAGAATTAATTTCTGGCACAGTCTCAAAGAGTATTCCAACCTTAAATCTTTATGATATTTTCAGAAACTGTAATGAATGCTATTTTTCTGATAAACAATGGAAAAATAACAACCATTGGAATAAAAAAGGAATACGATTGGCAGTCCAAGAAATTATAAAAGAATTTAAGTTCAAATAGGTCCTATAATTCAACAATTCTTACTTGAGGAAATAATGAAAATTGAAAATACAAATATTTGGACTATCAAAAGTAAGGTAGAACAAAAATCCCGTAACCGATATGGAGCGGTGAATTTTTTAGAGAGGACCCTTCTTCGACTAGAAGACGAAAATGGCAATGAGGGGTGGGGAGAAATGATGCCTATTATTTTCACTACCGAGAAAGCAGAAAATGCCACAAAGGTTATTCAAAACATCACAGAATCACTTAAAGAAATGCCAGAAATTGAACCTATTTCAAACTCAAACGTGATAGATAGTCTTCAGGATTTTTCTGAACTCAAGGCAGCCCGTTCCTCGATCGAATGTGCGTTGCTAGATATTGAATCTAAAAGAGAACAAAAATCCTTCGTGGAGAAACTGGAAGGTAGTCATACTAGTGTAAGTTTAGATGGACCCATTGGTCTGGAATCTCCTGAAGATGCAATACGTAAAACAAAAATGTATCTAACTGAAGGTATTTCGACTGTAAAAGTAAAAGTGGGAGTGAACGTAAGGGATGATGCAAACCGCCTTCTCGCATTAAGAGAAGAATTCGGAGATGAAATCGAAATAAGAATGGATGCCAATGGTGGTTATACCGACGAAGAAGTCTTTGAATTTTGTAATTTGATCTTGCCAGTTGCAGTTCAACATTTTGAACAGCCAGTTCTTCCATCTAATGAACGTTGCTTTGAAATTTGCAGAGAAATAAGAGAAATGGGAATTCCGGTCGCGGCAGATGAATCTTTATTCTCACTTCAAGATGCAGAAACTTTAGTCCAAGAAGACGCATTAGATGTAGGAGTTATTAAAATTTCTAAATTCGGCGGAATACTAATAGCGAAAAAAATTGCTACCCTGCTCGAAAGTGCAGGGAAAAAATGCGTAATCAGTGCATCTTATGAATCATTAGTAGGAAAATCTATGGCCTTGGCTCTCGCCTTATCTTTAAACAACACCGACCTTGCTCATGAGGTTGGACACTTTGCAAAAGAACCTACCATCACCGAATGGAAACATAATAATTCAAATGGAATCATGTCGTATGGGCATTGCATTGGACTTGGAGCAAAAGGAGATGTAGAAAAAATCAATTCTATCGCAACAAGTTCTATTTGATTTTTTGAATTTTAGTTTGCTATCAAGCTATTTCTTCAGGAAATTCTTCCGGCCACTCATCTATAACCGCTTGAAGATAAGCTTTCAATTCCGCAGGATCTTTCTTTCGATTAAGAGAACGTTCAATATAATTTTTCTCCTCAATCGGCACTTTCATTGCATCGTTAAACTTGTTTCTCATATCTAGATAGCAAATGGTCATCGTAAGTTCGACTAAGGCGACATCTGATAAATGATTGGAGACATTTTCGTAAATATCATCACGTTCACTAGCTGTTCCCATAGTAACATGTTCGGACCATTCAATAATTGCACGATCCTTTTCAGAAAATTCAGGAGAATTCTTATATTCCCCTGAGCGCATCATTTTTTGCAATTCGTCAGAAATACCAACCGATCGCCCGACCGGTTCATTATGGGCAAGTCAATACGCACATTCATTCACCTGACTCGTTCTGATTATGGCTAATTCTTTTGTTCTGGTTTCTAAAACAGAACCAATTCCTTGTCTCATTAATGTAGAGGTAAGAGGCAACATAAATTTTGTAGCAAACGGCTGATTTGCCATAACCATCCATGAATTCGGTGTTCTACTGAGGAGTATATCCGCATGTTTGTATAAGCGAGCGACCTCTCCTTTTGCTTCATCTCTGATAATCCCTGGTACTCGGTCCAATTGAAACCTCCATATTCTAAATTAATTTATTTAAATCATTATAAACGGGAATAGATGAAAATGAAATTTGTCTTTTTTAAGTAATGAACTACAATGGATATTATTTTCAAAATTAGGAGAAAAACGTTGAACGAACAACCATTAGATCCTCGTAAAGATAGTTCAGTTCCTGGAGAGAGAACCATTGACAAACCTGAACTACCAAAGCAAGGCTACGCTTTTACCATGTCTGCAAGCACAGAAACTGTAGAAGGAAAAGGGCAACTCAAAATTGGTTATCACAGAGATTTTGAAGTCCTATGCGATGAACCAGCAAGGATAGGAGGGGAAGATTCACACCCACAACCTCTTTGTTATATTGCTATGGGAATTGGTTTCTGACTGCTCACACAACTTGCGCGGTACGCGCACATGATGAAACTCTCTGTTGGAAAAGCAACCGTAAATGTAGATCTGGATTATTTTTTAAAGGGTTCAGTACTAAAAAATACCGTCGAATCAGGATGCTCTGCTGCTAGAACACATTTTATCGTAAATTCGGACGAGCCCAAAGAGAAGATTGAACAACTTATCAGAAATGCAAAACAGGGTTGTTTTGCTGAAAAAATGTTACAAGCAGCCGTTCCACTAACTAGCACAATCGAATTGAACGGTGAAAATTTTTCTATTTAGGAATATCGGAGCATTCATATGGACATTGATAAATCTGTAAATTTTGCCCCGCTCAGTCCTTTAAGTTTTCTAGAAAGAAATCAATGGGTCTATAAAAACAAAGAAGCGATAATGTATGGTCTCCAAAAATATACTTATGGAGAATTTTCAGATCGAGTTCAGCGATGTGCCTCCGCTTTAAAAAATGCAGGAATACAATCAGGGGATAGAGTTGCTTACCTGTGTCCAAATATTCCGCCTATGCTAGAAGCACATTTTGCCGTACCACTACTAGGTGCCATCTTGGTAGCAATGAATACACGCCTGTCTCCAGATGAAATTGCCTATATTTGTGACCATTCTGGAGCAAAGGTTCTCGTAGCGGATACTGAACTCGCAATTCCTTTAGATTCTCATAAAGAAAAGTTTTCTAAAATTGAAACTTTTATCAATGTCATTGACGAACAAGCTGGTTTTCGTGAGAAAGATGCCATATTTCAGGGACCAGAATACGAAAGCTTTATAAATTCATCAGAAAATAATCAATTGCCATGGAAAATAGAAGATGAACTCACCCCAATCTCTATTAATTATACTAGCGGAACGACAGGAAAACCAAAAGGAGTAATGTACACACATCGAGGTGCCTATTTAAATGCCCTCTCCGGGATTCTTGAAGCTAAAGGTTCTGTGTACATGAATTATTTATGGACACTCCCGATGTTTCACTGTAATGGTTGGTGTTATCCATGGGGAGTCACGTCTGTTGGAGGAAGACATATATGTCTTAGGACAAACGAACCTACAGAAATTTTTAGATTAATAAGAGAAGAAAAGGTGTCACATTTTTGCGCAGCCCCAACTGTACTAACAGGATTAAGTAATGATCCTGCAGCAAAAGACGGTCCTTTTCCTCAACCCGTAACGGTGATGACTGGGGGGGCTCCACCTTCTCCAACTATCATATCAACAATAGAAGAAGAACTAGGTGGAACAATAGTACATGTATATGGATTAACAGAAACCTATGGCCCACATACTGTTTGCACATGGAATCCCGATTGGGACACTCTCAATAATGAAGATCGTGCACATTTAAAATCAAGACAAGGTGTACCATTTGTCATTACGGGAGAGTGTGATGTTAAAGACGACGAAATGAAAAGTGTTCCGTGGGACAAGAAGACACAAGGTGAAGTAATGATGAGAGGAAATACGGTTATGGCCGGGTATTATGAAAATCCCGAAGCAACCGAAGAAGCATTTAGGGGTGGCTGGTTTCATAGTGGAGATATTGCGATAACATATGAAGATGGATACATCGATCTACAAGATAGAGCAAAAGATATAATTATTTCCGGCGGTGAAAACATATCTACGATTGAAATAGAGAAAGCTATTTCATCTCATCAGTCTGTTCTGGAAGTAGCGGTAGTTGCAGTTCCAGATGACAAATGGGGAGAAGTACCAAAAGCATTTATTGTCAAAAAAAACAATGCAAAAGTTACAAGCGAAGAAATTATAGAACATGTAAAATCAAAAATCGCCAGATTCAAAGCTCCTAAATATGTCGAATTTGGAGAACTGCCAAAAACTTCAACTGGGAAGATACAAAAATATAAACTCCGTGACCAAGAATGGGCCGGCAGAGAAAAAAGAGTAAACTAAACCACGACTACCACTTTGAGTCATTATGTCTCAATCGCTTTTTTTGCAGCTCGAAGAGCATGATTTGTTTTTGGAAATCCTATATAAGGGCACAAAGAGACAATTGCTTCTATAACTTCTCCAGACGGAACACCTTGATTCATCAAACCACGTGTATGTGTTTCAACTTCTTCGGGTAGATCTTGTGCCGCGGCAGCAGCTACAACCAACATTTCTCTAGTTTTATTGTCAAGAAGTCCTTGATTCCAACAAGTACCAAAACAATATTCCACAATAGATTTCGAATGATCTGGAGCTATATCTTCAAATTCTGTGTATGAACCAGAGAGCCCATCTTCACCATATACTCCAAGAGACTTTCGAATCTCAATTCCTTTTTCATATCGATTATTTTCCATTTTTACCTCCTAAGATAAAATATATTTATATAAAAAAAAGACAGAGAAAACTCTGTCTTTTTTACAATATAACACTTAGAAGAATTTCAAAAACAGAACTAACGCGAATAAAACTCTACAACTTTCGATTCATCTATATCTAGATTTAGCTCTGTTCTTTGGGGATATCTAGTAAAAGTTCCCTTCATTTCCTCTTGTAGAACTTCTACCCATTCACAAATTCCTTTTGAAAAATTCATATTTAATGAATCAACAATCCTTTCTTGCTTTTTTGCCTTCTCACGAATCTGTATATTATCACCTTCTTTCACCATATATGAAGGCACATTCACTACAACATTATTCACCATTATAGCTTTATGAGAAACAAGTTGTCTTGCCTCTGCTCTTGTAGAAGCAAAACCCATCCTAAAAACTACATTGTCTAAACGGGATTCTAAAATAAGAAACAGATTTTCTCCCGTCACACCTTTAGCTGCAGATGCTTTCTTGTAGTAGCTTCTAAATTGCTTTTCTTGAATTCCATACATATATCTTAATCTTTGTTTCTCGCGGAGTTGCTCCCCATATTCAGTAAGCTTTCCTCTTTGATTGGGATGTTGCCCAGGCCTTTGTTCTATTTTACATTTGTCCGCTATAGGTCGTGACCCACTCTTTAACGATAGGTCCATTCCCACACGCCTCATCCTTTTACATTTTGGGCCTACATACCTACTCATTCATCATCCTCTTTTTTGATAAATTGCAAAATTAAACAGCGAGAATATACTTGTTTCAAATTTTGGTCAACTACTAAATACACATAAATTACAACGAGTTAAAAGAGAATTATGTACCTGATTTTACTTTATCAGGCTTCTTACTCTTAATTTTTTCTTTGGTAGAACTCTTTGATTCTTTTGACTTAGCAGTATCCTTAGTTTTTGAATCTGTTTCAGCTTTACCTGATTCTTTTGATTCTTCTTTCTTTCCACCATTGGCATAATCAGTAACATACCAACCATCCCCTTTTAAGTGAAAAGCAGAACGAGAAATTTTCCTTCGTAATTTCAAAGCATTACAAGAAGGACATTTGCGTAATGCTCCTGCTGTGATCTTCTGCACCACTTCAAGTTCATGATCGCACTGGAGACATACATACTCATATATGGGCAAAACTTTTCTCCTATAACCTTTATTTCAAAAATGTAAGCCAGGTGTGTCTAGATTCATCTTCTGCATTCACAATGGAAAAAAAGGAAGATTGTATTTTTTTAGTAATCTCTCCTGGTTGACCAGTACCAATCAAACTTCCATCAACCTCTCTAATAGGAGTTACCTCTGCTGCAGTACCTGTAAAAAAGGCTTCATCTGCAATATATATTTCGTCCCGAGCAAAAGAACTAACCTCAACTGGAATCCCTAAATCTTCAGCAATCTTAAGAACAGTTTCTCGGGTAATTCCAGCTAAAACACCATGCAAAGGAGGAGTTCGTAAAACGCCATCCCTAACCAAAAACAAATTCTCACCAGACCCTTGAGTAACAAATCCCTCTGGATCTAACATAAGCGCCTCATCATAACCAGCTCTCACAGCTTCCATTTTAGATAATTGACTGACGACATAGTTCCCCGTAGTCTTTGCCTTTGTCATATAACTATTTGGATGATGACTCGTATAAGAGGATATTTTTACACGTATTCCCTTTTGCAATCCTTCCTCTCCAAGATAAGCGCCCCATTTCCACACTGCAATCATAGAATGTACTGGAGCACCAGCAGGATTTACACCCATGGAACCGTAGCCCAACCAAATCAAAGGACGTATATAACACGCATTTAATTCATTACGTAGAACTGTTTCTTGAATTGCATCTGAAATTGTTTCTTGACTATGAGACATTTCTAAACCTACTATCTTAGCAGAATCAAACAATCTCCTAACATGTTCATTCAACCTAAATATCCCAGGTCCTTTTACTGTTTCATAACATCTAATGCCTTCAAAAACACCTAGTCCATAATGTAAAGAATGGGTAAGAACGTGCACTTTAGCCTCATCCCATGGGATGAATTCACCATCCATCCATATATGATCAGTTGCACCTTCCAATTTTATCTCCTTCTAAAAACAATCTAAAAAACTAAGGGATTAAATTACATAAAAACTCGATGGATTTCAAACACAGTATTAATATACCTCAGGATTTAACAAGGTGTATTCCATAACTTGCTCACCTCTTATAACTAATTCAATATTCTGAAAAACTATATCATTAATTTTTTCACGAGCCTCATTCGTAGCACCCGCAAGATGAGGAGTTGCTACTACATTAGGCAGAGTGAAGATTGGATTCAAGACATCTGGAGGTTCTGACTCAAAAACATCAAGCCCAGCTCCCGCAATCTGATTAGTTCTCAAAGCATCTAACAGAGCCTTTTCATCTATTACCGGGCCTCTAGCACAATTTACTATTATAGCACTGGACTTCATTTGCCCAAAAGTAGATTTATCAAATAGATATTTAGTTTCATCCGTAAGGCTACAGTGGATAGAAATAAAATCAGATAATTTCAAAAGATCCGCGAAACTAGATGACTCAACTTCAAGTAAATCAAATTTCTCCGAAGACACATATGGGTCATATGCTAAAATTCTTCCGCCAAATCCAGACAGCATTTTTGCCAACTTACTTCCTATATTGCCTAAACCTACAATTCCAAAAGTTGCACCTGTCATCTCATTACCAATATGAATACTGTTTCTCCATTCACCATTGATTAGCTTCTGAACTCCTTCTGGAATACGTCTACTAGACGCAAGCATAAGTCCAACAGCAGTTTCAGCAACAGCTATTGCATTTGCTCCAGGACAATTTGCAACTGGAATTTTTCTTTCTGTTGCAGCACCTATGTCTATATTTTCAACTCCAACACCGATTTTAAGTATTGCCTTAAGTTTGGTAGCAGCATTAATGACTTTTGAGGTGATTTGTTCTCTCGACGTAACTATAATGAAGTCCCAATCATGAGCAGCATTTACCAATTTCTCTTCAGTCCATTTTTCACCACCACCTTCTCGAAACTCTCCATAAACTTCGAGTTTATTTTTCAAATTCGCTATAGGCTTTCTTGCCTCAGGAGCAAAAAAGACTAGTTCAGCATTCAATTTATAATCTCCTTATGAGAAAAAGAAATCACAAAAGAAAGGAAAATCGCTCAAGAATCTAAAATTAATCAATCCTATCTTTTTGTCCCATTAACCAATGGTCAACTAAAACAATAGCAACCATTGCTTCTCCTATCGGAACCGCTCTTGTTGCAACACAGGGATCATGTCTACCTTCAACCTTAATCTTTGTTTTCTTCCCCCCAGTTGTAACAGTGTCTTGTTCAAGAAGAATAGAAGAAGTTGGTTTTACGGCAAATCTTACCTTAATTGGAGCCCCAGTAGAAATACCACCAAGAATCCCTCCAGCATTATTTGACTTAAAAGCA
>DFQF01000044.1 GCA_002377645.1 Nitrospinaceae bacterium UBA3496 | reverse complement strand
AACAGAATCTGCAAAATCAACATCCCCAGCTACTAGAGCTGCCATACGAGTAGTTGGCTCAGGAATAATATTCACAATTACAGTCTTTATATTCGGGAGATATCTCTTGTCCCAGTAATTAGATACGGCTTCATAATGAAACTGATATTTCCCTTTCCATTTTTTGAGAATATAAGGACCACTTCCCACTGGATTTCTTGCAAGATGTTTTTTGCTTTTACTAGAGTAATATTTTGGCGGAACAATCTGTCCATACTGACTTAACGGTGGAAGGAAAAACATATCTCTTTTTTTAAGATGCACTCTAGCAGTATATTTATCTACTACTTCTACTTTTTTAATATTTCTAAAGTAACTTATTTGTCTACTTTTCAATTTAGGATTCACTATACGTTCTAAACTAAATTTAACTGCATGCGCATCCATATCCTCACCGTTAGAAAACTTAACTCCTTTTTGTAACTTAAATTCCCATAAATTGGAGTTTATTTGTCGATATGATTTCGCGAGTTTTGGAACAAGCCTTCCGTCTTTCGTTCTAAAAATCAGATTATCAAAAACCATTGGATAGTGACTACTATTAGAAAAACCAGTGATTCTGTGTGGATCAAATGTTTTTACACTGCCAGCAAATCCGAAAATAGCCTTTCCTTTTGGAGCTGAAATTGCATGTGTTGAGAAAATCAGAGTACCCATCAAGACAAATGCAAATAACCAAAAACGTTTCATACCTACCTCCTCTATTTTGAAAAAACAGAATTAATAGCTTAAGAAACTCAATATAAAATCTAAATTAAGAACACTAATCCCGCAAAATGTTCTTGAAAAGAATCTTTTCTATAGGTTATATTTTTATTACTTTAATCTGTGGACTCATAGAAGTCAACACACCTTCTCTGAATGAGAAGGTGTGAAAAGATTTTGAAAATGAAAAAAAGATTAGAAGAAAGAAAAATTCTATAAAACCAACTCTTCTCCATAATTCATGATCTTTACTTCGACATCATTAAGAGTCGTCAAATGCTCTTTTAAAACATTCAAACGATCTACAAAATGTTCAGGTAGCACTCTCCCAATATCATGAGCACTTTCATAATGAATTGGCACAACGGTTTTTGGAGCTAACGCATTTGTGAAAAATAATGCATCATCGATTCCCATTACTAATCCACGGTTACTTATAGGAACAAAAAGAACATCAGGTTCAGTAACTTTTTCTTTAGGTAACAACTGAGGCTGAATTAAACGTGTATCACTTGGGTGATAAACACTTTTTTCATCAGATTCTACAACAACTCCAAAATTCACAATCCAGTTTCCACCGGGATTATGATCTGTTTTTGTCAATGTCAGTGAAAAGCCCTCTTCCTCTATAGAATCTCCTATATGTACCACTCTTGAACCAACTGTTTCTCCTTGCAAAATTGTATGTATCTCTGGGTTTGTAAGAATTTTAGGGTTATGAGCAGCAACTAACTCCTTTGTTCCCTCAATATCAAAATGATCTTGATGACTATGAGTAATTATAATCAAATCTACTTTTCCATAATCTGTCATATTTCTGCATCCAGCATAACCAGAAGTCCCTGGATCAATGAGAAGACGTTTGCCATCATTATTTTCTATAACAAAAGTAGACTGAGCAAATCTCTGAATTTTCATCTAATAACTCCAATATTAAATCTATCTCATAAGAAAAATAAAAATAAGCAAATACAATTTAACGCATCGGAGAAAATGGAGCAGGAATGACTAGACGGTTTTCCTGACTCAACATAAATTCTCTAGTATCTGGTGGCCATCCATCTAGTTGTGCTTGTGCTTTTCTTACATCTATACGTTCTTGAAAACTCTTATACGGCCATACATGAGTCCAAGTATTTAATGGGCCAAATTCCGTAAACCAACATGCTGCGAGAGGAGATATTTTCATCCTTTCATGAATAATCTTATCCCACCTTTCTATTACAAGAGGTATCTTTCCAGGTTGAAATGTGTATGTACGTATTTCATAAATATTTCCAAGTTCTCCTTCAAGAGGTTTCTCTGGAAAAGGTGCGGGAGACATTAATCTACTTTCCTGTTTAACTACAAGATCTCTTACAGGAGGAGGCCAATTTGGTAAATCATTTAAAGATTTACGGATATCCATTCTATGATCTGCATCCTCATATTCCCAGATATGTATAACTTGATTTAACTCGCCTGCCCCAGACTCAGTATAAAAAAAAGCAGTTAATTTAGAAATTTTCAATCTATCTTCTAAACACTTTTCAAATCGGCTAAGGAATTCCGGTACCATTCCTGGTTGTAGAGTGTATGTTCTCATTTCATATATCATTGCATTGTCCCCCTAGTATTAAATTTAGCAGCAAATTTAGAAAATTATTTAACCTCTAGTTTGTCCGAACTAGTATTAATAGGTTCAAAACCATCTTCTGTAATCACATAACTTTCACCCCAGAAAATTTGTCTATTTGGACTTAGTTGATACATAGGATGAACAGTTACTATCTGATTCGGTTTTAATGTCCCTGTTGATTTTGGTGTAATCATATAATCAGTCAAATCGAGTCCTGTCAAATGGACCAAACCATAAGGCCACACTTCACGTCCGCTATCAGCAAATACTTTATTCATAGCATCCACCAATCCAATCATTGGTTTATCTGGTCCGAGCACTTCCAAAGTTGCATCTCTTGCGCGACGAACAAGGTCATATGCCTCAGTTAACCAACTCTCAGGTTGACCAAGACACAGAACTCTCACTAACTGATTCCAGTAACCGTTCACTCTAGGTGAAATCTCTAATAGTACAGCATCTCCTTTTTCCATTTTTCTGTCAGTTTGAGGAATAACATAGCCCCATGGAGCTTCTCCTCCATTCGCCATACTTCCAAGACCCATCATATTGAAATTTTCGGTACCTGCCCCTGGCAACATGACTGCGTCCATTTCTGCACGAATCTCTAGTTCAGATATACCTTCTTGTGCACATTCCCTGATACGATTCCATGCTGCATCGCCAAGCTTAGCGGAATGTTTTGACATTGCAATTTCTTCATCACTTTGAATTAAACGTTCTTTCCATACCATTTCACTTGCATCTACCCATTCTTGTGGCGAGAGGTTCTGTTGAAATTGTTCGTACCAAGAAACGGGCATAATTGAAAATGAGGAAACCCCAACTCTTTTCCCTTCTACCCCTATTTCGTTCAAATAATCACATACTTGCATAGTTACTGATGTCATAGCTTCACAACGCGTATCTTTAATCCAACTTTTCCTAATTGCTTCAATTCTTTGATTTTCTACACCAACAAAAAGCACAGGCTCTCCTTCTAATGGAAACACTAGTGCTTGTTGGCCAGAAAAAGAAATAAAGTTACTTACATACGCAAGATTACCGGAATAAATTCCCATCCTTCCATTATTTCCATAAACTACCAGAACATCAATATTTGCTTCTGCCATATTTTCTCTTAATTTTTTGTGTCTTCTAACGCCCTCTTTTTCTGTAAAATTCACTTTTATTCCTCCAAAACAAAATTGTAATTATCTAAAAAATTGTCTTCCCACCAGAAACTGGAATATTTGCACCAGTCACGAAAGAAGAATTATCACTAGCAAGGAAATTAATAGTCCCCGTAATATCAGAAGGAATTCCAAGCCTTCCCATAGGAGTTTCTTTTATATAATCCTCTTGGTAACCTGAGGAATGAAGAATTTGTCTCTCAGTAGCAATCAAACCAGGAGAAACCATATTCACTGTTATTCCATTTGGACCCATCTCTGTTGCGAGATTTTTTGAGAAAAAGAACAATGCAGATTTAATACTCCCATAAGAATTCGTTCTTGGTCTTGACTCAGCAATAACTGTACTAAGCATATTAATTATCCGCCCATTCTTTCTCTCAATCATTGATGGCAAAACAACCTGACAACAATTAAAAGTTCCTTTTAACATGACATCTATATGTGGTTGATAATCTTTATTCCATTCCAAGTCCATAAATTCTCTTCCCTTTACCAACTGTCTGGCATTATTAACAAGAACATCTATTTGCCCTAATGACTGGCTACAATTCTTAACCATTTTTTCTACACTTTCTCTTTGACTAACGTCCGCTTGAAATACCTCTGCTTTACCTCCTCTTTCTCTAATCTCTTTAACTACAGACTCAGCACCTTCTTTATCCTGATTATAGTGAACAGCGACTGAAGAACCTTCCTCGGCTAGAGAAAGAGATATAAATTTTCCAATCCCACGATTTCCGCCTGTCACTAATGACACTTTGTTAGACAAATTCAATATTCACCTCCATAAAAACTATGCTATCGTTATGCCCCCATCAACCACTATAGTTTGACCCGTGATATATGAGGATTTTTCTGTGACTAGAAAAAGAATCACCTCAATAATTTCTTCTACATTTCCAAAACGTTTCATCAACAAATTCTCATATCTTTTGTCCATTTTTCCATCTTTTCCGTGTCCAAGTTCTACTCTTCTATCTGTAAGAATAGGCCCTGGAGCAATCGCATTAACCCGAATATTATATTCAGCGAGTTCTACTGCTAGAGCTCTTGTCAATCCCTCCGTTGCGCTCTTAACAGCCACATAAACTATTCTTTCTTTCGCAGGTGTTCGAGCGTAGAAACTAGACATATTTACAATCACACCCCCACCTCTTTTTTTCATATATTCACTTGAAAATTTGCTACACAGAATATTCCCTTTTATTCCAACATCTAAGGCGGGGCCTATGGATTTTTCATCTAAATCTTTGAGAGGCATATTTGAACGAAGCACTGCACAATTCAACAAAATATCTAGTCCTCCAAAATACTCACATCCAGACTTAAATGAATTCTCTATTTCTTTTTCATTACCTAGATCAGCCTGAATGGAAAAAATCGAACCTTCACCTTCTGAAGATAACAAATCCAATTTGTCTTTCTGTTGGTCAACTGCTATTACCTTTGCACCTTCAGAAATAAATTTTCGAGCAGATATCAAACCAATTCCTTG
>DFQF01000081.1:22171-34949 GCA_002377645.1 Nitrospinaceae bacterium UBA3496 | reverse complement strand
CTTCCATTTCAGAAATAGATTCTTCTCTCTCTATACCAATCTTTTCTGTTAACTCACCTTCCATTTCAGAAATAGATTTTCTCTCCTTTAAAAATAGAGATTTTAAAAAATTATAAATTTTGGACATTATTAATTGTTTAGGATTTTCAACCTCAAAGGTTGGTAGTGCCGATGTAGGTTTTTCTATCAGCTTATTTGTTTCATTTTTATCTAAAGATATAAATGTAGTCTTATTACCAGAAATCATTTCAACAGAATTATTTGAAGATAGGTTTTTGCTTATATCTCTAAGCAAGAAATCAGGGTCATCTTTTCTCAATCTTTTAGAACTGCTGAAACGGAAGAATAGAAATACCAAAAAACCTACTAGAGTGACTGTTACCAAAATCAGGAAATCTGGAGAGAAAAGCCAAGAAATCAAATTATCTTCTCCTTAAGCTAGAAACTTTTTAAGAGGGACGCCAGGCGTAGCTCCCGTATGAACACCATCTTCAACGACAGCAATTCCGTTGACCAAAACCATTTTAATTCCTGCTGGGTAAACCATAGGATTTTCATAAGTGCTTTTATCTTGAATTTTCTTTGGATCAAATAAAACAAGATCCGCTTTCATTCTTGGAGCAATTGTTCCTCTGTCTTTTATTCCTAGTCTACTACATGGCAGTGATGTCATTTTTCTTATAGCCTCTGACATACTCATAAGTTTTTCTTTAACCACTAATGAACCCAATACTTGAGGAAATGTTCCAAAATTTCTTGGATGTGGCTTTCCTACGCCAAGTGGCGGCTTGTGAGTAAGGGCTCCTGCGTCAGAACCAACCATAGTGTAATCTTTTTTCATAATTCTACGCATATTCCCTTCGTTCATCATAAAAATAATAATTTCTACATTCAATTTTTCTTCTATCAAAAGGTCTAAAGTGACTTCGGCAGGTTTTTTACATTTTTCTTTCGCAAGTTGAAATAAAGTTTTTCCCTCCACGTCCTTATTTTTTTTAGTCAGAACACGACTGATTAGAATATTATCCCAATCTTTGTCAGTTTTTCTTTTTGTAGATAGTTCAGAAATTAAACGTTCTCTTGTTTCTTTCTTTAAAAGACGTTCAATCTTTTCATTCAACAAACCTTCCTGTGCCCATTCTGAAAGAAGCGCACTTAAATGTGTATTAGAAGCAATATATGGATATCGATCGCATGTCACATCATGTCCATCATTTCGATGCTCTTCGATAATTTCAAAAGCTGCATCTAATTTGTTCCAGTTTTTCTCTCCCGCTGTTTTTAGATGACTAATTTGTAATGGAATATTTGCTTGCTTCGAAATATTCAATACCTCTTGGATACTTTCGATAAGTGTATCACCCTCGCTTCTCATGTGAGTCGCAAAAAATCCCCCTCTTTTTGCAGCAATTTTACAAAGCGAAACCAATTCACTTGATTCTGCAAAATTAGCAGGTGCATAAACTAACCCCGTGGACAATCCAAACGCCCCTTGTCTCATTCCTTCGTCAACTAATTTTTCCATTTCTAAAAGCTGTTTTTGGTTACAAGGTGATGCACTACCACCCATCACACTAGCCCTTATTGTATTATGCCCAATTAGTGGGACATAATTTAATGCGGTCCCTTGTTTTTCGATTATTTTCAAATAATCTTCGAGTGTCTCAAAGGACAACTTAAGATCAAACTGTTCCTTGTATAAACTCTGTCGAGACTCAAGTTCACTTCCGCGTATCGGAGCTGCTGAATAGCCACAATTACCACCTACCTCAGTTGTAATTCCTTGCTGTACTTTTGCTTCAGCAGATGGATTAATCAATAAGTAATAATCTGAATGACCATGAATATCTATAAAACCTGGACAAATCGCTAAACCCGAAGCATCGATTTCTTTTGAAGATTTTCCAGAAATTGAAGTATCCACACTACATATGTAACTGCCATTAATTGCGACATCACCAACACACGGATCTGATCCTAGTCCATCATAAATAACTACGTTTCTAAAAACCAAACTATTCATTTGAAGAAACCTGAAAATTGCAGGGCGGGATAACTAATAATGTCATAAAAAATCAAAAAAAACTACGACTAAATTTATAGAATCAATCTATCTTGTATTTCCTTATTTTGTTCAATAAATAAATTTTGACCTTTTATGGAAGTGATGTGTCGAAGAGTCTTCTTATCTAAAACACAAAAATCTACTTTAGACCCTGAAACAATTGTTCCCAACTTTTCTTCAAGACCTAACAATTTTGCAGGATTTCTGGTTAGTGTCGCAATTGCAGAAATATCATCTACTCCACTCCACTTCTTGAAAAATGGTAGAACTTCGCCTAGCGAAAACTTGCTGCCTTCAAGGACTTTTTTACTTCTATATTGTCTCGGAAATAAGCCGATGTCTGAGACTAGATCAGAAGTTAAAACTATTTTTGTCCATCCCTTATTTCTTACAAAATTTTCAACTAGTCCTGGTGAAACGTGAATACCATCAGAAATAATCCCTGCATATAAAAGTGGATTTTTAATCACTTCTAACATAGGATCATCTCTTCTGTGAGCAGGAGCTTCAACATCTTTCGAGGAATACCTATTATAAACGTGAACAGCAAATCGAGCCCCAGCATTTATACAATTTTTTATTTCTTCTGAAGAAGCCATTGTATGACCTATAGCTGGTACAATATTCCTTTCTAACAACCATTTTACAAAATACAATGAATTCTCTAATTCAGGAGAAAACGTAACCATTCTTAATCCTGGATTTCCAGAACGTCCATATCCACCACAAGCTTCTGCAATCAATTCTATTTCAGAAGTATCAATTTTTCTTATAAATTTCGTTGGATGAGCGCCACACATTTTGGGATTAAAAAAAGGTCCTTCTAGGTGAACCCCAAGAATACATGATTCAGAACAAGATATCTTGTCTTGATTTTCCCATGCAGATTTAATTGCGTCTGAAGCTGATAATGCCGTCTTGATTGAACAACTCGTTATTGTCGGAAGAAATGAAGTAGTTCCTCTTTTGAACAAATTCTTTGCAATTTGATTAATTCTATGGGCTTTTGAAGACAGGATCGTATCTTTACCAAATCCGTTCACTTGCAAATCAATAAAACCAGGGGTCAAAATTAAATTGGAAAGATCATAAACTTTGGTCTCTTTAGGAAGATCTATGCTTGATCTCGTCCCTATGTAAACTACAGAAGAATTATCGATAAGAACCAAAGAATTACTAATTTTTTCAGTAGGAGTATAAACCTCGCAACCTTCAAGAGCGAGGTATCTGGTCATAATTAATTTATTTCTTCTTTTTCAGTTCAGCCCTCACAGTTGTATTAGCTGAAACGAGTGAATTGACGTTTTCTAAAGCAAAGTCATAAAGATTCTTTTGAACTTTCTCAAGAATAAGATGTGCGGCAAGTGTATTTACTCCAGGCATAAAATCTACCTTTTGTTTTTCAGGATTTTTCGAAAGTTCTTTTACTTCAAGCATAATTTCCTTATCACTATAAAGTTCTGAATTAATGTATTCATAGGTCAATTTCACATAATCTCTTTCTTTTCTCTCTTGTTCTTTCGTTTCTCTTACAATATTTTCCATATCTGAAGACAATGGTTTTTTCTTACTTTTTATACAAATCTTTTTGATTTCCTTAAAAAAATTTTCTTTTTTATAACCGTCGGGTAGTTCAGACTCAGGTATTTTACTACTAATTTCAAAGGTAATACCTTGGCCTGTAAATTTCGGAGGACCAATTTCATAAGTTATTGATCTATAATTGAATCTATCCCCTTTTTTTGGTTCGTATTTCTTCTGAAGATCTTTACTCAAGGAAACCAAAGTTTGGGAAGCAATTTTTGTAAAAAGTTGTTCTTGCAATGAACCCATTAAACCTTCCCCTATATTTAAATTTATAAAGAAAACAATGGAGAGAACATGCCTATACTTGAAGTCACAGTCAAGATCAAAAAGATAAAAAATTCAAAAAATATTATACAAAAACAATAAAAAATGATTTAAATTAAAATCAAATTTTATATTAGGAGATAGTTCATGAAACAAAATTCACATATTCGTTTTGGCGGATATTCACCACCTGAAACTACTCATAGCCAGGCATCATTGTTTTTTAAAAATTCAATCGAAAAAGATAAAAGATTTAAGGTTGACCTTTTTTGGAATATTTTAGACTTTGGATACAAAGCAGAGGATCTTCTTGGCATGGTTGAATCTGGAATTCTAACGATGTGTTATTTTTCAACTAGCTATTTAATGGAAAGAGTAAAGGAATTGGGCATTATAGATCTCCCATTTATCTTTCATGACTTAGAACACGCGCATAAAAATTTAGACGGAAAATTAGGTCAGATGCTTTCTGAAAAAATAGAAATGGAAACAAATTTTACTGTTTTAGGTTTTTGGGATAACGGATTTAGACATCTTTCAAACAATTTACGTCCAGTCTATGAACCTTCTGACTGTAAAAATATGAAAATCCGACTGCAACCAAACGATATTCATGTCCAAACATTTAGGGCCCTGAAATCAAAACCAGTAGCAATTGATTTAAAACCTGGCATGAAAAAAATTCAGCTAGGGGAAGTTGATGCGCAAGAAAACCCCCTAGAAAATACAATCACATATAACGTTGACAAATACCATAAGTATATAACTTTAACCGGACACTTTTATGGTGCTAGGGGAATTTTTTGCAATAAGGATTTCTTTAAGATATTAAGCAAAAACAAACAAACACTTCTAAAATCAAGCATCAGAAGAGCTATTGAAAAACAAAGGAAATTATCAAAAAGAAAAGAAAATGAAGTTGCAAAAATACTCAAGAACAGAGGCATAGAAATCATAAAACTTAACTCAACGAGAAAAAATAAGTTTAAAAAAGAAGTCTCTTCTATAATAGAAGAAGCAAAAAAGAATTTAGGAACTAAAATCTTTGATTTAATAGTGGATTAGAATTTTTAGACTTTTAATTTTTTCAAATCTAGTGATGACATTGCTGCAATAAGTTTCTCTTTACTTTCTAATTCTCTATTTTTTTCATTCGAACTACTAAATTTATTAACCAAATCTGGAATGTAAGGAAAAACTCCAATAAGAGGGACTGAACATAACTCTCTTATAGCTTGGGGATTTCTTTTCTTTGAAACATCGGGAACACCATCTACATCATTAAGAATTATTCCGGAAACTCTAATTCCTTTACTTTCTGCAATTTGTAATGTTAATTGTGTGTGATTCAAACAACCGAGACCTAGGGATGAAATTATCACAAGATCTAATTCAGAATCTTTAATTAAATCAATCATTTGGATTTCTGGTGTTAGTGGAACCATCAGACCACCACAACCTTCTATAATAACAGGACCTTTATAAGATTTTAACTCGCTAATCATAGTCAATATTTTAGAGTAATCTATATGATTTCCTTCAATTTCTGTTGCATACAAAGGCGCAAGTGGTGATTTGTATCGATAAGGACAAATTTGATCCAATGATCTTGAATCCGAGGCAGCGTCCCTAAGTGCGATTGCATCACTTGGAACATCCAAACCTGAAATACAACCACTTTCTAAAGGCTTCATGACACGTGGAAAAAGTCCCAAACTAGACCAATAGTGAAGAATCGCAGAACCAACTATTGTTTTTCCTACACCTGTTCCAGTTCCAGTAATAAAAATTGATGGATAAGTCATTTTTTTGTTAACCTAATTAAAATTCTAAAAATTCTTATTACGTAATGGTAATATAAAAATTAAAAGAGCTAACATAGCGAGAATAGAACTTGCATGTAATAAAACTCTGTAACTAAAATAATTGATAAGTATCCCAGAAACAAGAACTCCTAATGTAGAGCCAATCCCATATGTAAAAACACTATACAGAGACTGAGTTGAATTTTTATTTTCTTCATTACTTTGCATATCTAAATACTGTATGGATGCTGGGTGAAGTACTCCAAATGTTAATCCATGTAAGATTTGAATTGAAATTAAAAAAATAATCTCATCAGTAATTGCTATTAACTCCCATCTTATAGCGGTAGCCAAAATACCTACCATTATCATCAACTTAACACCTATATAAGTTCTAATTTTTCCAGCATAAAAAAGAAAAAATATCTCACTAATAACACCTAAAATCCATGCAAACCCAATTAAGAAAGCACTCATACCTAATTTTTTAAGGTGAATACTAAAATAAAGTCCAAATGGACCTGAAGTTGCTGAAACTATAGCGCTAACTAAGAAAAAATTTAATAAATTTTTATTCTTTTTTATTGATTTGAATAATTGTGAAAGTAAAAAAGGTTTCCTATTATCGTTACTATCAGGAACAAGCAAAATGAAGAATCCAGAAATCAGACCCGAAATAGAAATTAAAAGAAAAATATAATTTTCACTAAAGAGATCTATGATCTTTCCTGTAATTAAAGCTGCAATAATAAAACCTAATGAACCCCACCACCTTATTTTTCCATAATCAATTCCTGATTTTTTTGCTTCCTTTAAACATAAGTTTTCAACTATCGGTACAACTGGACTTTTTAAACAATAAAAAAAAGTGATAAAGAAAAAAAGAATCCAAAATTCCCTGAGATTCCATAAATAAAATGCAATGAAAGATGCAATCAATGTGCTAAAAAATATAAGTTTTTTTTCAATCTTATATTTATCCGCAATAGCACCAAAAATAAACGGCATAATCATTGCTGCAACTCTGGGAGAAGCGTTTAAAATTCCTAACTTAAGACCTTCAATCCCAATTGAATCATAAAAAATATTTACAAATGGAAGCATTACACCAACTCCAAAAAAGTGAAGAAAATAGAATGCTGGCATTCGAATAAAAACAGATTTGTTTTTGTAAGATTTTAGATTTATCAAAATGTTCTTTTTAAAATTAAAATTATAGTTTTTTTATATCCTTATAAAAAAATGTTTTATCACATACTAGATAAAATTGATTTACACTTTACAATATAGGCTGATATAATTTTCTCAATTAATAGACCGTCTGTAAAATTTTTTTGAATTTTTTTCAGGAGTAAAGAATGGATCAAAAGGTCCTTATGACAATAGCTAGTCAAATGGTTTCAAGTGGAAAGGGTATTTTAGCTGCAGATGAAAGTTCAGGAACAATTAAAAAAAGATTAGACAGCATTAATGTTGAATCTACTGAAGAAAATCGTAGAAATTATAGAGAATTACTTTTCACAACAGATGGTATAGAAAATTACATAAGTGGTGTAATTCTATTTGACGAAACCCTTCGTCAAAGTTCTAGTAGTAACATTCCATTCCCCGAGTTACTTTCTCAAAAAGGTATTATTCCAGGAATTAAAGTAGATATGGGAGCAAAAGAACTTGCTCTATCTTCTGGAGAAAAAATCACGGAGGGTTTAGATGGTCTACGTGAACGTTTACAGGAATATGCCCAACTCGGAGCTAAATTTACGAAGTGGAGAGCTGTAATCGAAATCAATGAGGAATTACCTTCTCAGTTTTGTATAGATGTAAACGCTCATGCCCTTGCTAGATACGCCGCTCTTTCACAAGAATCGGGTTTAGTACCAATAGTTGAACCTGAAGTTTTAATGGATGGAATACACACTATTGATCGTTGTAAAGAGGTAACAGAAAAAACCTTAAAAGCTGTTTTTCACGAACTATTTAAGCAAAATGTACTTTTGGAAGGAATCGTTTTAAAACCCAATATGGTAATTTCTGGTTCTGAATGTCCTGTTCAGGCTGATTCTAAGGAAATTGCTATTAAAACCGTTGAGGCTTTATTAAGATGCGTTCCTTCATCAGTTCCAGGCATTGCTTTTTTATCGGGTGGACAAACTGACGCATTCGCAACTCAAAACTTAAATGCAATGAATGCACTTGATTCTTATCCGCATCCATGGGAATTAAGTTTTTCATATGGAAGAGCTCTTCAGGCAGCATGCCTAAAAGCATGGAATGGAGATTCTGAAAATCTCACAAATGCTCAAAAGGTTTTTTCTCATCGCTGTAAATGTAATGGTGCTGCTAGAAATGGTTCATATTCTGAAAAAATAGAACAAGAAATATCTGTTTCATAAAAAAAGAAAATTACTTCTTTTCTTTTTTCAGCTAGAATTTAACAGTTTTCTCTCACGGAAAAAAATGCAAAATCCAAATACAGAACTTTTACGATTGGAAGAACATTTAGTCTCTTCAGGTGTAGAGGATGAGATTTTGCAAATTATTTCAGTCATCGCTCAATCTTCAAAGTCAATCAATTCTAAAGTTTTGAAAGCTGGACTTAGCGATATATTAGGTGCAACGGGTGAGAAAAACGTTCAGGGAGAGGAAGTACAGAAGCTTGATGAATTTGCTGATACCCTATTAAGAGATGAATTTGTTAAAAAACAACTAGTAGGGGGAATTGCTAGCGAAGAAATGGACAATATTTATTCCATAGCAAAAGATAAAAATTATCTACTTCTATATGATCCACTCGACGGCTCATCTAACATTGATGTAAACGTTAGTATAGGTACGATTTTTTCAATTTTAAAAAGAGAATCAACTGAAAAGCCTATTTCCGAAAATGATTTTCTTCAACCTGGCATTAATCAAATTGCATCTGGTTATGTTATATATGGTTCTTCTACTATGCTCGTCTATACAGAGGGGAAAGGAGTTCATGGATTTACGTTGGATCCTTCTGAAAATGATTTTTTTCTATCACATCCAAATATTTCTATACCAGAAAAAGGGAAAATTTTTAGTATAAATGAGGGTAATAGCGTCAATTGGACAGAAGGCACTTCGAAATATATTTCTTTTCTAAAAACAGACAATGTAAATGAAGGGACACCTTACTCAGGAAGATACATTGGTTCATTAGTAGCAGATTTTCATAGAAATCTTCTAAAGGGTGGAATTTTTTTGTACCCGAAAGACAAAAAGAATCAAAATGGCAAACTCAGACTTCTATATGAATGCAACCCAATGTCTTATATAGTAGAACAAGCTGGAGGGGCATCTTCCAATGGATCAAAAAGAATTTTAGAGATAATTCCAGAAGAACTTCACCAAAGAACCTCTTTTTTGATTGGGAGCAAACAAGATGTACAAGATGCAACTAGATTTCACAAGAAATAATTTTTCATTTAAAGCATTTTTTTATCTGATAATTTCATTTTTATTAGTTGGATGTGTTTCGATCGAAGATTTCGATAAAAAATCCAATGAAGCAATAAGCCTAAGACGAGATTTAGAAACATCACAAAATAAAATAAGATCTTTACAAGCTATAAGAGATTCATTAAACAGAAAAATCAAAAAGAATAGCCAGATAAACGAAGAACTAGAACAACAATTAACTATGTCTTGGAGAAAAAAACAAAAAGACACTGTTAAAATGTCTGACTTACGTTCCCAAATTTCAAGACAAAAAAGATTGAAAAATGAAAATAAAAATAAAAATGATCAATTAAATTTAAAATTAGAAAATTCAAAAAAAGCAAAAATAGTTCTTGAAAAAAATCTTACAAAAATCAGAAAAAGATTAATACGTTTCGAAGATAAAATTCGTTTGCAAAATCAAGTTTTTAAAGATTTAAAAAATCAATTTAGTGGAGCAATCAAAAAAAACTCTATTAAAATACTCCGCAAAAAACAGCGAGTGGTAATAAGAATAGCAAGTAAGATTCTTTTTCGCTCCGGAAGAGCAAAAGTAAAGAAAAATAGTAAGCCTCTCTTAAGAAAAATAGCATCTGTAATTAAACGTTATTCAAATCGTGAAATTCAGGTACAAGGCCATACGGACAACGTCCAAATTAAAGGGCAGCTTGCTGAAAGATGGGAAACAAACTGGGAATTGTCTACCGCACGTGCAACAAGTGTTTTAAGATACTTAGTGGAAATAGGTGATGTAGATCCAAGAAATTCATCTGCGGCCGGTTTAGGAGAATTTAATCCTATTGCAACAAACAATTCAAAGAAAGGAAAGAGTTTAAACAGAAGGATAGAAATTATTATTTTTCCCCCTAATAGTCGTTAATTTTTAAGATTGAACAATTAAAAATAAGGATTTTTTTTGTTAAACATCGATTGTGTTACTGTAGGTCCTTTTCAAGTAAATAGTTATCTAGTTACTTGCACAGAAACAATGAAGGGTATTTATATTGATCCTGGTTCAGATATAAACGAAGTCTTAAAAATCGCAGAAAAAAAACAAATTTCTATTGAAAAAATTATTGGAACTCATGCTCATATTGATCATGCAGAAGGCGTATACAAAGTAAAGAAAACTATTAATGTTCCATATTGGCTTCACGAGAAAGAATTAAAAAACCTAGAAAGTATGCCAGAAATTGCAAATGGTTACGGATTGCCAATTCCCGAGGTTCCTGAAGTTGATAATTTCCTTATTCCAAATCAAAATATAAAAGTTGGCAATCTTGATTTCAAAATTCTACTTACCGACGGTCATTCTCCCGGAAATATTACTTTGTATACTCTCGATAAACAGACAAATAAAAATCATGCAATTGTTGGAGATAGTTTGTTTGCAGGTTCCATAGGCAGAACCGATCTTCCTGGAGGAAACTTGCCTACTCTTTTAGAAAGTATAAGATCTCGATTGTTCACTTTACCTCCTGACACAATTATCTATCCCGGCCATGGTCCATCAACAACTATAGAGATTGAAACAAACAATAATCCCTTTCTAAATTAAGGAAACTGTAGTAATGAATTCTGAATCTTTTGAATTTCAAGATCATCCTTATTTAAAAAATAACATCAAATACTGTCTTACATGCGGCTCGAAACTTATTTATCGTTCATGGGTTGAGGGAGATTCAAGTAAACAACTTTGCTGCAGTAACTCAAATTGTAATTATGTTCATTTCTTAGATCCAAAACTTGCGACAGGTGTTGTAACACTTTTGGATAAAAAAATTATCTTACTCAAAAGAGCATATAATCCTCGTAAAGACTATTGGACTTTTCCTGGTGGCTTTGTAAATAGAGGTGAAATCGTAGAACAAGCAGCAAAAAGAGAAGTTTTTGAGGAAGTTGGATTAAAGATTGAAATTAAAAGTCTTCTAGGTGTTTATTCATTCGATCGAGAACCGACTGTTCTAGTTGCATATGTTGGAATTGTAGTTGATGGTATACCAACTATTAATAATGAATCTACAGATATTAAATTTGTTTTAAGCTCAGAAATAAAATTGGATGAACTTGCTTTTGAGACAACAAAAGCCGCAATTAACGATTTTCGGAAAATAGAAACAACCTAACCTGATTAACTAAAAAAAAACAAAAAAATTAAATATAAAAAGCAATTTCTGCAGTTTTTTATGATTATATTTATGTAATTACCTATAAAACATAACAAAAATACATCAAAAAACAAACAAATATTGCAAATAAAATCATTAATTACAATGACTTACAGTCACAGATTAAAATTTTACTTGAACTAACCTTCATTTCTGTTTATAATCAAACACGTTCTAAGAAATATTTTATAGTTTTTTGCTTTCCGCCGCTAGAGAAAAAAGAATGAAAAATCTTAAAAGGGACCTTTTTTCCCTACTTTCCCTAGCTAGTAATTCGACAGAGGCTTATACTGCCTGCCTTTTTCTAGAAAATAAAAGAAAAGATAAATTTCAGTTGGTTTCCGTACATAGCTTAAGTCCCCATATTATAGTTGACGCTTCAATTCAGACAGGACAAGGTTTTCTAGGGTGGGTACTGGAGAATAATGAGCCTTTAAGTGTAAACCAATTTGATAAAGATACTATTACTCTAGGATATTATAGCCGTCACGAAAATATTAAGTCATTTATGGCTACTCCCTTATTAAGTAAAAAGGCAAGGGGTGCATTAGCCATTGATAGCAAGAAATCCTGGGTTTTTACGAACAAAACACAAAAAATTATCGCAGGGTTTGCCCAACAATTTGCTTACATTGTAGAAGAGGCTTTATCTACAGCTGAAAAAGAAAAAAAGATGGTAGATTTATTTTCTTTTTCGGATTATTTAAAAACTCTCAGAATTTGCAAAACAGAAAAACAACTTCTTGAAAACATATGTAGAGTACCAAGGGAAATAATCCCCTCCGATTCCTGCTTCCTCGTATTGGTTGACGGGGAAGCGGGACAACCCTATTTATCAAATGCATTCGGATTTGATGAATTATTCTTAGGAAAAATTAAAATTCATCCATATCGAAGTATTAGCGGACTTGTTATGAAAAATAATGAGCCTCTGAGACTAACCGACATTAAAGGTACAAAAGGAAATCAAGCACTTTTCGACCCAGATGAACCATCATTAGATGTGCGTTCTGTAATAGCTGTGCCACTCGGTGATGGTGAAAAAACTTTTGGAGTCTTAGGTTTTACCGGAAAAAGAAGGAATCAATTTCAATCTTTTCTTGTCAAAAGATCTGAAATTGTCGGAGAAATTATTTCTGACATGATAAAAAAAATTCGATTAGAAAAAGATGTAAAAACCAATAAAGAATTCGATACAAAAGCTAAAGAAAAAGATAAATTTTATTTAATAAAACATTTACAGCAAATTTTACCTGAGAGAAAAAAAGCTGGCAGACAGGTTTCACTTTTAACAATTTCAGCAAAATTAAGTACAGAACAACACTTAGAAGAAAATAAAAATAATTGCGAAGAAATATCAGAACATCTTTATTCTATACTTAACAATTTTAATCAAGCAGAGGATATGCTGATCAAAGAAGATGACA
>DFQF01000081.1:0-21802 GCA_002377645.1 Nitrospinaceae bacterium UBA3496 | reverse complement strand
ATAGAATTACAAAAATAATAAATAATTCTCACTGCGAAATTGGAGGAAACAATTTTGAAATTAAAGCAATAGTGGGAGATGCCACTTTTCCTAATGATGCAGAAAGCCCAAATTCTCTTATTTCCGCATCAATAAGATCTTACGAACATTCGGAGATAGAACTTGATTAAAACATTGCAAGAAAAAATTTCAAACACTAACAAATTCACCCAAGCATTTAATTCATTAATAGGTGAAAAGATAGCGATGGACCTTGGAACTGCAAATACTCTAGTTTATACAAAAGAAAGAGGGATTGTTATAGATGAACCATCTTTTGTAGCTCTGAATGCAGAAAATGGGAATTCGATTCTAGCAGTTGGTCAACGAGCAAAAGAAATGTTTGGAAGGACTACAGAGAAAATTAAAACAATACGGCCAATGAAGGATGGTGTAATAGCAGATTTTGATGTCACAAAAGCAATGATCAAACATTTTATTAAATCAGTAATTCCTCAAAAAAAATTCACAAAACCAACTATCATGATATGTGTCCCCGCCGGTATTACAAGCGTGGAGATGAAGGCCGTTATAGATTCTGCAATTCAATGTGGAGCAGGTAAAGTACATTTAATAGAAGAACCGATGGCTGCGGCTATAGGAAGCAAACTTCCAATTCATGATATATCCGGCTCAATGATAATTGACATTGGGGGAGGAACTACAGAAGTAGCTGTAATAACTCAATATTCAATTGCCTATTCAGAATCTCTTAGAATCGCAGGTGATACTATGGATGAATGTATTCAAAAATATATTAGAAGAGAACATGGGCTTCGAATAGGTCCTTTTGAAGCTGAAAAAGTTAAAATATCTATTGGCTCGGCTGTCCCTCTTGCAAAAAAACTCGAGTGCGATGTAACTGGAATTGATATTTCAACGGGGATACCAAAAACCGTTCTAATTAATGATGGAAACATTCGAGAAGCTCTGAGTGCTCCATTAAAAGCAATAGTAGATTCCATCAAAAAAGCACTATCTAAGACAAGCCCTGAACTCGCTACAGATATAAGAAGAAGAGGAGTTGTCCTTGCGGGTGGGGGTTCTTTGCTTAAGGGATTAGGAACAAGGCTACATCAAGAAACTGACCTTCCAATCTATAGAGTCAAAGACCCTTTAACAGCAGTCGTGCGCGGAACTGGTTATGTTTTAGATAATTTTAAAAGCCTGAATCAAGTTTGTTTAAATTAATCCCCCCCATAGCCGGAGACTTATCTAGCAATTTAGTGAGTTTCCGGCTCACATTACTTTAGAATTTCACTTCTAAAAAAAAAATAATTATTTTAAAATCTAATAGAGCTTTATATTAAAGGAGCGAGTTGTGTCATTTAATATTGAAAAAAACAAGATTTTAATGTCTGCTAATTTGGAAGATATGAAACTTGTTTACAGAGTACTTCATAAACATATTACAGAAAATTTAGAATTAATGGATTCTATGTTTTTAGAAAATTTACAGTCAGCACTTCAAGAAAAAGCTCAAGAAGAAGGCATTGATATTGGACATCATTCTTCCTGGGACCTTTGGCTAGGCAATGAATCTCCTGTTCCATGCGAAGAAAGAATTAAAAAAAGAAAACAATTTTAGGAAGAAGGTGGATTTCCACAAACTATATTTCGAAATAAATGGGTGTCAAAATACCATTTCAAAGAACAGACAAACTTCTCATTCGCAAGTAACAATATGACTGCTGAACGGTTCCATTCAGAACTATTATCAGATCTAGACCATACTAAAATACCTGAACAACCGTTTAAGTGAATTTCATCAAAATAGAGAATTTTTCCAGACTTCTTCAATAGGTCTAAACAGGCTACAGAAACGAATTTATTTCCTGTTCTTTTTTCTCCACTTACTACGAGTTCTATATCATTAAAAAAAATCTTTTCAAGAAGACTCTTGTCTCTCTCTTTGAGAGCTTCTTTAAACTTATCCATTAATGAGTTTATCTCTTCTCCTTCATTAGAAACTGGGAATGGAATATTATTTTTCCACTTATTAAAAATAAGGGAATATTGCTTTTTACTACTTTCGATGATTTCCGAAATCTTTTCTTTTTTAATTCCCAAAATTTTTGAAGATAAAGAAACATATTCATTCTTGAAAAAATTTTTCATAACTAAAACTAAACGCTGTTCGAAATTCATGTATTGCAAAAAAAACAAAAATTCAAAAGACGTCTCAATTTTTATGTTTTGCTTACTCAAAGAAGAAATTTGTTCTTTGTATTCTGACTGAAGAAATGGTGCAAAATCAGGAAAATCGAATTCATATAGTGCTAATGCAGGTTTCTCATTATTTCTCTTTTGGGAGAGTTTAGATATTTGAAAAATAAACCATTGAAAAATATCTGAGTTCGGGGAAATAGCTTTAGGTTCTTCAATAGATAACAAAACTGCTTCTTGTACAATATCCTCCGCATCAAAGAGATCGAGATTAAGAGTGAAAGCAAATTCCCTCAACAAACTATCTTCAGCAGATAAGAATTCCTCTAATTTAAACATATTGTAAACTTTTTATGAATTTGAAAACATTTCTTTAAGATCTGGGGAAATGATTAATTTCGTATCTGTTTTCTCAATTACTTCAGATTTATCAACACCCGGTGCAATTTCCCTTAAAACAAGACCTTCCTTTTCAACTGTTATTAGAGCTAAATCAGTCAAAATCAAATCAACCACACCTTTTCCCGTTAGAGGCAAAGTACAATCTTTAAGAATTTTTGAGGAGCCACGCTTTGTTACATGCTCCATAGTAACTATTACTTTTTTAGCACCTACAACTAAATCCATAGCGCCACCCATTCCAGAAATCATTTTTCCAGGAACTGCCCAATTTGCAAGATCTCCATTTTCTGCTACTTCCATAGCCCCTAATATAGTCACATCAATATGTCCTCCTCTAACCATAGAAAACGAGAGAGAACTATCAAAAAATGAACCTCCTTTCTGAATAGTAACCGTTTCTTTGCTCGCATTAATCAGATCAGGATCTTCCTCTCCAGAAAAGGGGGAAGGACCTAAATTTAGAATTCCATTCTCTGAGTGGATAGTTATATTTTGAGAATCTTCAAGGTAATTAGAAACAAGAGTTGGTATTCCAAGTCCTAAGTTGACGTATGACCCATTGGGCAACTCTGAAGCTGCTCTTTCTGCAATTTGTTCTCTAGTTAACGACATCACACTTTCTCCTGTTTTTTTAAACTATTTTCTAATTTTTAAAATTTCAATGGGTTTTGTTAGATCTTCCCCTTTCACAATTCTGTCTACAAAAATTCCAGGGGTATGTACTTCATCAGGATTTAGACTTCCAACTGGAAGGATCTCTTCTACTTCAACAATTGTAATTTTAGAAGCCGTAGCCATAATGGGATTAAAATTTCTTGCACTTTGTCTGTATAAAAGATTTCCATTTTCATCTGCTTTCCAAGCTCTAATAAGAGAAAAATCCGCCTTGATAGGATTTTCAAAAATATGTTCTACTCCATCAATTACCCTACTCTCTTTATTCTCAGCAACTACTGTTCCTGCTCCAGTTGGCGTAAAAAATCCGCCTATTCCAGAACCTCCAGCACGAATTCTTTCAGAAAAAGTACCTTGAGGACATATTTCAATTTTTATCTCTTCTCTCATTACTTGATCTTCATATGCCTTGCAAGCTGGACCAACTCTACTTGCGATAATGGAACTAACTTGCTTTTTCTCAAAAAGTAATCCTACTCCCCAATTATCCATACCGCCGGCATTACTGATAAGGTGAAAATTACCTACTTTTTCTCTTACACTTAGAGCAGTACATAAATTATGAGCCATACCACATATACCAAAACCTCCAATCAGAATGGAGGCACCATCATGAATATCTGCTACGGCTGCAGTCGAACTTTCAAAAATTTTAGACATTAATTACCTCAATTTTCACATTTAATTTAACGTATTTCTATATTTTAGTTATCAAATATTCTTTTAAACAAACCTTTCACAGGCGAATATTGTTTAACAACTAGAACTGTTTTTTTTGAATTTCGAGCGATTCTTTCTGGAGTTGAGCCCACAGTCCTTTTGAAAAAATTATCTCTTGATGCACCTATCATTATTGCATCGTAATTTTCCGACTCGTCAATAATTCCATATGTAACAGAAGTGTTTTTAATTAATTTTGCATCTACTAAAGGTCCATTCAAATCATGAATTCTAGCTTCTGCTTCAAGGAGATTAGAGAGCATCTTATCCTCTTGCTCGAGAGAAACATTAGGACGGGCAACAGTACAAAGATGTATCAACCCCTTATCTTTCTCTAATAATGATGAAGCATATTTTTCAGACAAAATCGAATTTACTCCTCCAGAAGTAGGAACAAGTATCTTCTCTAAACTTAAGTCTCCTTCAATTTTTGCTAATAAAATATTTGCCCTAGCATACTTAACAACATCATCTACAACTTCTCCCATTATACGATTCGCAGTAGATGTATATCCCTTCCAGCCAAGTAAAATAAGATCGCATTTCCATTCCCTCGAAGTTTCAAGAATAGCTCTTGCGGGATTATGAGCAATACGAATTACAGAATTCATGCTCACCCCCTTATTGGCCAAAAATTCATGGGCTTTTTCAATAAGAACATGTTCTTTTTCTGCATCAACATCTTCAACTCTTGGGGTAGATTGTTCCGGAACAGTTAATACACGAAGAACAACAACTTCCCCGTAATGATCATTTGCAATAGCAGATGCCAAATCAAGAAGTTTTTCCATATTCGCTGGATTCGAAATAGGGACAAGAACTCTAAATTTTTCTTCATCATTAATATTGCTAGACTCTGCTACTAGAGACGGTGCACCTGGAAGAGCCTCTTCGTCGATTTGAAATCCTTTCCATGCAAAAAAACCTAAAACGCCAAAGGACAACCACATAATTGCAAAGAAAACTGTTTCTAGATGCTCAAAAAGCAAAACAATCAAATAAACATTCGCAATAGTAGCTACAATCGGAAAGATCGGGACAAATGGAACACGAAAAGGTCTTCTTACTTTTGGAAATTTTTTACGATTATATATCAAAGCAATATTTACAAAAATCAATCCCAGAAGAAGAATCAAATCAGTAAAATGTGCGAGATTCTCAAGTTCAAAACTTCTAGAAAGCTCCATAGTAAGAGCACCAACCAAAAGTAAAGAAATTATAGGTGTCTTAGTTCTAGGATTAATGGCACCCAATCCCTCAGGTAATTGTCCAAGCTGACTCATTGATAGAACTATTCTAGAACTTGCTAAAATAGAAGCATTAGAAGCGGAAATCATAGAAAATAACGAACCCAATACAATCACCATACCCCCTACAGGACCAAGTAAAGTTTTTGCAACATTTCCCATTGCAGCTTCTGTATATTCATTAAGATCAGCAGTTACTAAAATTAAAATAACAAGAGTGTAAAGAACTGTAACAATACCAAGTGACCAAAAAATAGCACGAGGTATATTTCTAATTGGCCTTCTAACCTCTCCAGCAGAGGCAGCTATTGCAGAAAAACCGAAAAAAGTAATAAAAACCAAGCCAGCTGTTGAACCTATTTTCATAAAATCATAGCTCATTTTTTCTGCAAGGATTTCAAAATTTACATTTTGAAATCCTCCTGAAACAAACCATAAAAGGAGAATAACTTTTCCAGCGGTTATAAAAATCTGAAATCGAGCCGTCTCTTTCGTTCCTTTAATATTGAGAAGTACAAGCGCACCTAGAGATAATAATCCAGCCATTTCTTCAAAAGGCGAGTGCCATACAAACTCCTGAAAATAACTCGAAAGACTGGCAATATAGAAAGCGCAAGAAGATGTATAACCAATAAGTAACGTCCAACCAACAAAGTACGCTACCGGCGGGGAAAATGTTCGTCTTGCATATAAATATCCACCACCAGATTCTGGATACATGGCAGAAAATTCACAGTAAACCATTGCAGTTAAAAGTGCTACAAATGCAGCAATCAAAAAAGCTAGAATTGCTCCAGAACCGACATTTCTTACCGCAAGCCCGGATAAGGTGAATATTCCTGCCGCAATCATTGTACCAACCCCAATAGACAAAGCAGAAGAAAAACCCATATCTCTGTTAAGTTGAGGTTTAACTGATATATTTGATTTAGAGGAATTAGCCATGAATTTTTAGAGCCTCATACATTTTTTCAAACAAAATTTTACTTTTTGACGAGGATGACACTTTTTCAGAAGAATGAAAATAAAGATTTGATTATTCTGAATAAGATAATTGAATCTTATGGATCTTATAAGTGTTATCTTCTGAATTCGTTGGTTCAAATACTTGGCATACCTCAATATCTTTAGGGTACACGTGAAGAGAAACTGAAGTATTTACACTTCGATTGACCACCATATGAATATCTGCACAACTACAAACATTATTTGGTGTTCGAGCTAAAGGGGTATAAGTCTCTACCTTAGTCAAATAAACAAAGTCCTTTTGGGGATGTTTTTCCATATCAAAAAAGTTTTTTACTTCTAATTCACCGCTTACCATCCCAAGTATTCCCCACTGACCATCATGATCATGTATAGGAGTTCCTTGCTCAGGTTTCCATACCATAGCAGCAATAGTAAAAAAATCATCTGGATGTCGAAAAATTAAGTGTCTAGAATAACTAGAATCATTAGATTCAAAAGCAAAATCTGGTAAAAAATTTTTTTCCATCAAAAGCCTACGCAAACCAGGTTCACTAGCTCTCATAAAATCTCTACCTCGAAAACCTTTTAAGTATAAAAATTCTAAAGCTTTAGAAAATTGATTAATCGGTTCGCTAATTTGACTTATAGTAGTATTCATAAAAAAACTCCAATAAAGAAATCAATAAATTGATTTCAACATATAGAGATATTTATGTCGAGAGTGATTTATAAGTATGCAAAAATCCCCTCGATAAAGAATAAATCGAGGGGATTTTAAAATTATGAAATATTAATTTTCTTTGGTTTAGATTTTTCTGCTAATGGAATAGTTAACGATAGGACACCGTCCTTTAATTCTGCTACAGTTTTATCATCCTCTACAGCATCAGGTAGTTTTAGACTTCTAGAAAATGATGAATAATTTCTCTCTCTCTTTAAATATTGAAATTTAGAATTAGAAAAATCCTCCTTAAGTTTGGCTTTAATTGTTAAAACTCCATCATGAACTAAGATGTCTAAGTCTTCTTTCTTACAACCTGGTAGTGATGCTTTAATTACATATTCATCGACACTTTTAAAAACATCTATTGGTAAAAAATCATTTTCAACATAATTACTTCCCAAAAAGCTTTCATCAGTAAAAAAATTATTTAAAGATGAATGAAACAAACTAAGTGGCGTAAAAGAAATTAAATTATTCATTATTAATCCTCCAATTTAAAAAATTAATATTAAAAACAAGAATAATTTAATATATGAGTGTAATAATGTCAAGTTTTTTATATAAATATATTTAGATTATATGAGCTTTTTAAAATAAGTAAAACAATCCCTTTTATTTCATTCACTTACTGGTTTTGTTTTTGCGGGGTTTTTTGTTTTTATCTAAGGCAAAAGGGTGTGTTTATTGTATAAATAAACACACCCTCGTATTATTTATGATGAGAAATACTCGGCGTCTTCAGGTTTTTGTTTCCAATTCGGATTTGAAGGCCACTCTTTGTGCCGGGAAACTTTATCTCCTCCATATCTTACCCTATAGAGGAGTGTTCTTTCGCTTCCATTAGTGTATTCATGTACTTCACCTGGTGGATGAACAATAAAAGCTCCTGGAGTTACGTCTACATTCCCGTCGGGAGTTTTCATTGCCCCCCCTCCCTGGAAACAAAAGTAAATTTCCGTTGCATACGGATGACAATGATATGGACTTATTTGACCAGGCTCCCAACATGCAACAGTTACATCTCCTTCTCCAAAAGTCCCAAGTATTTTCTCAACGTGCTTTTCTTGGTTAAATTCCTGTTCTTTCAACAAATCGAACACATGCATAAAACTTCCTCCATTAATCTATTAAAAAAAATTAAACAAATTCTTCACAAATTGCAGCCATATATTTAGCACCATCCATTAAATCTTCAATTTTTAAATTTTCGTTCGCACTATGAGTTCTAGAGGTAATTCTACCAACTCCAGTTGATGCTAGAGGAATTCCTAAATTACGCAATACTATATAGCAAGGGGTACTGCCACTTCCAAAGGGATTGATTTCCGCATCTTGCCCATACAATCTCTGAGAAGCTCTGATGCAAGCTTTTACAATCTCAGCATCAGGATCGCTTTTTGCAGGATAAGAACTAAACAACAATTCTACCTTAATATCATCAAATCCATGTTTTCTTAAATGATTTTGTACACAATCTCTTATTTTTTTTGGATCTTGATTTGGAACTAACCTACAATCAATCTTTGCTCTTCCACGACCTGAAACAATCGTTTTAACACCTTCTCCTGTGTAACCAGCATCAAAACCAGCCACATTAAATGTCGGGTTTGTAAGATGCCTTCTAGGTAGTTGCTCATCTTTTAGATCCAGCAAAAACTTTCTCAATTCAAATTTTTTCACTCTGTCGGCACCATCATATGGTTTGATTTTTTCAACCAATATATTTTCGGTCTCTGTAAGATCTAGAACATCATCATAGAATCCATCAATTAGGACATTCTCATTTTCATCTTTCATTGAGGCTAATGCCCAAATAATTCTCCAAGCAGCATTTTCATAAATTTGTCCTGATGAACTATGAAAATCTACATTTGCCGTCCTGCAAGTTAACTCTAAATAACAAAGGCCCTTATTTCCCAGAGAGAGAACAGGAATGTCAACTCTAGTTGTATTATCTTCCCATATACACCCATCCGCAGTTAACAAATCTTTGTTTTTCATAATAAACTTTTCTAAAGAAGGGCTTCCAATTTCTTCTTCTCCTTCAATAATATATTTTATGTTGCATGGAAGCTCTCCCCTTATAGCCAAAAACGCTTCAAAAGCGGCAAGACGACTTATTATATTTCCTTTATTATCTGTCGAACCCCGCGCAATCACATGTTCATCAACAATATTAGCCTCAAATGGAGGGCTTATCCATTCACTTTCAGGATCAGCGGGCTGAACATCATAATGATTATAAAAAAGCAGGGTTTTGTCTGACGCACCTTTTATATTTGCAGTTAAAATGGGATTGCCATCTGTCTTATTGATGCTTGAAGAAAGACCTGCTTTTTCAATTCGAGAATGTAACAAATCAGCCATTTCTTTGATTCCAACATTGGTTGTAGAAATACTTGGTTGTCTACAAAGTTCCTGTAAATCCGAGACTGATTTTTCTATATTTTTTTCAATATATTCGAGAATCTTTTGGAAATCTTCCCCTCTAGCCACAACATCCTCCTTTTCTTAAAAAAGTCACAAACAAAGTTCTTACACTTATTTGAAAATTTTAATAAGTTCAAGATAAGATAAAAAACATTAATTAATGTGAAAATATTACTTCATACCCTAGGAGATTAAAATGCCTGAAGCACCAGCAAATACAAATTGGTTTACTTACTTTCCAAAAGATTATCGTTGGTCTGCTGCAATTTGCGGAATGGTTTCTGCTGCAAGATGGGGTGCATCTGAAATAGGAGAGATTGATCAGGTTGGAAGAAAACTTGAAAAGCACCTTGGGAATGATAACGTTTGGTTTAGAGAGTGGGTTAAAATGGCAGACAAAATCCGCGCTCTTGGGATTTCTGCAGAGAGGAAAGGATACAATCTTACAGCAGCAGAACATCACAAAAGGGCTTGTTCATATTATCAGATGGCGGAAAGATTCAGGACACCTAAAGACAAAAAAGCATTAGACGCATACAGAAAAGGTATGGATTCCTTTAAAAGATACAGTAAGTTAATCGACCAACCAAAGATAGAATATGTAGAAGTTCCTTATGAAGGAAAAAAAACTTTACCGGGAATGCTTGTTCATGCACAAAACACAAAAAAATCAAAACCCCCTGTCGTTGTTTTTTTTGATGGGCTTGATGTCACAAAAGAACTGCAATATATGAGAGGCGTCGAAGATTTAGTCAGAAGAGGTATGAGTTGTTTGGTAATGGATGGTCCCGGAACGGGAGAAGCAATACGCATGAGAAAAATTTACTTACGTCATGACTATGAAGTCGCTGGGTCAGCGGCTTTAAATTATTTGGAAACCAGAAAAGATGTAAACGCCAAGAAAGCGGCAATTATGGCAATTAGTTTGGGAGGATATTACGCCCCCAGAATTGCAAGTATGGAAAAAAGATATAAAGCATGTGTAGCCTGGGGAGCAATCTGGGATTATTACGACACATGGAAAAAAAGAATAGACGCTGCATATAAAACTGAACTCTCTGTTCCAGGACACCACATAACATGGATTTTAAACACAAAAACAGTAGAAGAAGCTTTAGAAAAGCTCGATCCTTTTAGACTTGACGGGGTAGTCCAAAAAATGCGTTGTCCTTTTTTGCTTACCCATGGAGCAGATGACAAACAACAACCAATGCATTATGCAAGATCTTTATTTAATGCAGTTGGCTCAAAAGATAAAACATTTAAAATTTTTACTGTAAAAGAAGGTGGTTCCCAACACTGTCAGCGTGACAATTTGTCTATTGGAACTACTTATATTTACGATTGGCTTCAAGAAAAACTAAAAGCCTAACCCATATCACTAATTTTAGGAGTCTATTAAATGAATGCTGTAAAAAAAGCTCCATGGTTCGCTTATTTCCCAAAAGACTATAGGTGGTCTGCAGCAGTAAGTATTACATATTCTTGCTCATTTTGGGGTGCGTCTACTATGGGAGAAATTCATAGTGCATGTAAAAACTTACATAACAAACTAGGAAATGATAATGCCTGGTTTCGTGAATGGATTAAGCTGGCAGATCGAATTCGCGCCTTAGGATTAGATGCAGAAAAAAAGAAAAACACCCTTACCGCTGCTGCATATCATAAAAGAGCTTGCATGTACTATCAAATGGGAGAACGTTTTAGAACCCCCAAAGACAAAATTGCAAATTCGGCTTACAAAAAGTCTCTCGATTCGTTTAAACGATATTCTAAATTGGTAGATTCTCCAAAAATTGAGCACGTAGAAATCCCTTTTGAAAAAAACAAAAAATTGCCAGCTATTTTCATCCATGCACAAAACACCAGAAAAAAAAGACCTCCTGTTGTTGTGTCTTTTGATGGATTTGATATTTCAAAAGAGATTCAATATATGCTTGGAGTTGAAGATTTAATAAAACGTGGAATAAGTGTTCTTGCTGTTGATGCACCTGGAAATGGGGAAGCTATTCGTTTTCGCAATTTATATCTTAGACATGATCATGAAGTCGCAGGCTCCGCAGCTATCGATTATCTAGAAAGAAGAAAGGATGTAGACTCAAAAAAAGTTGGCGTTATGGCAATTAGCTTAGGTGGTTACTACGCTCCTAGAAATGCAAGTATGGAAAAACGTTTTAAGGCTTGTGTCGCATGGGGAGGTATCTGGAATTACCACGAAACTTGGAAAAAACGAATAGAAGCAGAATACAAAACCGCTCTCTCTGTTCCTGGTCATCATTTGACTTGGATAATGAACACAAAAACAGTTGATGAAGCCCTAAAAAAACTAGAACCTTTTAAACTCGACGGAGTAGTTCAAAAAATGAGATGCCCTTTTCTTTTGACTCATGGAGAGGGGGATCAACAAATATCAATTCAGACTGCAAAAAAACTTTTAAATGCAGTTGGCTCTAAAGATAAAACTCTACGAATTTTTAAAGGAAACGAAACTGGAGCACAACACTGCCAGGCAGACAATTCAACAGTCGGAGCTCATTATATCTACGACTGGTTGAAATCAAAACTTAATGCTTAAACACTTCAGAAATAAAAAACCCCCCTTCTTTTATTGAAAAAGAAGAGGGGGTTTTATTAGATTAATCTACATTTCTTTTCATTCTAGGATCTAACACATCTCTAACGTAATCACCTAAAAGATTTACTGACAAAACCGTTAACATAAGAACAAGGCCTGGGAAAAATGTTATCCACCAAGAGGTGTCAATATACCCTCTTCCATCAGCTAAAATGCCTCCCCATGTAGGAGTAGGCGGAGGCACACCCAAACCAAGAAATGACAAAGATGCTTCAATAATAATCATTCTTCCAAGATAAAGTGTAGCTATAACAATACAAGAAGAAACGACGTTTGGAAGAAGATACAAAAATAAAATTCTTAAAGTTTTACACCCTACCGCCCTTGCTCCAACTACAAACTCGTTTTCTTTTAGAGCAAGCACTTCCCCTCTCACAACTCTTGCATAAACAATCCAGGTTCGAAGAGCAATAACCGAAACTATTACCTCAAGACTAGGACCAAGTATTGCTACAATACTAATAGCAAGAAGTATAAATGGAATCGAAATTAAAGTGTCTAAGGCTCTGCTGCAAACTGTGTCTATCCAACCACCAAAAAAACCCGCCATTATTCCAATGGAAATCCCAATCAAACCACTAAAGATAACTGCTGTAACTCCAACGATTAATGAGATTCTGGATCCCCATATAATTCTACTTAAAACATCTCTCCCTAGATGATCTGTGCCAAGTGCGTAGTAATTGCCTTTAACTTCACTACCAGGGGGAAGTAAATGCGTATCCAAATTCTGTATAAGAGGATCATGCGGAGCAAAAACACCTGGAATAAAAGCAAGTGTTATTACCGTAAAAACAATAATAAGCGCAAGAATTGCAGGAGGCCTACCCTTAAGCTCATGCATTGCCAACTGAAAATCTGTTGGTCCTCGAACATCTTCTATTTCTTCATTAGTTAGATTTTTTTGATCGGCGCTAGCGGTTGCCATTTAGTGTCCTTACTTCCTAAGAATACGAAATTCTTGGATCAAGCCAAGCATATAAAATATCAACAAATAAATTCACGAATACAAAACTCAAAGACAATAGGGCAACAGCAGCCTGCACAACAGGAAAGTCTTGAGTCGCAATTGCATCTACAACTAAATACCCAACTCCTGGAAAAGAGAAAATCGTTTCTGTAACAACGGTTCCACCAAGCAAAATACCAAGTTCTAGGCCAATCAAAGTAACAATTGGAATGGAAGCATTTTTAAGCGCATGGTAGATAATAACGACGTACTCAATCAAACCCTTAGAACGCGCGGTACGTACATAATCCATTTCGAGCACATCTAGCATTTGAGAGCGGACCATACGTGTAATCCTTGCTGTAGCATATATTCCAGCAGTTGCCGAAGGCAATATCAAATAAGTCCAGTCTTCATACCCAGACGTAGGGAGGACCTTCCACCAAACAGCAAAAAATAAAATTAAAAGAAGACCAAACCAAAAATTTGGCATAGACTGGCCAAACATAGCACAAACAGAACTCGAATAATCAATCCAGGTATTTCTAAAAGTAGCTGAAAGAACTCCGAGTGGTATAGATAAGATAACCGCAATACATACAGCACAAACTGCCAATGTTATCGTATTAGGAAAATGGGACAAAACTAATTCAAGAGCATCTATCTCATGATTAGAAGAAATACCAAAATCTCCTCGTATAAGACCACCGGTTCCTTGATGTGGATTTCCAAAGAGATAATAACCAAATTGAATGTATAAAGGCTGATCAAAACCCATTTCTTTACTAAGAGCATCAATAGCCTCTTGGTCAGCATCTACTGGCAAAAGAACTTCCGCTGGGTTCCCTGTTAACCACAACATAGAAAAAATGATGACTAGAATTGCGCAAAACACTACGATACTCTGAAGAGACCTTCTAATAATATATGTCTTCATACAAAACCCAAAAAAAGAATCTAAGTAAATTTAAATTATTAATCCTAAGACTCTACCTTGCTTTTATCAAAAAAACAATCGTATACACATGCTCATATTTATAATACAATTTCGTCATGTCTCCTAAAAATGAAGAAGCGATAAGCATTGACGTTGAGTTGGATCATCTTGGGCTATATGTTCAGAATCTAGACGAAACTATTCATTGGTATAACCAACACTTAGGGTTTAAACTTTCAGATTATCTTCCAAAAGGAAATACCGAAGAACCAGTAGCACCTGATGGAATAGCATGGATGAGATATGGCAAATGGCACCATGACTTAACACTTATCCAAGTCCCCGATGAAACAGTGAATCTAAATGAAAAGGAAGTGATTTCAAATTTAAAAGAAATTTGCTTCTATACAAACTCCAAAAATGCACTTGTGAAAATTTACGACCATCTACCTACATCGCAAATTACAAGCGAAATAAAATTTGATCCGATATCCAAAACCTCACAATTTACTACCAAAGATCCAGACAAAAATAAGATTAGAATCCTACATCATCCTTCTATAGTAAGAAGAAAAGAAGAATCGCATTTTTCTCAAATCAATTCCCTTTCACATATTACAATTTGGTCTAGAGATACAGAAATTGCAAAACAATGGTATGAAAAAAATTTAAACTTTAAAGAAAAAATCAACTTTGAAAAAGATTCTATTAAAATGACTAATACACAAGGAGATGTAAAACTTATAATCGATCAGATTCCTAAAGAATCTCTAAAAAAAAATCTTTCTTTTGCAGGTCGGGGGACCCTGCAACAAATAGCACTAAAGGTTAAAAGTGAAGAAGTTCTCTTAGATTCACATGATCTTCTTGTAAAAAATAAGGTCGAAATTGTGCAGGCTCCCAGACCACAGAACTGGAGTAGTGGAACAAAATTCTACTTCCTGGACATGGACAAAATAAAAATTGAAATAGAAACCGGAATGAAATCTGTCGCAGATAGTTATGGAAGTGAGTATGAAGTTATTAAAAGGTTAAATTTATTTCATTAAAAGGATTTCTAGTGCCTATAGAAGCTAAAATGGATCATTTTGGTCTTTTTACTAACGATCTTGAAAAAACAATAGCATGGTATAACCAATTCCTCGGATTTAAAGTATCTGATTATCTCCCCCCTGGAAACGAGAAAGAAGCTCTTGTAGCTCCAGACGGAATTTCCTGGATGCGATATAGTGAACTACACCATGATCTTACATTGGTTCAGTTACCTTCCGAAATGAAAATTTTAAATTCAAACAAAACAAAATCAAATCTTCATAAAATTTCATTTAAAATATATTCTGAAAATAACTTTCAAATTTCTTACAAAAATTTACAAAACCAAAATTTAGTGTTTGCCGAAAAATTGTTTATGCATCCTTTTTTTCAATGTCCGGGATTTATAATTTCAGATCCAGACGGAAACCTAATAGAAATCCTAAACAGTCCTAAAAAAAAGGATGAAGAATTCGCAATAGACAACAATAAATCAGCCTATGCGCCCATAGACGCCTTGTCCCATTTGTCTATAAATTCTGAAGATATAAATACTGCTGCAAATTGGTATAAAGATGTTTTTGGAATGCAAAAACAGAAAGATTTTGTAGACTCAACAGGTTCCAATAGAAAAAATGCATTGTCAGATGCCCAAGGAGAGATAAAGCTTATACTCTGTGAATGTTCACGAAAAGAAAAAATCAGTGACCTGCAACAAATTGCATTTAGGGTAAAAGACAACGATACTGTTTTGTCTATTCATGATTTTATTTCTAGTAAAGATATACCGATTATACGAGAACCATTTAGAGGATGGACTGGTTGGCTAAGATATTATTTTGAAGATATTGACAAAAATAAAATTGAAATTGAGTCTGGCATGGATCTCGTTGATCCAGTTCATGGTTTTGAAAATACGATTGTTAAAAAACTTAATCTGCAACATGCTTAATAGCTATAAGCTTTATTTATAAATTAACTATAAAAAGGATTTTTTATGAAATTAGCAACATATCGAAATCTTTCTTCTGGTTCTTCAGGAGATCGACTAGGACTAGTTTTATCAGATGGCAAGATAGCAGATTTGCGACTTTGTTATGCAGCATATCTTAATACCCAGAACGAACCTCGTCCCTACCCTGTTGCAAATGCTCTTATTCCAAGGGATATGCGTGAATTTTTGTGTGGTGAAAAAAAATCCTTAGAAATAGCAAGTTTAGCCCTTCAATACGCAGAAGAGGAATCTGCAAAAAATAAGGATGTACTAGGACCGGAAAAAGAAAAATGTATTATTGACTCGAACATGGTACGTCTTAGACCACCTATTCCAAGACCAGGAAAATTCCTTCATACAGGATTAAATTCAAATAAACACGTTGAAAACACAGGAAACAAAGTTCCAGCCAATGTTCCTGGAGCACCACGTTTTTCTTCAACCCTCATAGGACATGAAGATGCAGTTCTATATCCAAAACAAACACAAAAATTAGATTACGAAGTAGAAGTAGCAATTATAATTGGAACTACCTGTAAGGATGTTCCTGTTGAAAATGCATTTGATGTGATTATGGGCTACACCGTTTATAACGACATAACGGCTAGAGAGGTTCAGAAAAATGATGCTCTTGGAGGAGTATTTTTAGGAAAAAATTTTGATACAACTAATCCTATTGGGCCTTATATTGTAACTGCCGACGAAGTGCCTAACCCAGAAAGTCTCCACGTTGAGTGCAGAGTCAATGGAGATATAAGACAAAATGAAAAATTAACGGATATGATTTTTAAAATTCCAGTTCTTATCTCTTTTTATAGCCAAATGACTCTTGAACCTGGAGATATAATTTCATCTGGAACTTTTTGTGGTGTAGCACATGAACACGAAGATCCCGAACCTTACTTCCTAAAACCGGGAGATGTCGTGGAATGTGAGGTTGAACACATAGGTATTTTAAGAAACGAAATAAAATCTCAAGAATAGTTTAGAACTGTTTTTGCCGCAGCAATTATCTTTTCTGAATTAGGAAGAACGATTTTTTCTAACTTGGTTTGCACAGGAATAGGAACATCAAGTGCTGCCACTCTTTCAATTGGTGCTTTTAGAGAAGAAAAACATTTCGATTGAATCGAAGAAAGGATTTCTGCCCCGACTCCTCCGTGCTTATGTCCTTCTTCAACAATCACGCAGTTTCCTGTCTTTACAACTGATGCTGACAAACCATCCACATCTAAAGGACTAATAGTTCTAGGATCCATTACTTCTGCACTGATTCCGATTTTCTCTAACTCAACAGCTGCAGACATACAATTTCCAACTTGAGAACCAAGACCAATAAGAGTAACGTCTTTTCCTTCTTTTTTTGTGCTGGCAGAAGAAAAAGGGATTGTGTAGTCACCTTCTTGAACATCTTCTTTGTTTGAATATAGCTGTCGGTATTCAACAAACAAAACTGGATTGTCATCACGAATCGAGGTTTTCAAAAGTCCTTTAGCATCTTTCGGACCACTAGGGACAACAACCCTTAAACCTGGAACTTGCAAAAACCAGGATTCAAGACACTGACTGTGCGTAGGACCATTTTGCACTCCTCCACCTTCAGGTGCACGTATCACTAGTGGAATGGAAACTTGCCCTCCTAACATATATCTTAATTTAGCAGCCTGATTTGCTATTTGATCTATAGACAACATCATAAAATCAATTCGTCGCATATCTAAAATAGGACGATATCCTGCCATGGCTGCACCGACTGCAGCACCTGTAAATCCAAGTTCGCTAATAGGAGTATTTCTTACTCTTTCTGTTCCAAAGCTTTCAGAAAGACCAGCAGTAGCAGGCGAAATTTCAGATAAAGCAACATCTTCTCCCATCAAGAAGACCTTTTCATCTCTTTCCATTTCTTCTGACATAGCTTGATTTAAAGCTTCTGCAAATGTTATTTCCATACGTTTGATTAATCCTTATGCATAAAGATCTTCAAAAACTTCATCATCAGAAGGTTCCGGACTGGATTCGGCAAAAGCAACAGCATCCGAAATTTGTTTTTCTACTATATCCCAATGTTTTATTTTCTCTTCGGGAGAAATCCCCAATTTTTCTTCTGCAATAAGAAGTGGATCACGTTCTTTCCATTTATCCCACTCTTTTTCACTGCGATATAAACCAAACTTGGGATCAGATCTAGAATGTCCGTAAAAACGATAAGTTTTTCCCTCAATTAAAGTTGGTCCTTCTCCCTTTCGAGCTCTTTCAATAGCTTGGTTCGCAACTTCACGAACTTCCAACACATCCATTCCATTTACCGTTACCCCCGGGACATTGTAACTCTGCGCACGAACACTGATATCCTCGACAGAACTGGCATATTCAACTTGAGTACTTGAGGCGTAATGATTATTTTCACAAAAAAAGATAACTGGTAGTTTCCAAATAGCACATAGATTCATAGATTCATGAAAACTCCCTTGATTAGCAGCTCCATCTCCAAAAAAAACAACGACTACTTGCTGTTTTTTTTCAAAATGATATGCAAGACCAACTCCTGCCGCCATGGGCATATTCGAACCTACTATTGAGTGTGCACCGTAGTGCCCTTTCGAAACATCGGCAATATGCATTGAACCGCCTTTTGATCTACAAAGACCCGTAGTTTTTCCATAAAGTTCAGCCATCATCTCAGGAAGACGAGTGCCTTTTGCTATGGAATGTCCATGTCCTCGGTGAGTGGTTAAAATTCCATCGTTTTCGTTCAACAAAGAACACACACCAACAGAACATGCTTCTTGGCCTACACTTACATGAATTCCACCTACAACCTTTCCAAGTTTAAATAGCTCGTACGCCTTTTCTTCAAAACAACGTATTCGAACCATATCCTGGTAAATTTCTCCAAGCTCTTCTTTTGTTAGATTCTTTTCTAGTGGCATTTTTGCCCCTCGAAATAAAATTACACAGAATGTATGAATTCAACATGAATAATCAAAATTCGCCATTTACGCAACTGCAAAACATAAACTATTCAGAATTTACTTCTCATTTTCTTCGTTTTGTTCATCATGAATTCTCTTTAGTGCATATAAGCCCTCCATCAAAACAGGGGCTCCCCCTCCTATACTTGCTACTTCAAATGCTTCTAAAGCTTCTTCCATTGTAGCTCCCAATCGGAGAGCTTTCTTCGTATGAGTATAAACTTCGTGTTTCATGCCTTTAAAAGCCAACAAACCTATTTCGATTAATTCTCTTGTTTTAGGATCCAGATGCCTCGGCTTCTCTTTAAAGAAACCCCAGTGCATCTGTGAGTACACTTCAAAATATTCGGGATCTAATTCTGCACCAAAACCAAGAACATCATAAACGAATCCTCTGTCTCCATGGATCCTCTCTGTAATACGCTTCACTTTTTCTTCTCTGGTTTCTTCTGTCATTTTCTGTCCCCATTTTGTAATTTAAATTAATTTAAAATATCTTCAGTTCCAAATTGGTCCATCCACCAATCGGAAATCCAATTCGATGCCATAGAAAGATTATCAATTACACAGTGCTGGCTTCCTCCATCTTCCACCGTGAAAATCTTCAAACCTTTCTCTTTTGAACCACAGGCCTCGTACAAACGATGCGCCATATCAACAGGAACAATATTGTCGTCCTGTCCATGGGTAATCATGATGGGCATTTTAATTTTTTCGGCTACTCCTGCCAATGTATAATTTTTACATTTCTCCATGGCACTATCCATATCGGGAGTTCCTAAAACCCAGGGCAATTGCCACATTGCAGATGATGAAATCGTGCCGCCAGTTTCGAGAATTTTTCGTCTATGTACCCACACTTCGTGGTAATCAAAATGCGCGCCCCAAGTCAAACAAGCACTATAACGATGTTCAAAAGCTGCAATACGAGGCGCATAATATCCTCCCATACTCATAGCCATCACACCTATTCTAGAGGAGTCCACTTCCTCTTTCTTTTCAAGAAAATCAAATGCCGCAGTTCCTGCAACTTCATAATCATGCCTACTAGGGATATTCTTCAATCTTAAAGTCTCTCCCTGACCAGGTCCGTCCACGCATAAAACACCAATCCCTTTTTCAATTAAAGATAAACCGCCCCACAAAACAGTAAACTCTTTAGATCCATCCAGTCCATCGAAAAAAGCGACCGCAGGATTTGTATTATCTTCAGATTGAGGAGGCAGCCAATATGCCGATAGGGTTGTGTCTTCATAAGGCACTTCTACACGCTCAAATCCAGAAACAAGATACTTCATGCCTTTCTCATAATGAGGCAACAAATCACGATAGGACTGTACTTTTCTGGGATCATCTGGATGCACAAAACGCTCGCAAGTATAGCGGTATATTGCACTTCGTATATAAGCACTTGCAGAAGTTCGCAAATGCCCTCTTTTTTCCTCTTCTTCTGCAAGTTCGAGTGTTTTATCAGCCATCCACAACCATGCCTCATGCCATGCCTCAGCATCACCAACCTTGCCTTCAAGCCTTTTTCCTATCTGATCTACTTCGTAGAAATTTGTCCCTCCCATTGGAGATAAATTAATCTCCCCACTCATTAACTGAGACCAAAGGTAATGATCTGGGAAATATCGAAACCAAGAACCTATAATTTTTTCTTCCGCCATACGTGCCTTCCTTCCATTTACAAAATTAAGAGAAAAATTTTTATAAAAGAATTACTTTAAAATCATAAGAGAATATTTGATAGATATATGGTATCACACCAAGTAAAAAAAATGAGCAGGTACATATTCTAAAAATCTATTTAATAAATTGAATCGTCTCTTTAAAAATAACGTATTGACTATATCTTTAGAGAAGTTTAGAATTCCCTAAATATTCAATATTGTGTTGGTTTTTTTACATCCTGCTTTTTAAGCAGGAGCTTTTTTTCTAAATGGAGGTAGCAAAAGTGAAGAAATTGTTTGTTTTAGCTATCCTGTTGCTGAGTTTTGCGGTTGTTATGCCCGTACAAACTGTAGATGCAGGCGGCACAGTAACTATCGCGCTTAGGGGTGAGCCCCCCACAATGGATCCACACAAAGTGTCCAACTATGTTGGCGCTATGGTTTGGAGATGGGCTTATGATTCTCTTCTAAACGTGAGCACAAAAACAGGTAAGAAAGAAGGATGGTTGGCAACAAGCTGGGCAAAGAAAAGTCATAAAGAAGTAATTTTTAAGTTGAGAAAAGGTGTACGTTTCTCTGACGGCTCTAAAATGGACTGTTCGAACGCTGTTTTTGCTCTCAATAGAGTGAAAGGTTCAAAACGTCAGGCTTATTTCTTTAGACCTACAAAAAAAGCGGAATGTATAGATAAATATACTCTTCGTTGGATCAACCATAAAGCGGATAATGGTCTTGAATCAAACTTAACACGTTATGCGCATCCAATCAGTCACAAAATCAAGGAACTTGGACTTAAAGGCAGGAAACTTACTGCATATGTTTCCAGAAACACTCACGGATCAGGTCCTTATACTTTGGTAAGTAGTGACTGGCAGAAGAACCAAAAGATGGTGTTTAGAACGAACCCTCTTTGGTGGAATAATTCTGCGTGGCCTAACCGTCCAGATACTGTTGTTCTTAGAAGAATTAAATCTCCAGCAGTTCGTACTAAAGCAATTCAGGCTGGTGACGTAGATATCGTTATGGGTATTCTACCTCAGTTTATTCCACAGCTTCAGAAAGATCCAAATACGAAAATTAAAGCGATTCCTGCTGTTCGTATTATGTTCATGAGTTTCTTTAGTAGACATGGCGGTCCTTTTGCAGACGAGAGAGTTAGAAGAGCTGCAAACCTTGCAATCGATGCTGAAAAAATCAGAACTACATTGCTAGGTGGACGTGCTGACCTATTTGGACAG
>DFQF01000078.1:5312-5615 GCA_002377645.1 Nitrospinaceae bacterium UBA3496 | reverse complement strand
CATCCAATTTCTAAAAAATTAACCTTCGATGGTAATATTTCATCTATTCACTCATCCTCTTCTGCCCAAGACATAACAAGTGGAACTCAATATGTATCAGATAAAAATATCGGGACTGAATTCGATGCAGCCTTGAAATATGAAATACACAAAAGTCTTTATGCAATGATTGCCTATGCTTATTTGAAATCTGGTGACTATGGAAAATCTACTAGTGCTACAACAAATAAAGACGATATGTGGGCATGGTATTTTGAAATGAAACATACATTTTAATTGTATATTCAGTTTTCTAATTTAATC
>DFQF01000078.1:0-4903 GCA_002377645.1 Nitrospinaceae bacterium UBA3496 | reverse complement strand
AGGAGATAATGTTTTGAAAGTAGCTTACGTTTTTGCAACATCAGGGAATACTGCTCATTATAAATTGGGGCAAATGATTCTTCCACAATTAGAAGAAAATCGTCATGGAGTAGAAGTAGTAGGCCTATTCTTTTTCGACGACAACACACTCATTCTTCAAAAAGGAAATGAAATTGGAGAAAGATTGTCAAAGGTAGCAGCCTCTCAAAATATTTTGCTTATGATGTGTGACCAATGTGCACTCTCAAGAGGCTTGGCAGAAGGAGCACCAGGCGACAAAGATAGTATAATGACTAAGGCAGCTCCAAAAAATACGGTTGATAACGTTACGGTAGGTTGTTTCCCAGATTTATATACAGCTTTATCAGGAAATATGCCTGATCAGGTTATTACAATATAGTAAACGTTTATTCTTATAAAACAAACGGGTATCAATATGCCTCAACCTCTACATGGCATTAGAGTAATTGATTTTTCCACTCTTCTGCCTGGTCCTATGGCAACTCTTTTTCTTGCAGAATCAGGAGCAGAGGTTATTAAAGTGGAACCCAGAGGTAGTGGTGAGGAAATGCGTTTACAACATCCTAGGTGGGGAGAAAGCAGCGTTAGTTTCTCTTTATTAAACCGCGGGAAAAAAAGTTTAGAAGTAAATCTAAAAAAACCTGAGGAACTTCAACGTATCATTGCTTTGATTAAATCTGCAGATGTACTAGTAGAACAATTTCGTCCCGGAGTAATGCAACGTCTTGGTTTAGACTATGACACCTTATCTAAAAAGAATCCTAAATTAATCTATTGTTCTATCACCGGATACGGTCAAAACGGCCCTAAAAAACTGAACGCAGCACATGATTTAAACTATATTGGAGATACAGGACTTTTGTCACTCAGCATGGGACAAGATGAGAGTCCTGTTATTCCTCCTACTTTAATTGCTGACCTAGCTGGAGGGTCACATCCTGCTTTTTCTAATATACTTCTTGCCTTAAGAGAACGTGACCAAACTGGCAAAGGTTCTTTTCTTGATATTTCAATGACAGACAATTTATTCTTTATGATGTATTCATTAATAGGCAATGCTCTAGCACATGATGTTTGGCCTGAAAATGGAAATGAAAAATTGACCGGTGGTAATCCTCGTTATCATTTATATCCTACAAAAGATGACCGATTTGTTGCTGTTGCTTGTTTAGAAGAGAGATTCTGGAAAAATTTTGTGAACATTATTCAACTTGAACCGGAATTTGCAAAAGAAAATAAAGACCCTAATAAAACGAAAAAACGTATTAAAGAAATCATAAAAAGCAAAAGTGCGACCGAATGGGAGAGTCTCTTTCAAACATCCGATTGTTGCTGCACTATTGTAAAAACACTTAAAGAAGCACTCTCAGATCCTCATTTTGCAAATAGAAATTTATTTTCTAAATTTGTTGAGAACGATGCAGGAGAAAAAATACCTTCCATTCCAATTCCGATATCCAAGAATTTTCTTTCTAATAACAAAGCAAAAGCCAAGGCTCCTTCACTTGGCAAAGATAACAGTACACTTTTAAACTAAAAAATAAATTAACTTTATGAGTTATTTTTAAATCTATTATAAGATGATATCCTTTTTCTAATTTATTCGGGGTAAAACAGAAAACTATCAGGGAGTAAAATTCAAAATGGCATTAATAAACATGGTCAAAGATTCGATTGATATAGGAATAGTAGTTCAAGATCTAGAAAAAGCTTCTCATTTTTATGGAGAAATTTTAGGTTTCCCTATCGTTCGTGAAGTTGAAATCACTGCAGATAAAGCTACGCAGGCAGGATGTGCTTCAGGACGTTTCCAATTCAAAGCTTTTCAAGCAGGCGAGGTACAACTAAAAGTAGCACAGGCAGATTCCAATCCCAATAATGGTGGAGGAAAAGTAGATGCTTCCACTGGCTTCCGTTATATTACATTCACAGTTGATAGTGTTGAAGAAACATATAATAATCTCAAGAATGCAGGAGTAAATATTCAAGGAGAAGTAACAGAAGTTATTCCTGGACGCTTCATTGTTTTCTTTGCAGACCCTGACGGAAATATGCTTGAATGTGTAGGCCCTAAATAATTTTTCATCGCCCAGCTCTAGGAAATATTAGCACTAACTATAGATGAAATATTATGTTTTCTTTTTTTATTCACTATATTTCTGAATTCACATATTTTGGAATTTTTTTAGTTCTACTTCTTTGTGGTTTGGGCCTACCTTTACCCGAAGATATTATTATTTTCACATCTGGTTATCTCTCCTACATTGGGACCACCAAACCAATTACAGCTCTTTTCGTTAATTTAATTGGGATTCTTGCTGGTGATTTGATTATTTATGGTATTGGCTATTATTATGGGGAACAAATTTTCAAATTTCGTTTTTTAAAAAAAATTGCTACTGAAGAAAGATTAAAAAAATCTAAACATTTCTTTACTATTCATGGGAAAAAAGCAGTCTTTTTCGGACGTTTTCTTATGGGATTACGCGCACCACTTTTTCTTGTGGCTGGAATAACAAAATTTCCATTTAAAACTTTCATAATAATGGATCTAACAGCCGCAATTATAAGCGTTCCACTTCTTTTTTCGTTGTCTTTTTACTTCGGAAGTCAGATTGAATACGCTCTAGATATTCTAAGTTCACTTCAAAAAATCATCTTTTTCGTTGGATTCATAATAATTTTTTGTATTTTTTGGAAAGGATTTAAATTCATGAAACGAGAAAAAACTAAATAGAAAAACTCTCTGAAAAAGATGAAATAGAGTGTGCTCCTAGAGGATCGGAACGAAGATGATGAATTCTACAATTTATTCCATGTTCAGTATATATATTCTGCATTGCTATCCCAATTCGTTCTGCATTATCTTCACAAATAGCCAAAACACAAGGGCCAGCACCACTAATACAAACTCCAAGAGCACCTGCGTTACGACCAGCTTCAAAAACCTCATCTAAAGGACCCATGAGTTCTTTCCGATAAGGCTGGTGTAGACGATCTTCCATTCCTTCGGAAAATAAATCATTTTTTCCTAAAGAGAAAGCCGTAAGGAGCATCGCTACTCTTTGAACATTGAAGGTAGCGTCAGAAAGAGTTACCTTATGCGGAAGTTTTTTTCTCGCTTCGGAAGTATTTACTTCAAAATCTGGAACAAGAATCACCCAGTTGTAATCCTCCTGAACGGGAACTCTTGTATATATTGTCTGCCTATTTTTTCCTATTGCAGAAACACAAAAACCACCTACAAGTGCAGGAACAACGTTATCAGGATGACCTTCCATCTTTACAGCTATTTGAACCAATTCATCCAAACTTAAAGGCTCTCCAATCAATAAATTGCCTGCAACTATGCCTCCTACTAGAGCTGCAGAACTACTTCCTAATCCCCTAGATAGAGGAATATGATTTCTTTGTTTCATCCACAATCCTTTAAATGAACGATTGGCTTTTTTAAACACTGCCTTTACAGCATCTACACAGATATTAGTCTCATCCTTTGGAATGATTCCTGCCCCTTCTCCTTCAACGTGAATAGATAAACCCCAAGGAAGTTCGTCTAATTCAATGCGATTGTAAAGGTTTAATGCCACACCAATAGTATCGAAACCGGGTCCAATATTTGTCGTGCTAGCAGGAACTTGTACCCTAACAAGCGTCAAATTTTTTCTCCTTAAGAATCTGATTTTTCATTCTAAATTAGTTGAATGCAATATAACACATCCGAATTCTGCCATCTCTTTTAATGCTCTCTCTCCGTCACTCTTTTGTATATTAACAGATTCAACACAGTCACTTATCAAAACTACTTCGAAACCTTCTTTTCTGGCATCTATTGCGGTTGCTCGAACACAATAATCAGTAGCAAGTCCACAAATGAAAACTTTATTTACTCTGTGTTCTTTCAAAATTTTAGTAAGTTCTGTTCCTTGAAATCCAGAGTACGCCTCCAGTGATTCATCTCTCCCCTTTGAAACAACTTTGTCGAATAAATGATCATACAGAAAATTATGAAATTGTGCTCCTTTTGACTCTTCTACACAATGTTCAGGCCACATACCTCCCTGTTTTTCAAAAGAAATATGATTTTTAGGATGCCAATCTCTAGTCCCAACGCGTAGCCAATCGTCAATAGCAAGTAATTTGTTAATACGTGGAATTATTTTGTCCCCCTTATCAACCGCCAAAGCACCGCCAGGACAGAAATCATTTTGCACATCGACTACTATCAAAGCTTTTAAAAATTTAGAGAGATGATCCATTTTATCTTCTATATATTAGAAATAGATTTAATTTTTTATTTAAAAACGCATTCTGGAATTCCAATATCTACTGATTCTCCAGGTTTCTCTTCTATCTTCGTTTCAAATACCCCATCACAATTTTGATCTAAAAAAGTAACATCAAATGGATACTTCCCATCCAAATCAAGATTAATTGCAAAAACAATTTTATTGATAGAAAAAGTCTCAAATTGAAAACCCCATTCATCAAGAAACTGTTTGATTATAGTTTCTTTGCCAGGAATTCTTTTCGAAAAATCTCGTTTGTCCCAACCAAGAAAATTAGAAGTAGCAATTTCAGGAATATCAAAACCAGATAAGTTTTTTTCAACAGAAGCAGAACCTGAGTTTCCAGACTGAGCATTTACATATTCTGAAAAGAAAAAACTAGATGTAAAACTTAATGAAAAAATCAAAAAGAAAATCAGACGAAAATACATTTAAAAACTCCTAAGTAAATCAAAAACAATTATCATACTGACTTCCATATTGAACATAAAGTAGAGCGAAAAATCAAACCACACTTAGATACCCAACGAAGAATTATTGAAAAAATTAAGAAATATATAAAAAGGAATCATTTAAGAGTGACAAAAAAATAG
>DFQF01000033.1 GCA_002377645.1 Nitrospinaceae bacterium UBA3496 | reverse complement strand
CATATCCTCAAGTCCTACTAAACGAATAACTTCCATTACCCTATCTTCAATTTCACCTGTGTCATAATTACGAACCTCTAAAGGATAGGATATATTTTTTTCAACTGTCATGTGCGGCCAAATTGCATAACTCTGAAACACCATTCCAATATCTCGTTTCTCGGGTTGAAGGAAAATATTGTTTTCCATAGAAGTGAACGATTTTCCTCCAACAGTTATTTCTCCAGCGTCAGGTTTATGAAGACCTGCTATACACATTAAAGTCGTAGTCTTTCCGCATCCAGATGGCCCCAATAGTGTTAGAAATTCACCTTCTGGGAGATCAAATGAAATTCCATCAACAGCACGGTCATTTCCAAAATATTTCACTAGATTTTGGATTCTCAAATAATCTTTCATTGATTCTTCAGTCATAAAACACCTTCTAATTAATTTCTACGCCGTTAGAGCCTCTTTGCCAGCAACTTTTCTAAATAAAATAATACAACCCAGCAATATTACCGTTTGTACAATTGCCAGAGCAGCCGTTAAGGGGTCGCCTTCAAAATCTGCTAAGTACAGAACCCCCACAGACAATGTTTCAGTACCAACTGAATATAAAATAATTGATATTGAGAGTTCTCTCAGAAAAATAACAAACAATAGAATCCAACCCGCAAAGATGCCTGGTTTAAGAAGAGGTATCGTAATGCGACGCAATGTAGTCAGCCATGTTGCACCGGCCATTCTTGAACTTTGATCTAATTCTTCAGAGATTGCCAACATAATGGACGAGATGTTTCTTTGTCCATATGGAAAGAATCTTGTTATATACCCAACCAACAGAATTCCAAGAGTGGCATAAATGGGTGTTTTGATATAAGTAACCAAAACTCCCATAGCTAAAACTATTCCAGGAAATCCAATAGGAATTACACATAGAAAATCAAGAACGGTAGCACCAAAACCTTTAGTTCTGTGAATCATATAACTTATAAGAATTGCAAAAACCATTGCTATCGTTGCACCAGAGAAAGCAAGTATAAAACTATTGATTATTCCTCTTGTTGCTATACCAATACTCTCAGGAGACCAGAAATATAAAATTTTCTTATAGTTCCACAAGGTTAAGTCTGCCGGAATTATTTTTCCTTCCCAAACAGGATGGAAGCTAACGATAAGCAAGCAAATCAGAGGGAGTATAACTGCAACAAATACGTAAAATAAATTAACAGATAGAGCTGCCCATTTCCAACGACCCAAATCTATCGTATTTGGCCTAAATCCTTTTCCCGTAACTGTAGTGTATTCTCTAGGAGCAATAATTCGCCTCTGGATCCAAATTAAGATACATGTAATAGCTGCAAGGGTCATACTCATGGCTGCGCCTAAATAATGATTTGCATCGTCACCAACAGCTTTTGAGTAAATTTGTGTAGTTAAAGTGTCATATCCATAAGGTGCTCCCAATTTAAATGGAACTCCAAATTCTCCAGCAGAAGTTACAAATACAATGATTGCACCGGACAAAATCGCGGGAGTTACCAAAGGAAGCGTAACCGTCATTGTTGTTCTAAATAAACTTGCTCCCGTAGTACGCGCACTATCTTCTAGAGAAGGATCCATCCTACGGAGAGAACCTACTACAAATAGATAGACTAAAGGGGTAAAGAAAATTCCAGTAACCCAGATAACACCGAAAATATTATCAACGTTCATGATATGACTTTCGATACCGAAGATTCCTCTAGCTATATTATTCAGAAATCCTACTTTTGGTGCTGCTAAATTATGCCATGCGATAGCACCAACAAAAGGACTTAGAAAGAAAGGTATTAAGTTGAAAGGTTCAATTTTGTCGCGCCATGGACAATTTGTACGAGCGTTAATCCATGCAAGCAAAACACCTAGAAATGTAGCGAGGATGGTCGTACCTGTACTAATGATAAGTGTATTGATGAAAGCTTTACGAATAACACGACCTTGAAAAATTTCATAATAATTTCCTAATCCCCATTCCGTATCAAAACCCATGTCGTCTAAGATTTGAAAACTACTCAAAACAAGCCAAAATAAAGGCAAAATTATAGCTACAAAAATAACAAGGCTAGTTAAAGATGTAACGATATTTTCGGTGGTAATAAAACTTTTCCACCATACTGCTTTCTCTGTATTTGGCTCGATTGCTATGTTTTCTTCGTTCATATTCCTGCATTCGAAATGGATACATTGGGAAATAACTACAAGAGAACAGGGCTCGAAAAAAAACGAGCCCTGTCCAGTCGATTTATATATTCAATTTATTTGAATCTCTTGATCCACTCTCCACGTACTTTTTTAAATTTCTTTTGCGCTCCAACCCAATCCTTCAAACCAAGTAATTTATGCTTACTAAGGTCAAGAAGATAAGGTCTTGCTGCTGCTGGTGCAGTGTAACCTTTACGGAAGGAATATATTGCCTCTCCTTCAACAAACACATCAGCACCTTCTTTACTTAAAAGAAAATCAACTAGCAGTTTCCCAGCATTTGGATGTGGTCCACCTTTCACTGCTGCTGCTTGGTTTCCAAGAAGAACTTGTCCTTCTTTGTAATAACCAATTTTAATTTTCTTTGCTAATTCAGGTTTTTTTAATACATTTTGGTACACACGACCAGAAAGGTTATGCATATCAAATGGTCTCTCACAAGCAATAACCAATTGCATTTTTGGTTCTGTACGGAACTCAACGATTGGTTTTGTAGCTTTCAACTTATCCCAAATAGCGTTCATGTTTACACCGTTCTCTATAAGAGAAATAACTGTATTGGTGTATGTGAAACTCTTTGTGATATCTGGAGATATTGTTTTGCCAGTAAGAGCTGGCTGAACTGTATCTGCATAAGAAGTTACATTGATGTCTTTCATTCCTGGACAAGAACTATTCCACACAGGTTGGAATGTGTAAGCAAGCGGTGTAACAACATATGGATAATTATGATACTGACCAGCTTTTTCTACTAATTCAACGTTATCTTTCCAATGCGCACTATCTAACTTAGCAAATGCTTTCTTCTTTTTTTGTGCTGCATAAAAGAAGCCAGGTGCACTTACTAAGTGCACATCAATTGTAAATTTGCCAGCCTTAATTTCTTGGCGCACTGTTGCTACAGTTGAACCTGTACCTTTACGAATATTATTCAATCTAAAACTATTTCCCAGTCCATACCGTTTTATGAAAACGCGTTGCATTCTCTTAGCGGTACGATCACTAAAAAGAGGGTTGATGATTGTTACTGCCCCTTCTTTTTTTGCTGCTCGTGCAAGTTTTTTCTCTTGAGGACTAACATCTGCAGACGCTAATTTCACAAAACCAAAACTAGAAATTGCAAATGCAATAGCCAAAAAAGAAACAGATAAAAAACGAAGATGTTTCAACATGGTTTCCTCCAATAAATTATTAACAAAATATTTTTTTGCCAAAAAAACGTTAGCACTTTAAAATTGTTGAATCAAGTCTTTAAAATAGGACATAATTTCAATTCAATCTTCTTGCAAAAGTGAATCATATTTAACGGCTTTAAAGACTTTAACTTTCAACATTACTATTAAACAGAATAGCTTGGATTTCTTTTTACATGTCTTATCTGCAAGGAAAAAAAAGTATGCCAAGTTATGGTATATTCACGAAAAAAGGAGAGATTATGAAAAA
>DFQF01000084.1 GCA_002377645.1 Nitrospinaceae bacterium UBA3496 | reverse complement strand
CTGAAGGAATAAAATTAACGATTATTGGGACAGTGTTTGTTTTTCTGTCACTTTTTTTTCTATGTTTTATGATCAAAATTTTTAATTTTTTTCTAGCTGAAAGCAAAAAAAAAGAAGTGATAGAAAACGACTCAGATACTACTCTCATCATTTCAGCATCAGTCGCATACTTCTTAGAGCATACAAATGAAGAAATCTTTATACCAAAAGTTCTCAGAGAAGAATCAAATTGGCAACTAAATTCTAGGATATACCCTCTTATTTCTGGTGAATAAATTGAAAAAGTTTACATTAAGAATCAACAACAAAGAATATAAAATTCAAGCTGAGAGACTTGAGGAAGCAGAGAAAATCAAAGTCAACATAGATGGTATTGACCATGTCGTTGAAATACTAGAAGAAAGTGAACAATCAAATAAAAATCAAATTGCATCTCATTCTCCTAGAAACATAAAATCACCACTACCGGGAGAGGTCCTTTCTATCGAAGTGACTGTGGGTGAAATAGTATCTTCTGGAACGAAATTATTAGTCTTAGAAGCAATGAAAATGGAAAATATAATTACCGCGGAAACAGATGGCAAAATCTCAGATATTTTAGTGAGTAAAGGTGACAAAGTAGAAGCTGGACAGGAGCTAATTAAAATAGAATGAAAGAACTAGTTACTTCTCTAAACGATTTCTTCTTAGTATCTGGAATCTACACTATGAACTTCGGTAGTTTCCTAATGATAACTATTGCCTGTTTTTTGCTTTTTCTAGCAATATCAAAAGGTTTCGAACCTCTTTTACTTATTCCAATTGGATTTGGAATGTTATTATCAAATCTACCAAATTCTAGTATCTTTTCTGAAGGTGGATTAATCAATTTCTTTTATTATGGAGTGAAATTAGGAATTTTTCCTCCTTTGATTTTTATGGGAATTGGAGCGCTAACTGACTTCAGCCCCTTAATATCTAATCCAAAAACTATACTTCTTGGTGCAGCTGCACAATTTGGTATTTTTACAACGTTAATTGGTAGTATTTTTTTGGGATTTAACCTATCTCAATCTGCAGCAATAGGTATAATTGGAGGAGCTGATGGACCTACCGCCATTTACACCGCTTCTAAGTTAGCACCTGAACTTATTGGCCCAATCGCTGTAGCGGCATATAGTTATATGGCTCTTGTTCCAGTGATACAGCCTCCCATAATAAAAGCTTTAACTACCAAAGAAGAACGATCTCGAGAAATGGAACCTCCTCCTCCTACTAATCAAAAGATCTTAATTTTATTTCCGATTTTCACAACTATATTCATTGGGTTATTACTTCCATCTGCAATTCCTCTGATTGGAATGCTAATGCTTGGAAATCTTTTCCGTGAATCTCGCATAGTAGAAAGACTTGTTAAAACAACCGAAAATTCACTTCTTAATATTGTTACTATTTTTCTGGGCGTTTCTGTTGGTGCATCTATGACTTCAGAAAGCTTTCTTAAATGGGAAACAATAGGAATATTACTTTTAGGACTATTTGCATTCGCAATTGGGACTGCGACTGGTGTTATTTTTGGAAAAATCATGTCTTTCTTTAGCAAAACACCGATTAACCCTATGATTGGTGCAGCTGGCGTGAGTGCTGTTCCGATGTCAGCTAGAGTTGTACAGAAAATAGGATTAGAAGAAAATCCTAAGAATTTTCTGCTTATGCATGCTATGGGACCTAATGTTGCTGGAGTAATTGGTTCCGCAATAGCAGCTGGATTATTAATTTCTCTGATACAAAATTAAGGAACTTAACTAATGAATGCTCCACTTAAAGATATCAAAGTTTTAGATCTTACCAGAATTCTAGCCGGTCCATATTGCACTATGATGCTCGGTGATATGGGCGCAGAAGTTATAAAAATAGAGAATCCAAAGAATGGAGATGATACTCGCGGCTGGGGACCACCATTCTTAAATGGAGTAAGTACATATTTTATTTCAGTAAACAGAAATAAAAAAAGTATAACTTTGAACCTAAAAGAAAATGCAGGGAAAGATATACTCAGAGAACTTATTAGAAATTGTGACGTAATGGTAGAAAATTTTAGGCCTGGCACTTTAGATAACCTCGGATTTCCATGGACAGATATACAAAAGATTAATGAAAGAATTATTTTTGCATCAGTATCGGGATTTGGACAAACAGGTCCTCGAAAAAATGAACCAGGTTTTGACGTAGTGATTCAGGGAGAGGGAGGCATCATGAGTATAACGGGAGAACCAGATGGTCCTCCTACAAAAGTAGGAGCCTCAATTGGAGATATAACAGCAGGGATGTTAGCGGCACAAGGAATACTCCTAGCTCTGTACGCAAGGGAAAAAACAGGTAAAGGACAAATGGTTGATATAAGTATGCTAGATGGACAAATTTCACTGCTTACTTATCACGCCAATGCATTTTTTGCTACTGGGACTATTCCTGGTAGAAGAGGCAACAGGCATCCTTCAATTACTCCATATGAAACTTACAAATGCAAAGATGGCTACCTCAACTTAGGCGTCGGAAATGATTCTCTTTGGGAGAAATTCTGCGATGCGGTGGGACTAGAAAAGATCAAGAATGATAGCCGATTCCAAATAAACGCTGAAAGAGTAAGAAATAGAATAGAATTAGAAAAAATACTTATTCCCTTTTTCGAAAATTATGAACTACAAAAAATGATTGAAATCCTTAGAAATGCTGGCATTCCTTGTGGTGCAATTAACAATTTAGAAGATGCACTTAATAACGAGCAAGTTATTCAAAGGGAAATGGTCCAAGAAATAGACATACCTGAAGCTGGAAAAACTAAAATAACTGGTATCCCTATAAAAATGTCTGAGACTCCTGGCGACATTAGAATCCCTCCTCCGAGCCTAGGAGAACATACTAATCAAATTCTTGAGGACTATCTTAATTTCACTAAATCAGAAATCCAAGATCTTCGTCAGAAGAATATAATATAGGGGAAAATAGTTTTGCTTAATCCTGCAAGAATAGATAAACCTAAATCCTTAAGTAAAATTGTGGTTGAAAAGATCAAAGAATCTATTATGAACGGCAACCTCAAACCCGGCTCCAAATTAATTGAGACACAATTAACAAATTCTCTGGGCGTGAGCAGAACTCCGCTTAGAGAAGCTTTTCGTGAACTTGCGGCTGAAGGATATATCACAATTTATCCCCATAAAGGAGCATTCGTAACAAAAATCACTAAAAAAGAAATAAAAGACCTATATATGATTACAAGCGTGTTAGAGGGACTCGCTACTAGATTAGCTACTCCTCTTTTATCTCTTGGTAAAAATAGGAAACATCTAGAAAAATTATTAAAAGAATTGAGAACTCATGAACAAGCTGGTGAAATAAGTAAATACTGGGAAACTAATCAACTATTTCACCAATTTATAACCAATTCATGCAAAAATGAAAAACTGAAAGTTGTTATTACGAATCTCCGAAGACAAATCCTAAAAACCAGAATTATAACTTTGAGAGTCCCAGGTCGTCTAAAATCATCCATGGAAGAACATGAAGAAATCCTAAAACATATCCTTAGAAATGAATCTAGAAAAGCAGAAAAAATGGTTATCAAACACCTTGAATTACAAGGAAAAATACTTTACGACATATCTGAAAAAACTTCGCAAGAAAATAATTTAGTCTAACTCTTTTTAACGAAGGTACTCTTTACTTCTGCAATCAATTGATCATCTTTAATTTTAAATCCTAATCCTCTTAAAAAAACAAATGACTTCTTGGTTTTTTCTACAAAACCTTCAAACCTTAGTGGAGTAAATATTTCTACAGGAGACCTATAGCGGATCTCACTTCTCGCAGAATAACATTTAACACCATTCAGAAATAAACAATTTGCCATCACATCATCTAAAATTGAAAAAAGAACACCTCCATGAAGTATATTATCATACCCTTGGTGTCTTTCATTAGGAGTGAATTCAGCTCTACAAATCTCACCATCTAATCTAAACTTAATTCTTAAACCAAATGTATTTTTAGAACCACAAACAAAACAATTATCTGCAATTCCTCTTGTATCATCAGAATTCATATTTTTACCAAAAAAAAGGGAGAAACATTTATTGTCTCTCCCATGATGAATTTCAAAGACTATGATTCTGTTTTATTTTCTTCCTTCTTTTGACGTACTTCTCTCCTAGCATCTTCTTTACTTGTATCTCTGTCAACTAGTTCAAGAATAGCCATATCCGCAGAATCACCAGGCCTTGGAGGCAATTTCAAAATTCTGGTATAGCCTCCAGGTCGGTCAAGATATCTAGGACCTATAACTTCCATGATCTTCTTAACAGATGAAGGAGTTCTTAAAATCCCTGCAACTCTTCTGCGAGCATGTAAGGAATTATT
>DFQF01000008.1 GCA_002377645.1 Nitrospinaceae bacterium UBA3496 | reverse complement strand
AGGATTGAAATCTACAAAAAAATAAAGGATAGAATAAACATCCCTCTATCAGGTGCTGAACATGACTATACTAGATGGGGAATGCTTCGATTTATTGAAAAAGATGCTTTGGATATTTATCAACCTGACATATATTGGGCAGGAGGATTATCTGAGGTGATAAAAATTGCAAATTTAGCAACTACTCATGACCTTATCACTATACCCCATGGACATTCATCAAACGCTACTCTTCACTTTTCTTTATCTCAAGTTCCAATACACACTCCTTTTCAAGAGTATCTAATTAAGTGGAATAAAGTACATCAACATTTCCTAAAAACTCCTGAGAAACCAAAAAATGGATATTTTGAAGAAACTAATTTGGTTGGACTTGGTATGGAATTAGATAATCAAAAAATTGAAAAAGAAACAACAATAGAACTAAAGTAGGAGAATTAAATGAAGATCAAAAATGCAAGCGAAAATAAAAAGGATTCTATAGGACCAGATATTTGGCTAGCTGGAGATCCTGAAGATCTAACAAAATGGATGGATAAAGGTGTCAAAGGAATAGTAACAAATACAGTTGTACTAAAAGAAATGACTGACAAATACGGATCAATTATAGAATTAACAAAAAGATATCTTGATATAACAGATAAAAAAGTAGCTATTGAAATAGATGGTCATTCTACTAACGAACTTTTAGACGTAGGTGAAGCTTTTACTAAGTTATCTGATAGAGTGATATTAAAAATTCCAATGAGCGTGCATGCTTTAGGTGCTTTTGCAGAACTGAAAAAGGCAAATGTAGAAACTTTCTGCACAACTATATTTACTCTAAATCAAGCTGTTTTAGCTGCAAATGCAGGAGTGACTCATCTATTACCTTTCTGTGAGCCTTTTATTGATGTAAACAAAGACTCTACTGAATTGATTAGGGAATTAAAATCAACTTTTGATGGATGGGAAAATAGACCATTCATAACTGCAGCTCTTGTAAGGTCTGTAACAACTGCTCATAAAGCTATTAAGGATGGCGCAGATGGAATAATTATTTTTTGGCCAATTTTTGAAGAAATGATTAGATCTAAAATGACTGACGAATGGAATAAAATATTTTTAGATAATTGGAACGATATTTATGATTCAGGAAATCTTGATGGTATAAAGTATAAACCATAATTATTTTTCATAAATATTATCCATATCATATGCATCTAAGGAAATGATTTCAGACTCTGATCCTCTAGAAATAACTGAAACTCCTAAACTATCTTTTTTTGATGGATATAATCTGGTTGCTAAGCATTGCCTATCATTAACAAAAACTTCTAAGACACTTTTATCTATAAATATTCTTAATTTTAAGTTTTCATTTTCACTCAAATAAAATGGAGCAGTCTCTGGAGGCCTAGATAGTACATTAGAATCAACACTTGAGTATGAAGTATCTATAGAAATTATACTGTCAGAAGCACTTAATCTTTTGCTCACATCCCATCCTTGATATTTTTCCCAATCTCTAAACCCTCTATTTTTATAAAAAGATATTTTAGTATATTCATCACAATCTTTTGATCTTAAGACTCGCAATTCAAACATATTTGATTTTTTTACATCTATCTCTAAATCTATCTCTATAGAATTCCCTATAATGCTATCTAAGAGAGTTTCTTTATTTGGAATGATTTCAAGATTCTTTATAGACTTGTGATTTGATCTTAAGGACTCAATATCTCCTGCAGGTTTAATCGTTAAAACATCTTTATTTATACCATCTTCTCCAGCTATTCCAATTTCTCTTGGTAATGTCATTAGTTGATTCCATCTATAAGTATCTTTAGAATTATTCATATTAAAAATAAGTATATTTTTACCATTCAAATAAGTTGTAGCTGATGGAGCATGAACTCCTCCAGGATGTGCTGCTCCAAAGTTGAATTCATGATGAGAAGTGACTAAAAACTTATCTCTTTTTTTATCATAATCTCCTAGTAAAGCTTGACCTCCACTCATATGACTAAAAAAATAAAGTATATATCTATCCTCACCTATTGGCCAAAAATAAGGACATGCTCCATCATCTCCTATTCGAGTAAAAGAATCTCCTTCAATAAATGGATGTAAATAATCCCAACTAACCAGATCTTTAGATTTGAATAAAAAATTAGCTCTTGTCCTTCTTCCTGAAGGATTATGAGGTAGAGTACCTCCGGACAATGAGTAATAATATTCCCCTTTTCTCCAAATACATGGATCAAAAACTCTGTATGGTAAAGGTGAACCATCATCATTTTCTATTTTAATTACCGGATTATTATTGTTTATTTTTTTCCAATTTAATAAAAGATCATCGTCAGAAACAGCAATCATGTTACCTGCCTTAGTGCCATGATACATAGCAATTACTCTATTTTCTTCAACAAAAGTAGCTCCAGAAAAACAAGCTTCTTCAGGACTAGGATAAATTGCATATGGCAAATCATTCCAATGAATTAAATCTTTGCTGTATGCATGACCCCAGTGTTGCCTAGGATCTTCAGGGGGATAAGCTTGATAAAAAAGATGCCAATT
>DFQF01000062.1 GCA_002377645.1 Nitrospinaceae bacterium UBA3496 | reverse complement strand
AAATTTGACGAATTTATAAAAAGAAGAATTTAATGGTGCGCCAGGCATGATTCGAACACGCGACCTTCTGATCCGTAGTCAGACGCTCTATCCAGCTGAGCTACTGGCGCACTTTCTTTAGTAATTACAGTTTTATTCTACGCAATGAACATATCAAAAGACATCAAGAAAAAAAACTAATCAAATAGTATTTTCAATAAAAACAACGTATTCAAACCCTCAATTTATAAGCAAATATACAAAAATTTCATAAAATGTCTATTTATTGTCTATATAATTTAAAAAAAGTGTTGACTTTGTCTATATTATATGGCATTAATATAGACAGTAGTTAGACATTATTTATTTTATTTTATTAAGGAGGAACATTCAGATGAAAAAGGTCGACGTTTTAGCAGCAGTATTATTAGTAGTTGGTGGTTTGAATTGGGGTCTAGTAGGTGCATTTAATTTTGATTTAGTAGCAGCAATTTTCGGGAAAATGAGCGCTATGAGTAAAGTAGTATACATTCTTGTAGGACTTGCCGCACTTTATCAAGGTCTTGGAATAAAAGGAATAAAACAAAGATGGGGAGTACAAAGTTCCGCAAGTTAAGGAGTTGCATAATAGTATAAATTTTTTAGGAGAAAAAAAATGAACCAAAACAAAATAAATAGAATCATACTTTTTGCAGCATTTATTTCAAGCAATCTAAACGCATGTAAATCGATTCAGAGTAAGAAAATTAATAGTTAAACATATTTAAACATGGAGAAAATGATGAAAAGTAAGAATTTTTTAAAAATGATACTGCCTGTAATTGCAATAATAACATTTATAGGTACAAGTACTTACGCAGGCAATTATTCTAAAGATATTGTCGACACTGCAGTTTCCGCAGGAAAATTCAATACATTGGTCAAAGCAATCAAAGCTGGAGGACTGGTAGAAACACTCAAAAGCGATGGTCCATTTACCGTTTTTGCTCCAACCGATGATGCTTTCGCAAAACTTCCTGCGGGAACTCTTCAAAGTTTATTGAAAAATACTAAAAAATTAAAAGCAATTCTTACATTTCACGTAGTAGCTGGAAAAGTTATGGCATCTGATGTTGTTAAATTAAAATCAGTTAAAACCGTTCATGGAAATACAATCAGCATAAGCACAAAGAATGGAGTAAAGGTTGAAAATGCAAAAGTAATAGCAACTGATATCAAAGCATCAAATGGAGTTATTCACATTATAGATTCGGTTATTTTACCGAATTAACCCCCGTTCCTCCTTACTCAGCCTATTGGTTAGGTTGGGGACCCTTGCTGGCTACTGACCCGGCCAGTCAGGGTTTGGAGGATTTAAATATTTTGAGGTGAAAATGTTAGAAGTACTCAAGAAAATGTATGAAGCTGAAATTGAGAAAGCTAGAGCAAATATTAGTATCTTTTTAGAAAATCCTGCAGGAATAGGAGATCATTCGGATATTATAGGAGCAATGGACGAACAAGTTGTAAAATTATGCGATGCCTCAGGTAAATTAGAATCGTTGGAAAAACACTTTGAAAAAATAGAAATTTAATCCTATGAAATTAGTAAAGGCGGGCACCGAGTTGATTTATCAAACATACTCAGCACCCGCCTTGTATGCAGGTCATGCAATCTACAGAAGAAGGTTTTTTTAATTATTTAGATTGCTTCTTTTCCTTTCTCTCCAGTTCTTATTCGTATACATTCTTCTAATTTTTGAATATAAATTTTTCCATCTCCTATCTTTTCAGTATTTGCTGATGCTTGAATTGTTTCAATAATAGATTCTACGTACTCATCAGATGATAAAATTTCAATTTTTATTTTAGGCAATACATCCACTTCATATTCACTCCCCCTATAAGTTTCAGTATGACCTTTTTGTCTTCCAAAACCCTTAACTTCAGAAATTGTCATTCCAGCAACACCTGATTTAATTAGTGCTCCTTTAACATCTTCAAATTTATGTGGCTTAATAATAGTGGTAACTAATAGCATGTTTTTTATCCTCTCTAATAGATGATTGTCCCATAAATAATCGCTTTCACTACATTCCAATCCACAAGCGAAATTAAAAAAAATTGACACAAAAATACAGGGGAAATATTTCGGAAAAATTAGAGAGTTATTACTTTTAAATTAAAGATATGTTTCAAAAATATTTCATCATTGAGTAAATTTGAATTTTTCCAATTAACAAATACTTCACTATGTATAGGAACTGGATATTTCACATCATGTTTCTATACACATCAAATCTTTTCCGGCTATTATCTTACCGTCATAATACTTCGAAATTTCTTCAAAAGCTTCTCCGTTCGAAGTAATAGGAGGTATAATATGAGAAAAAACTAAGGTCTTCACGCCCGCTTTTTTGGCTACGATAGAAATTTCCTCAGCCGTGGCATGATGACCAATAACCAAATCTGAAAATGAATTCCTAATCCCATATTTGTCATACATATGTGGAACACAAAAATGTGCGAGCAAAATATTTGTGCCATGAGATAGACGAGTAAGTTCCTCTGTGGGATGACCATCACTGGCAATAACTATTGAATCTTCTTCAAAATCAAATCTATATGAAAGGATTTCATCTACATTCCCGTGAACTGTTCCTTTTTCGACAGATACAGTCATATAATCTACGTCAAATCCGTCTCCTGGAAAAAGACTTTTTGCCTCTATCTCAGTTCCCGCCCTAGTGTGTGTTCCTTCACGAACACGAAGATCGATATCATATTCATAATAATCAAGCATTTTTGAAACAATTTTTTTCACTGGAGGAGGACCCCATACTTGAAGTGGTTTTTTTGCCCCAGTAAGCCAACGAGATATAAAAAAATCACCAAAACCCGAATAATGATCTGAATGAAAGTGTGTAAAAAAAAGCTGATCTATTTCAGATAATTTAAAACCTGCTTTAACGACCTGTTGTGAGACATTCCGAGCTGCATCAACAAGATAAATCTTCCCGTTAGCGAAAATGCCATTTGCAGGACCATTCTTATCCTTATGAGGAGGGGGAGCCCCAGTTCCAAAAAGAATAAGTTCCATCTTGACTCCTAAAAATTTACTAGTTCTCGTAATTATGTATTTTCGCTAATGTTTCATTAAAATCTAATGATCTTTAAAAAGCAAATTATTAAATAGAATCAAACATCTAAAGAGTCCCTTTAAAAAAACTACCCACTGGATTTTATCGGTTTTTTTTGATTAAATAACACTTAGGAAAACACAAACATATTCATTAAACTTCTTAAAAGGGGATTTGTAATGAAAAATATATGGAAGCTCGTTCTTTCAACTGCATTCGTGATTGTTTTTGCCGGTACTACCGTACCTGCACACGGCGCAAAATTTCTAGTAATAGGTGGTGGTTCAACCACCGGCGTATATTATCAGGTTGCCTTAAACGTTTGTAAAATTGTAAACCAAAAACTAAAAGGCGCAGGATACAATTGTATTGGTCGTCCAGCTCTAGGTTCCGTCTTTAATATTAACGCTATTAAACGAGGACTATTGAATTTTGGTGTCGCTCAGTCAGATAGACACTGGCAGGCATATAACGGTTCCGCTAACTGGAAAGGAAAAGCATATAAAGGACTACGAAGTGTCTTTAGTGCACATCCAGAGACCATTATGCTTGTTGCAAGAGCTAGTTCCGGAATTAAAAAAGTTTCAGATCTTAAAGGACGCCGCGTTAATATTGGAAATCCTGGTTCAGGACAAAGAGGAAATGCTAAAGACATTCTAAGAATTTACGGCATTGACCGAAATAAGGATATAAAAGCTCAGGGTCTTCAACAAAATGAGGCAAATAGAGCTCTAGTAGACAAGAAAATTGATGCATTCTTTTATACAGTCGGAAATCCATGGGGTGGAGGTCTTGAAATTGCAAATAGTACTGGAATTAGAATTATACCGGTAAATTCTTCTGGAATTCAAAAACTCGTTTCATCAAAACCTTATTATGTAATGACTGCAATCCCGGGTGGAATCTATAAAGGAGTTAACAAAGACGTGCCAACGTATGCGGTTAAAGCCACCTTTGTCACCGGAAACAAAGAACCTAACGATGTTGTATATAATGTTGTAAAAACAATTTTTGACAATCTAGATAGTTTCCGCGCAACTCACCCAGCGTTTAAATACCTTAAACCTAAAGATATGCTTGGTGGTAATTCTGCACCATTTCACCCAGGTGCTTTGCGATACTATAAAGAAAAAGGATGGAAATAAAACTTCATAACTTTTAAAATTCAGGCGGGGTGATTTATATCATCCCGCCTTATTTTTTTATATTAAAATTGGAGAGATGGCTAAGAAAATCTTAATTGGAATGTATGAGGGATCTTCTTACTTCATCTAAAAATCAATTGAAGGAAAATGCAGAACAAATCACACTCGAAACTGGTATCAGAACAAGAAAAGTCTGGTTTATCTCTTCAATCGCATTTTTCTGGTCCATTTTTCAGTTATATATAGCGTATACACCTATTGATGCAATTAAAGCTAGAAATGTGCACCTTGCATTTGCCATCGTAATGGTTTTTTTCTCTTTCCCAAGAAATAAAAATATTTCATCTTCGAAATTGAAATCAATTCCCTGGAATGATTATTTCTTAGCATTTTTGGGTTTTTGCGGAGCATTATATGTTACTTGGGATTATCAAGGAGTTTTTGTAGACAGGGCAGGGCTTCCAAATAATTTGGATATGATAGTTGGCTCAATTTTTATATTAATTCTATTGGAAGCGGCAAGAAGATCTATAGGCCCCGCTCTCCCAATCTTAGCAATTATATTTATTATTTATATATTTAATGGAACATTCTTGCCTAGATATCTCGCACATGATGGAGCAATTGATCTGCGTTCTTTGAACCGTGCTGTAGGTCATATGTTTATGAGTTCTGACGGCGTTTGGGGAGTCCCTCTTTGGGTTTCCACAAGTTATGTTTTTCTTTTTGTGCTATTTGGATCTTTGCTGGAAAAAGCTGGAGCTGCAAATTACTTTGTTCAGGTTGCATTTGCGGCCCTAGGACGCTTTCGTGGCGGGCCCGCAAAAGCAGCAGTAGTAGCATCTGGTATGACTGGGCTAGTTTCTGGATCTTCTATTGCAAATGTAGCAACGACAGGTACCTTTACGATTCCCTTGATGAAAAAAGTGGGGTTGCCTGCGTATAAAGCAGGAGCTGTCGAAGTTGGTGCGAGCACTAATGGACAACTCATGCCGCCAGTAATGGGTGCCGCTGCTTTTATTATGGCTGAGTTTCTAGGATTAGCTTATTTAGATATTATTCGCGCTGCTATTCTACCAGCCTTGCTATCTTACCTTGCTCTGTTTTATGTTATTCACTTAGAAGCAATAAAACTTAATCTTAAACCACTAAAATCGAATGAAATTCCACCTTTTTGGAAAACCTTTTTCTCAGGAATTCATTATCTAATTCCAATTTTGATATTGATCTACACACTCGCAATAGAACGTATGTCAGCAGTAGAATCAGCACTTCGAGCGGTAGTTCTAACAATAGTTATCATTTTATTCCAGGGGCCTATAAAAAGTATTGTGCGAGAAATTCGTAAAATAAAAAATGAAACACAAATTGAAAGATTTCCAAATTTTATCCAAAACGCAATTTCTGAAAATTTAATTAGAATCATCAAGGCTTCAATTTCGGGATTAATAATTAGCTTTGAAGAAACAATCCAAGGTTTAATTTCGGGCGCTAAAAATATGATGGGTATTGGAGTCGCAACAGCCGCGGCAGGAATTATTGTAGGAACTGTCACTCTTACTGGACTAAGTGGACGATTTATAGAGTTAATTGAAATTATATCCTTAGGCAACGTTGTACTTATGCTCCTATTGACTGCTCTCTGTAGTCTTGTTTTAGGGATGGGGCTTCCAACAACCGCTAATTATATAGTGATGGCTACTTTAACAGCTCCTGTAATTGTCGCATTAGGCGGAAAATCCGGACTTGTAGTACCAATGTTAGCAGCACATCTCTTTGTTTTTTATTTCGGAATTTTAGCTGATGATACTCCTCCTGTAGGTCTAGCTGCATTTGCTGCTTCTGCTATCGCTAAATCCGATCCCATACAGACTGGCATTCAGGGTTTCGTTTATGATTTAAGAACAGCAATCCTCCCTTTTGTTTTTATTTTCAATTTGGAAATCCTTATGATTGGAGGATTGACTGAACAAGGAAAAATAATTTGGATTAATGATATTTTTAAAATTGGATGGATTTGCCTCTCTGCACTTGTCGCAATGTTTGCATTTGCTTCTGCCTTACAAGGTTTTTTTGCTGACAGATGTAATGTCTTAGAAAGAATTTCACTTGTTTTAATTTGCCTGTCATCATTTCGACCTCTAATTTTCACAGATCTTACTGGGATCCCCAGGGAATTTGTTCAATTAATTGCCATGATTCTTTTCGGAATACTTTATACAATACAGAAAAAAAGGCAGCTTTTAGAAAAGACTAGATGAAATCTTCCTTTTTCATGTTGGCTTTATGAGTATCATTTCTTATATTACTAATTATAAACAAGTTTTTACCCTCGGAAAATATAGGTTTCGGAACATACATTCGTTGCTAGGAGATGTGTAAATGGAAAAAAGCAAAACAATTGAATATACAATCAAGAACCATGTCGCATGGATCACTTTAAATAGACCTGAAAAGAAAAATGCGATCAATAGAACAATGCGCAAAGAAATTCAAGAAGCATATACGGATGTGAAATTCAACGATGAAGTCTGGGCTACTGTGATCACGGCAAATGGGGATGTGTTTTGCTCTGGAAAAGATCTTCTCGAAAAATTGCCGGAAGATGACGGAGAAGTAATGTCAAATGATGAATTATATTTATTTCTAAGACATATTTATAAGCCAGTTATCTGTGCAATTAATGGTCCCTGTTTAGCACAAGGTGGTGGATTTGCACTCAATTCAGATATAGTTATTATGAGCGAAAATTCATCTATAGGATGGCCACAAGTTAAAAGAGGAATCTCTTCTGTTAGTGGACCTGTCTTACTTGCACAATCAATTCCATGGACACAAGCAATGAGTTATTTAATGAGAGCAAAATTCATTCCGGCAAAAGAATGTTTTCGTTTTGGAATTGCAAATGAAATTGTCCCTTTGGAAGAACTATCTGATACAGCAGAACGTTGGGCAAAAGAAATACTTTCTAATGCTCCTGCAGCAGTTTGTGCAGTAAAAGAAGCAGCTAGAAGAGGAGAACATCTTCCTTTTGTTGACAGGATGTTTTTAGCTAGAGATATTGCGAATAAAGTCTTGCATACAGAAGATTCGAAAGAAGGCATTTTAGCTTTCAAAGAAAAAAGAGAACCAAAATGGAAAGGAAAATAATGTCGGAAGCTTCATCTATGCCTCCTCTATCAGGATTAAAAGTATTTGATATGACTCAGATTATTGCTGGGCCATTTTGCACAACTATGTTAGCCGATCTTGGAGCAGAAATAGTCAAACTAGAACGGCCGCCAAACGGTGACGATACAAGAACTGTTGGACGATACAAGGGAAGAGAGAATCACGAAGATTATTTCTACGCAAACAATAGATCAAAAAAAAGTATAGTTCTAAATCTCAAAAATGAAACTGACCGTCTAGCAGCTATTGCACTAGCCAAAGAAGCTGATGTTCTAGTAGAAAATTTAGCTATCGGAACTGCAGAAAAGTTTGGTCTTGGCTGGAACACTTTAAAGAAAGAAAACATTAAACTTGTATACTGTTCACTATCCGGATTCGGACAAACAGGTCCTTATAAAAATCGAGTTGCTTTAGATCCAATACTCCAGTCTATCTCTGGAATGATGAGTGTTACAGGAGTGCCAAAAGGGGAGCCTATGCAATTAGGCGCACCCATTGTAGATTCGATCGCGGGAATGTTCGCAGCATATGCAATTTTAGGTGCATTACACTCAGTACAAAAAGAAGGAAAAGGAAGATACATTGACATAAGCATGCAGGATTCAATCCTTTCAGTTTTAGGACCACGAATGGGTGAAATTTTACAAGCTGGAATAACTCCAGAAAGGCATGGAAATGAAAATCCAATGAGAGTTCCTGCAAACACATATAAAACCAAAGACAATAAAAATATAACAGTAATTGTTCAAAATGACCGGTATTGGAAACCTTTTTGTATTGCTCTTAAAAAAGAAAAATGGATTAATGATCCTCGTTTTTCAACAATGGAAGGAAGAAGAAAAAATCGCGATTTAATTAACAAAATCGCTACACAGTGTTTTATTTCTAATACTTCAGATTACTGGGAAAGCAGACTTGAATCACAACGAGTTCCATTTGCAATTGTGAACGATTACAAATCTGCCTTAGAAGATATTCAAGTTCAACATCGAGAATTGATAAAAACTGTTTCTCATCCTACATCGGGAGAAATACGAGTTGTTGGCCCCCCCTGGAAAATGAGCGGGACACAAGCAAAAATCACACCACCACCTTTAATTGGGGAACATACTACAGAAGTTTTAAAACAATGGTTAAATTGGAATGATTTTCAAATACAAGATTTTCAAAACAAAAGAACTTAGCAACATAAATTCTTTGTTTTTAGGCCTTGTATGTATAAAAATTTTGTAATATTTAGTCCGAAGATAGTTGATAGAAACATCCTCATCATATTAAAATCACTTTCGTTGGGGGAAAGTGATTATGTTTTTTTTAAGTAATTTTTTTATTTAACAGTCGCCGGAGGGAATTTTTAATATGTTAGACTGGCTTCCTGAAAATATTTCATTGGAAGGAAAAGAAGTTGATTTTTTCTTCTACATTTCTTACTACCTAACAAATGTAGCTTTCATACTCGTTGCAGTAACCATGGTTGCTTTCCTCATAATTTACAGACAAAAACCCGGGAAAAAAGCTAAATACTCACATGGCAATAACACTCTTGAAATAATTTGGACAGTCGTTCCAACAGTGATTCTCTTGGTTTTTGTTTTAATGACCCAAGCTTCTTGGGCCAGACTAAAGTATACCCCCCCTTCTAATCCAGACGTTAGAGTAGAGGTAATCGGGAAGCAGTTCAACTGGGTTGTCGTTTACCCTGGTCCAGATAAAAAATTTGGAACTGCTGATGATCTAAAACTAGACAATCAACTGAATGTTCCTGTTAATAAACAAGTACTAATTACTCTAAAAGGTGAAGATGTTATTCATAGTTTTTTCATTCCTGCTGTGAGATTAAAACAAGATATTCTTCCTGGAAAAGAAATTCCTTTCTGGTTTACGCCTATTAAAACAGGAAAATACGAGATGCCATGTGCAGAGTTATGCGGGGTTGGACATTCAGGAATGAATGGGGAGTTAGTGGTACATACTGAAGAAAGTTACCGGAAATGGTTAAAAACCGCTTGGTCAAAAAAAGAAGAGAAATCTTAAAATACTTAATTTAAATTAGGGGACAACCCAAGCATGAGCGAATCAAATCATACAAGTTCAACACACGACGATCACCATTCACATGGTGGATTTTGGAGTACTTATATTTTTTCGTTTGATCACAAGACTATAGGGAAACAGTTTTTGTGGCTTGGCTTAATAATGATGATAGTGGGTGGTTTGCTCGCCCTAATGTTTAGATGGCAACTAGCTTGGCCTGTAGAAAAATTTGACACTGCTATTTGGGGTCTTAGTTGGCTTTCTGATGAAAACCCACTTCTTCCTGAAGGAAAAATGGGTCCCGATGTCTATAATATGTTTGTCACTATGCATGCAACAATTATGGTTTTTTTAGTTGTTATGCCTATACTTGTTGGTTGTTTTGGAAATTTTCTCATCCCACTAATGATCGGTGCGAGGGATATGGCGTTCCCTTGGCTTAATATGCTTTCTTTCTGGACTGCAGTTTTAGGCGCCATCGTCATGTCATGGGGATTTTTTGTTGAAGGTGGACACGCTTCTGCTGGGTGGACTGGATATGCTCCTTTATCAACCGTATCAGAATATACTGGTGTTGAGTGGGGACAAAATTTATGGGCAATTAGTCTATTTATCCTTAGTCTTTCATCACTCATGGGCTCCGTAAATTACATAACAACTATAATTAATATGCGAACAAAAGGTATGAACTGGTTTAGAATGCCTCTATCGGTTTGGGCATTATTTATTACTGCAATTTTAGGCTTGCTTGCACTGCCAATTTTGGGTTCAGCCTGTGCACTCATGATTTTTGACAGGGTTTTTGAAACTGCTTTTTTTAATCCAGCAAAAGGCGGAGAACCTCTTTTGTGGCAACACCTTTTCTGGTATTTTGGGCATCCTGAAGTGTATATACTTATCCTCCCAGCAATGGGTATGGCCTCTGACATATTGAGTGTTTTCTCCAGAAAACCTGTTTTCGGTTACAGGGCAATGGTATATGCAATGGCTTCTATTGCATTCCTGTCCTGGATTGTTTGGGGTCACCATATGTTTCAATCTGGCATGAATCCTGCATTAGGCACTGCATTCATGATGACTACACTTGTTATTGCTATTCCCTCTGCCATAAAAACATTCAATTGGCTCGGCACACTTTACGGTGGTTCCATTAGGTTTACACTTCCAATGCTCCATGCACTGGCTTTTGTTATTCTTTTTGTGGTAGGTGGACTAAGCGGAATTTATATGGCATCAAACGTAGTTGATATCTACATACACGACACCTATTTTATCGTCGCCCATTTCCATTACGTTATTTTTGGCGGAACGATGTTTGCTATTTTTGGGGGTATTGCATATTGGTTCCCAAAAATGTTTTCCACTTATTTTGATAGCGCTCTGGGCAAAGTGCATTTCTGGTTAACTTTCATATTCTTCAACTTAGCTTTTTTCCCTATGCATATTCTAGGAGTTGGTGGACATATGAGAAGGATTTATGATCCTACTCAGTATGAGTATTTAGCAGATCTGCAACCTATGAATGTTTTTATTACTCTAGCGGCTGCGGGTATGGCTCTAGGTCAAATTCCATTCGCCTTAAATTTCTTTGGTAGTATTTTTAGTTTAAGTGGAAAAATATACAAACATTTCACTCAAATTTCTTCAAGTTTAATTGTTGGATTTATATCCTACAAATCTGTTGCATTTGTCCTAGAAGGAATAACTAAACCTGTTATTACAAATACTACACGAACAATTTCTGGCATTGTATCAATCGTTTTCTTTATTCTTGTTTATCGTTACTTAACTCGCAACATGAAGACTTTTGGAGAGATTGCTGTACAAAATCCTTGGGACGCAAATTCACTCGAGTGGGTCGCTCCAACTCCTGCGCCACACGGAAATTTTGGTCCTGAATTGCCTGTTGTATTCAGGAACCCTTATGAATATAG
>DFQF01000089.1 GCA_002377645.1 Nitrospinaceae bacterium UBA3496 | reverse complement strand
ACTCGAGAAATGTAATGTTTTAGATAAAGATATTTTATGTGCTTCTGTTCCAGGTGCGTTTGAAATACCTCTTATTATTAAAAGATTGTGTAGGGATTCAGTCAGTGTACAAGATCCTGGCAACATTGATATTGATGATTTAATTGACAAATTTGATGGTAAAATAAGTGCAAATCCTAATAAAATTAATGCGATTATTGCATTAGGATGTATTATACGAGGTGAAACTTCACATTATGATTTAATTTGCAATGAAGTAACGAGAGCGATTCTTGATATTTCATTGAATTTTGATATTCCAATTCTTCATGGCATCTTAACTACAGAAAATTTAGAGCAGGCAAAAGAACGTTCTGGTGATGGAATGAATAATAAAGGGTATGAATGTGCTTTATCTGCCGTCCAAATGGGAATTATTTCTTCTTAAATGTTAATTAAAGTTTTCTTGGGTGAAAAATGATTAAAGGCCAGAGAACCAGCGGAAGAGAAGAAGCCTTGAAAATATTGTATTTTATAGAAAAAGCATTTGCCGAACAAAACTCTGGCAATGTTACAATTGAGTCTATTGTTAACGACTACGAAAAAATTCATCCATGCGATACAGTGGATATCAGATCAAGTCAAATACGAGAATTTGCTTTAAGTCTTGTTCGTGAAATACATGATAATAAAGAGTATATTGATAAAAATATTGAAAAGTATAGTAAGAATAGACGTATTGAAAGAATAGATGTGATTACCCTTTCAATTTTACGTCTAGGAATTTGTCAATTTGTTTATTTCAAGGATATTCCCCCTAAGGTTGTTATAAATGAATGCATTTCATTGTCTAAGTTGTATGAAGAAGACGAGAAAACACCATCGTTTATTAATGGTATATTAGATAGTATTTTTCATGAAAAAATTACAGGTTAAAATTAAATCCGTGATGAAAAAATATAAATTTAGATATCTTTCATTTTTACTTCCTTTGGCTATTTTTTTTCTAAGTTCATGTGGTTACAGGTTGGAAGGAACTAAGATACCAAAGTTTTTGATAGGTAAAAATTATATTTTTGTTTCTCAATTCAAAAATCTTTCTGGAGAATCTAATCTTTCTCAGATTTTTACTCGAAATGTTAGAAATAGTTTTTTGAAGGATGGTAGACTCAAACCGGCGGATAAAAGTAAGTCAGATGTATCCCTAAAAGCAAAAATTATTGAGTATAAGCTAATTCCTGTAGGATTTAGCAAAGATGACCAAGTCCAAAGATATAGGGTTTTCTTAAAGATAGAGTATGAATTGTCAGATCTTAGTACTGGGAATAGGCTACAATTCAGAAAATTAGAAACAGAAATAGAATTTGAAATTTCTTCAAAAGTAGATGAGAGCGACAAGAATAGAAATGAAGCTGTCGAAAAGGGAGCCGAGAATTTTTCTTTAGAATTGCTAGATGCTATTTTTGAAACATTTTAAAAATCAATGAGAACAAATAGTTCAAATATATTATTAGAATTAGAAAATATAAACTCGCAAGAAATACCCCCTGTAATATTGCTTTATGGCAAAAATTCTTTTCTTAAAGGTCAATTTGTAGAAAAAATTAGGTCTCATACTTTATCGAAAGAGCAAAGTTCTTTTAATCATGATTTTTTTGATTTGAATGAAGTAGAACTAATCGATGTCCAGACAGCTTCGCAGACTTTTCCTTTCATGTCGGATAAACGTTTAATAGAAATCAAAAATGCAGATAAAATTACCGCTGATGATAAAGATCAATTAGAGAACATGCTCATAGATAAAATAGATTCAGTAATTTTATTCTTTATGTCAGATAAAGTGGATGCAAGAAGTATTTTTTATAAAACTATGAAGAAGCACGGAAAAATTCTTGATGTTGATACTTTTCCTAACTACCTGCTGAAAGAATGGACAATATCTACTGCAAAGACGTTAAACATTAATATAACAAAAGATGTATCAGAATATATTCTTGAAATTGTTGAACCATCAATGGCACATATTTTTTCTGAATTGAAAAAATTAAGAGCTTTTGTCGGAGACGGTGGCAATGTTTCTATTAATGATGTTTCCAATTTAGTGGGAAGAACAAAAGTAGATGCTATTTTCAAAATTGGAGATCTTTTTCTGGAAGGAAATTTAGAAGAGGTACTAATAGTTGTCCGAAGATTATTGGAGAATGAGCCACCAGAATTACTTTTAGGTGTTATAAGATCAAATGTAAGTAGATGGTTAGCATGCAAAGTTTCTGTTGCTAAAGGACTAGATGATTCCACTATAGTGAAAACTACAAATATTCCTAAATTCTTATTAAATAACATGAAAAAAAAGTGTGGAAAACTTTCTGTATCTTATCTGAGATATTTATGTTTAAGTTTGGAGAAATTAGACAGAAAGATTAAACGAGAAGGTGATAAAACAAACATTTGTAGGTTTTTCGAGTTATTTTTTGTGGAAAGTTATATAGCAAGAACGAATAGAAATTGACTTCAGATCATTTTTGTGCAGATTTGCTTAGTCTTGAGATCAGCCTGGAGGCAGTTTTTTTGTGGATTAAATTCTTTGTCGCAGCTTTATTTAAAGAACGTTGCGCTTCAATTAATGAGCTTGCAGAGTCTTCATTTTTCTCTATCAACTCTCTTACAGCTTTTATCTTGTTCCTAAGTTGTGTTTTAGATGCCTTGTTGCGTGAGTTTCGAACAAGACTCTGTCTATGTCTTTTTTTTGTAGATGGACTGTGTTCCAATTTTAATTCCTAATAGAAATAGTAGTATCGTAAAAGCAAGAAAAATAACATTATGCGAGGACTTGTCAAGTTTAGATCGATAAAATATTTATATTTTTCATTTTTTTAAGATACATAAATATTATTAAAAGTATATTTTATGAATTACAAACAAATTCTATCGTTTTCTGGAAAAGTAAGCTTTGCGACTTTACTGAGTAGAATTCTAGGTTTTTGTAGAGATGTTTTTATCGCTAGATCTTTAGGTGCGGGTCTGTTTGCGGATATCTTTTTTGCTGCTTTTTCTGTCCCAAGTATTTTCAGAAGGATTTTTACAGATGGAGCATTAAATTCTTCTTTTATCCCAATATATAAAGATATCGATAATACAGATTCAGAAACAAGACGAAATAAATTTAGTGGGGCAGCATCAATTCTCATTGTTTTGTGTTTCCTGTTAATAACTTTTTTGGGTATTTTTTTCTCAGATTTTATTGTTCAAATATTTTTCCCAGGGTTTGTAAATTTCAATAAGAAGTTTCACCTGACTAGCAATCTATTGAAAATTATGTTTCCGTTTCTTTTCTTTATTTCTCTTTGGGGAATTGCTAGTTCTATCCTAAATGCTAACAATTTTTTCTTTCTTCCTGCTATTGCGCCTGCGTTGCAGAATCTGGCAATGATAACTGCGCTGATAATTTTTCTGGGCTCATCATATGAAAAAATTCTGTTCTCATTAGCATGGGCTGTCTTGATAGGTGGTTTGCTTCAATTTTTAATACAATTGCCACTACTGTTTAAAAATAATTTTTTCCCAATACTTACAAACCCTTTTAAGGTTTCAGAACTACGTAACTTCATGTTAATGGTTGGACCTACTGCTTTGAGTATAGGTGTTCTCCAAATAAATGTTTTATTAGATAGAATTTTGGCTTCTTTTTTGTCTGTAGGGTCAATTTCATATTTGTACTACGCAAATAGATTGGTTCAATTTCCACATGCACTCATATCGATTGCAGTTACGACTGTCGCATTTCCAGTAATGTCAGAAAAAAAAGATGAAGTTTCAAGAACTCAATCAAAAGACACTTTACGAGAATCTAGCGAAATTCTATTAAGTGTTGCAATCCCAGCTTCAGTAGGTTTGATAATACTAGCGTGTCCTATTATAGAATTGCTCTTTAAAAGAGGTGAGTTTAGCAACGCCGATGTTTTGTCTAGTGCAAAGACATTACAGGCTTATTCATTTGGAATAGTTTTCTTTGGAATTAATAGGTTGATTGTATCCGCATATCACGCTGTTTTAGAAGCAAAATACCCAATGAGATGTGCATATTATACTTTATTGTCAAATGTAGTTTTTAGTCTCTTGTTAGTATATCCTTTCGGTTATACTGGTATAGCATTTGCAACATCAATTTCTAGTTTTGTGAATTTTCTACTGCTTACAAGAAAAAAATCTTCGTTGGAAGCAAAAATTTTTATTCCAGATTTATTCTCGATAGTAAAAAAATACTTATTGGCTACTTTTGTGATGGCTTTAGTTCTTTTCCCGGTAAATCTTCTCTTTTGGGAAAAAATGGCTACTTATTTAAATAAAATTTTATTTCTTTTCTTTGAAATTGTTTTATCAACAGTATTGTATTTCTTGATAATATTCTTAATGAAAGCTAAATCTAAATCTAAATAAATCAATAACTCTGAATAAGGATGATTTTATTTTATGAGTATCTCCATAATAGAAGAATTCAGAGAATATCTATTTTTAGAAAAGAAACTCTCTGACAATACAATAGAAAGTTATCTGTCTGATATTTCATTATTCTCTGCTTTTTTAGGGGATAATGAAATAAATTGGCATCTTATTTCTAGTAAAATAGTATTGCAGTGGTTAGAAACACTAAGAGATGCAGGAAATTCGGATGCCACGGTTCGAAGAAAAGTATCAAGCTTGAAATCATTCGCTAAATATCTATTGAAAGAGAAAATTATCCAAAAAAATTTCACTTCGGATATCATTTCTTCAAAAGCTTGGTCGAAAGTGCCCAAAATTTTGAATGATTCTGAAGTTTTGTCTCTTATTGCAGCACCTAAGAAACATAATCTGAAACGTGGTGTAATGAAGAATGAAGATGATAGAGATAGTTGCATGTTTGAGTTTATGTACAGTACCGGTTTGAGAGCATCGGAACTTATTTCAATGAAAATACATCAATTAAATATTAAAGATAATTACTGTATTTTAGAAGGAAAGGGTGGAAAGAGTAGATTGGTTCCTATAGGAGATTTTGCCAAAGAGAGTTTAGAAAAATATCTTGAAAATACCAGGCCAGTATTACTTAGAAATACAAATAGCAAAACGGATTATTTATTTGTTACCAGAAGAGGGAGCGGTATGACTAGGCAAAGTCTTTGGAATAGAATTAAGTTTTGGGCATTGCAAGCTGGGATATCAAAAAAGGTTAGTCCACATACATTACGCCATAGTTTTGCTACACATTTGCTTAAATTTGGTTCTGATTTAAGGACAGTTCAAGTATTACTTGGGCACTCTGATATTTCTACTACAGAAATATATACTCATTTAAACAACGAAGATATAAAAAATTACATAGATTCGAATCATCCAAGAGGTTAGCGAAATAAAGGCGAAAATAGCAAATTTAGCTATTGACTCGTTTGTCTAGTAGGCGTAGGATTTTTAATTTTTTTCGGAAGGGTTAAGTAAAATTGACTACTCTTAAGTCAAAAAACTTTTTTTTGAACTCACATAAATTAATGGAGTTTGTGGGTACAAAAGATTCTTCATTAAAAGCTATAGAAGATGCCTTTAATGTATCCATAACTATTTCTTCAGATGCTTTTAATTCTGAAGGTTCGATTCAAGATGTACAAAGATCTATATGCTTTATAGACGAGATGATAGAGTTTTTGGAAAATGGTAATAGTTTAGATGCTAATACTATTGAAAATTTTGCAAAAATATTTAAAAACGATGAGAATGTTACAGTCAAAGAACTGTTGTCGGATAGAATAATTATTCCTTCAAATAATAGAATTGTTCACCCAAGAAACAAGATGCAGAGAGAATATATTAGAGAAATGCAAAAGAGAGATATAGTTTTTGGGATTGGTCCAGCTGGCACAGGTAAAACATTTTTAGCTATGGCTTTTGCAATTAATAGATTTCTTCAAAAATCCTGCAGAAGGATTATTTTAACGCGTCCAGTAGTAGAGGCGGGTGAAAATCTTGGTTTCTTGCCAGGCGATTTACATGAAAAATTAAGTCCTTTTCTTAGGCCTTTGTTTGATGCCCTGAATGATATTTTGGATATTGATAAAGTTGGTCGTTTAATGGAAAGAGGAGAAATTGAAATAGCTCCTTTAGCTTACATGAGAGGAAGGACATTAAATAATGCATTTGTTATTTTAGATGAAGCACAAAACACAACTGCGGAACAAATGAAAATGTTTTTAACAAGGATTGGAAGTGGAACGACTGCAGTTGTAACAGGGGATATTACTCAAACTGATTTACCTATGCATAAAAAGAGTGGTTTGATTGATGCGTCAGATGTTTTGAATTCTATTTCTGATATTGGTTTTGTTAAATTTTCTAGCGAAGATGTTGTAAGGACTAAAATAGTACAAAAAATAGTCACAGCTTATGAAAATTTTAAAAAATAAAAGGTTTGCTATTGGGCCATGATTACCCAAACGAAATCTTCTAAAAAAAATCCTAAGAAAAAATCTATCAAAATTATGATTAGACATAAGATTTCTGCGATATCAGGTAGAATCAAGAAATTTATGTCTTCGAAAATTTTTGCATGTTTTTTGACAATTTTAGTTGTATCTGTGCTTTCATTTCTTTTGGTATTTAAGTGGTCACCTTCTTCTTCAATTTATAAAATAGGAGAAGTTGTTCGAGGCAATATTAAAGCTCCTTATGATCTTAAGGTAGTAGATGAAATTGCTACAAAAAATAGAATGCAAAGAAATAAAGAGAAAATTCTACCTCGTTATGACATAGATCTTGCATTGATTTCTGACATTTCTTCTAGAATTAAAATAGCATTTGATATTCTTCATCAGCAAATTATTTCATTACAAAACAATAATTTAAAGGAAAAGAAATTAGAAGTTAGGAATGTAATAGTTGATAGCATCTTTCTTGATGAAATAGTTCATACACAACAGTACTTAAAAGCAGAGAAAAATTTTGAAAAAAAATTAGGAGGAAATTTTCCTCCTAGATTACTTTTTTTCTTTAGGAAAAATATTTTTTCATTTGCAATAGCTGACAGTATGACTGTTATTGCAAAAAAGGCCATGCCAAGAGAAATCGTTAGTGACAGGCAATTATATATCTCTCATTTAGTGAAGGGAATTTTTGTAAAAGATATTGCAACAGGAGAAAAAGTCAAAATCTCCTCCTCTGTAAAACCGGTAGAACTCAGAGAGTTAGAAAAAATTGTTTTGTTAAACATAAAAAAAGTAAAGTTTCAGTATCCAAGAGAATTTCAAATTCTACTTTCTAAGCAAATCATAAAGATGGCTAGACCAACTCTATCCTTTAATAGCCTTGCAACTTTACAAGAACAGAAGAGAATAATTACCACAACAAGAAAAGTGACAAAAACTATCAAAGAAGGAGAAATGATCGTACGTGATGGAGAAAGATTAAATGAAAGTCAATATAAAGTGTTAGAGAAATTAAGAGATATTTATAACACAGGCAATTCGCTAGATTATTTCTTGGGAACAATGATAATCATCCTGTTATTTTTTGTTTTATGCTGGTTTGCTGTTAGGAGATTCAATCTCCTTAAATTCAGGGAAGGAAAACAAGTAGTTTTATTTGTTTTTTTGGTAATAACAAATTTATTGATTTTGAAATTTGGTGTTGTTATTGCTCTTGGTGTTCAGTCTAATTTCGAACAATTCAACATAACTGCATTTTATAATTTAATTCCATTCGCATCGATTTCAATAGTTTCTCTATTTCTTCAAGGAAGAAAAGAAGCCATTTTTATATCCGTAATCAATACCGTGATAGTAATGCTTATTCTGCCAGGGAATATCGCTTATCCACTTATGGTGCTTGCGTCTGGAATAGTAACTTCTTCAAACTGGAAGAATTACACTAGTAGGACTGTAATTTTATTTGTTGCGCTGGTCGTCGGAATGTTGAATGTTGCAATTAATTCAGGATTATTCTTGCAAAAAGGTTTTTATATTTTTGTGAATAATTGGGACATTATTTTATTTACCTTTTTCGGTGGATTGGGCAACATAATCATAGTCTCTGCTTTGATTCCTATTTTAGAATCAGTATTTAAATTAACGACTGATATGAAATTATTAGAATTGTCTGACCACAATCATCCTCTACTTAAAGATATGATTTTACGAGCACCTGGAACTTATCACCACAGCATAATGGTAGGAAATTTAGCAGAGGAGGCTGCTAGTAAGGTAGACGCAAATCCACTTCTTGTCAGAGCTGGATCTTTTTTTCATGACATTGGAAAAACCTTTAAGTCAGAATATTTTATTGAAAATCAAATATCAGAAAATAGACATGACAAATTAACACCAAACATGAGCGCCTTGATTTTAATTAGTCATGTGAAAGAAGGTGTAGAATTGGCAAGAAAACACAAATTGCCAAAAGAGGTTGTAGATTTAATATCCCAGCATCATGGAACATCTCTAATTAGATTCTTCTATGATAAAGCTTTAAAACTTAAAGATAATGGGGAAGTACGAGTTGAAAGTTTCTGTTATCCGGGCCCAAGACCTAAAACAAAGGAAGCAGGAATTCTTATGCTTGCTGATATGGTTGAAGCGAGTGCAAAAACACTTGCTGAGCCATCTCCAGGTCAATTGTCTAGTTTAGTTTCTAGAATTGTACAAACCGTTATTAAAGATTCACAACTGGAAGAATGTGATCTTACTCTTTCAGATTTGGGGATTATTCAAGATTCATTTCTAAGAGTTCTTGCTGGTTTTTATCACCACCGCTTAAATTACCCAGAACAAGTTAGTTCGAAAAAAGGTATAAAATCTAATGGGAATAGCAATATCAAACAAACAAAGATTGTTGAAAATAGACAGGAAAAGACTTCTGAGAAACACTAATTTCTGGCTAAATATTGTTAGCTCAGAAGAAAAAATGGTGTCACTAGTTTTTGTGAGAGATAGTAAGATGCAGATTTTCAACTCTCAATTCAGAGGTATTGATGAGACCACTGATGTACTTGCATTCCCAGATTTCTTTGAATCTAATGAATATGATAAAAATGATATATTAGAGAATTTAAGAGACAAAAACTTTTTAGGTGATGTAATTATTTCGACTGATGAAGTACTTAGATTGTCTTTTGAAGAAAAAAAAAGCACTGATGATCTAATAGACGAACTTTTTTTACACGGAATACTTCATCTTCATGATTACGATCATCAAAGCAATAAAGATAGAGTGCGGATGAGAGAAGTTGAAAGAAAACTGTACAGAAATAGACCAAATTAGAAATTTAGAAAGGAATACGGGATTGTTTAGGTTGTGGGCGCCATGGAGAATGAAATATATAGTGGAGGGGAAAGATAATTCTCCGGTAAGTTCTATGAAATCTAAAAAATGTGTTTTTTGTGCCATTCTTGAAGAAAAGGATTGCGTAGAGAATTTAATTTTAAAAAGAGGGGAATATTGCTATATTGTTCTTAATAAGTATCCATATAGTAATGGTCATCTTATGGTAGTGCCGTTTAGACATATTCGGGATTTAGAGGATTTGGTTTCTAAAGAATATAATGAGATCTTTTCTTTTGTGCAGCTTTCAGTATCTGTACTTAAAAAAAGTTTTAGGGCTGATGGATTCAATGTGGGATTTAATATTGGGGAGACAGCTGGAGCAGGAATTGCTAAACACCTCCATATGCATATTGTACCGAGATGGAATGGTGATCATAATATGATGTCTGTAATTTCTGAAACTAGGATTTTACCTGAATCACTTGAAGCTTCATACTCGACTCTATCTGGATATTTTACTAGTTAGGGGGATTATAAAAATGGGTCGCTTTAGACTAGTTTTAGGTTTTTTGCTTGCAATTGCAATCGCAATGTTTGGTGTTAAAAATTTACATTCTGTAATGGTCGAATACTATTTCGGAAAAAGTGAATTCCCGTTGTTTTTTATCTTGATAGCTACTTTTACTTTTGGTTTCTTTATTTGTTGGTTTGCTGGTCTTCCAGAAAGTTTTAGAAATAAGAGACATATAAAATTTCTCGAAAAAAGAATATCCTCATTAGGTGGTGAGATACGAAGAGACGAGTATTAAAAATATAGGACTATTCTTTTCTGCCCAATGTAATTAATCTAAGCGATTTCTCAATGGAAAAAAGAGAAACAATAGAAAATAAAGAAAAAAATCTATCGCCAGCGATGAAACAGTATGTTGAACTAAAGAAACAATACTGCAATGAATTTCTATTCTTCCAGATGGGTGATTTCTATGAAATGTTTTACGATGATGCTAAAAATGCATCTGAGATTTTAGGTATTACATTAACATCTAGAAATAAAGATTCAGATGGACCTATTCCAATGTGTGGGATTCCATGTCACTCAAGCGATTCTTATTGTGTACGTTTACTAGACGAGGGTTATAAAGTTGCTATCTGTAACCAAGTAGAAAATGCATCTGAGAGCAAAGGAATTGTAAAGAGAAAAGTTGTTAGAGTGCTCACTCCTGGAACTTCCATAGTGGGAGATCATTTAACTGAAAGCAAAGAATCTCAATTTCTTCTATCTATTGCAGCTTCTTCAAGTAAATTTGACGAAATAACTAGCTGGGGAATTTCATGGATAGATGTCACTACTGGTGATTTTAGTGCAGTTGAAGTTGCTAGTGACATTTTTGAGAGAAGACTAGATTCAGAATTGGAGAGACTCAGACCAAAGGAAATTTTACTGCAAAACAAAAGGATTATTTCTCCAAGAATGAGAAGTATCCTTGATAATCTCAATGTAAGAATTGAGGAAATTTCAGAACTTCAAATATATTCAAAAGACCCCTTTGAATACGTTCAGAAACAAAATGGGAAACAGAAAGTTTTTGAAAAGTTAAATTCTAAGAGTCCACTCTTTACTGCCTCCGCAAATCTCATTAAATATCTTGAGAAAAATCAACTCGGTGATCTCCCTCATATAAGGCCTATTGTCCTTCCAGATAAAAATCAATCTATGTTTCTAGATGCGGTAACTCAGTCAAATTTAGAGTTAGTATATCCTCAAGATAAAAACAGAAAAGTTATTACTTTATTTGATGTTTTAGATAATACTTCTACTTCTATGGGAGGGAGACTGCTTAAAAGCTGGATACTCTCTCCTTTGATTAATTTGAAGAGAATAAAACAAAGAACTGACGCAGTTGATGAACTGATGAAGAAGAGAATAGAAAGAAAAAAAATAATCGAATATCTTTCAAATATAAAAGATTTAGAGCGTATACAAAGCAAGATAGGACTTAAGACTTCTAATGCAAGAGATTTGAAATCTCTTGCAGATTCTATAGTTTTTTTGCCGAAAATAAATTCTTGCATAAAATCATTTAAATCAAAAGAAATTAGAAGTATTTCTGCAGACTGGGATCTCTTGTCTGATGTAGAGAAATTAATCTCAACTTCTCTTAGAGAGGAATTGCCAGTTTCTGTGAAAGATGGAGATATATTTGCAGATGGTGTGAACAAAGAATTGGATGAATTGAGAAAAATCACAAAAGATGGAAAGTCTTGGTTAGAAAATTATGAAAATCAGTTAAAAGAAACCACAAATCTTCCATTGAAAATTGGTTATAACAGAGTATTTGGATATTACATAGAATTATCGAGACGTTTTTCTAACAAAGTTCCAGAATCTTTTTCGAGAAAACAAACTTTAGTTTCTTCAGAAAGATTTATTACAAGTGAACTAAAGGAAATTGAGGAGAAGTTAGAATTTTCGGGAGAAAAATCAAAAGAATTGGAATTTCTGATGTTTGGAGAATTGAGGCAAAAGATAGCCAAAAAATCAAAAAGAATTCTCGATAGTTCCAGAAAGATTGCAGAGTTAGATTCGATAGCTTCTTTAGCAAGTGCAGCAGAGCAGAATGATTATGTAAGGGCAGAAACCAATAATAATTTAGATATAGAAATTATCCAAGGACGCCATCCTGTACTTGATGTAGATTACTCAACTGCATTTGTTCCTAATGATTTGGCCATGAATTCCGATAGAAAGATTATGATTGTGACAGGTCCTAATATGTCTGGGAAATCTACATTTTTAAGACAATCTGCTTTGATAGTATTGATGGCCCAAATAGGGAGTTTTGTCCCAGCAGAATCTGCGAAAATTGGGATTGTTGATCGTATTTTCACAAGAGTGGGAGCGCACGATCGACTATCAGAAGGGAAAAGTACTTTTATGGTAGAAATGTTAGAAACTGCTGAGATATTAAATGAAGCAACTAGAGACAGTTTTATAGTATTTGATGAAGTAGGACGTGGAACAAGCACATATGATGGAGTTAGTATTGCATGGGCAATTGTTGAATTTTTACATAACAACGAAAATAGACAATCCAGAACATTATTTGCTACTCATTATCACGAACTTTCAGTCCTAGAAGACAAATTAAGTAAAGTTGTAAATTTGACTGTCGATGT
>DFQF01000045.1:2766-51161 GCA_002377645.1 Nitrospinaceae bacterium UBA3496 | reverse complement strand
AAATCAGAAGAGAGGTCATCTCTTGGTCTTGGAAAATCTACGTTTACCACTTCTCTAATTCTTCCTGGATTAGGAAGGAATACAACGATCCTTCCACCTAAATAAACGGCTTCACTTAAATTGTGTGTTACAAAAATAATCGTTTTCTTTGTCTTTTCCCAAACTTCAACAGTTAGTTCTTGAAGTTCTTCTCTTGTCTGGGCATCTAATGCACCGTAGGGTTCGTCCATCAATAAAATTTGTGGATCATATGCTAGCGCACGCGCAACTGCGACTCTTTGTCTCATACCACCGGATAAACTGTGTGGATATAAATCCGCAAACCCATCTAATCCGACAAGTTTTAAGAATTCCATTGATATCTCTTCTCTTTCTTTTGCTTCCACTTTTCGTATTTGGAGTCCGTATTCAACATTTTGACGTGCAGTTCTCCAAGGGAATAGAGCATATTCCTGGAAAACAACTCCTTTGTCATATCCGAAATCTAGTTTTTTTCCGTCCATCAAAACTTCCCCTGAAGTAATCTCTACAAAACCTGCGAGAATATTCAAAAGGGTAGTTTTCCCACATCCGGAAAGACCTACAAGACAAATGAATTCTCCATCTTGGATTTGAAGATTTACATCTTCTAGAGCATGAACTTTTCTTTCAGGTGTATCGTATACTTTTCTAAGATTTTTTATTTCAATTTTTGGAATCAACTTGCTTTCTCGCCCCCGAATGAATTTATATAAAAAATATTTTAAATTGAGTTTTAAATCCTAACAAAGTTTTTCCATAAAATGAAATTAAGTTCGTGTATAATGGCGTTCCGAACTTTATTTTTTTCAATACACTTAAGATCTGAAGGAAAAAAGATGAAAAGACTGAAGTTGTTATTATTTTTATTTTTTTTAAGTTCTTTTTTTTGTTCCTTTGTCTTGGCTAAATCACAGGTGAAGAAATCTTTGTCAGACGATTCTTTTCTTGTTTTCATTCCTAGTGGAACTTTTAAAATTGGAAGTAACAAGGGAGATGGAGATGAAAAACCTAAACGTCAAATTTATGTCACTTCTTTCTGGATAGATCAGCATGAACTGACAGTCAGTAAATTTGCTCGTTTTGTAATTCAAACCCGTCATAAGACAACTGCTGAGAAAAAAGGTTGGTCTTGGGTATGGGATTCTACTTTGAAAAAGGGTAGAGGGTGGTGGAGAAAGGAAAAAGGAATTAGCTGGAAAAATCCAAAAGGAATTTCTTCGGATTGGAAAAAAATGCCAGATCAACCGGTCTCACAAGTTTCATGGTTTGACGCTAATGCATATTGTAAATGGGCAGGTAGAGAACTTCCTACTGAAGCGCAATGGGAAAAGGCGGCTAGAGGTAATGATGACAGGATGTTTCCTTGGGGAAATCAACTTGATTCTAAATATGCAAATTTAAAAGGTAAAAAAGATGGATTCTTAGGAGTTTCTCCAGTTGGAAGTTTCCCAAAGGGAGCAAGTGTTTTTGGTGTTTTAGATATGTCAGGTAATGTTTGGGAGTGGGTTGCCGACTGGTATGCCAGTACACACTATGAAAGAATTAAGCTTAAGAATCCGTTGGGACCTAGACAAGGGAAGAAAAAAGTAATTCGAGGTGCCTCTTGGGGAAGTAAGTTGTTGTGGTCGCGTGTTTCAAATAGATATTCACGGAATCGGAACTACAGGAATAACAAAATAGGTTTTCGCTGTGTGCTTAACAAAGTAAATTGGAGTGATTCTAAGACTATTTTTTAGATTGATGTTTTGAAACTTTCTTGTGATTCTTTTTGTTCCAGTTAGGAATAACTAAAACACCATGAGGTCCATTTCCAACCTTAATTTTTTTTAAATTTTTGTGTTGTATTGCATCCATAACGTAAACTTCTTTAGAGTCCCGATTAGTTATATATGCAAGTTTTCCATCTGGAGTAAATGCAATTAAGTCTGGTCTAATACCTTGTTTTACAGAAGCTGCAAGTTTGTGATTTTTAGTAGAAAAAATTTCAACAGTATTAATGTGCGGAAGAGTTATATAGAGGAATTCATTGTTTGGCGTAAGTAGTAGGTCATGTGGTTCGTCTTTAAGATTTATAGTTTGTATTATCACGTTCAATTTAGTGTCGACGATACTAAATGAATTTCGTTCACCATTAGAAATATAGAGTTTTTCCCCATTTTCGGTAATATCAATACCTTCTGTATAATGACCGGATTCGATTTGTTTGATTATCGAAAAACTTTGAAGATTAACAACCGAAACATCTTCACTAAGTTCGTTTGCAATATAAGCATATTTCCCATCCCTAGAAATTTTTATATTTACTGGATTATTTCCTCCATGTTTGAAAACAGTATGAATTTTTTGAGTTTTAAGATTGAATACACTCAAATTATCAGAGTAAGTATTTACAAAATATGCGAATTTTCCATTTTTCCCAAAAGCAAGATTGTAGGGATCCCGGCCTACTCGCGCGCTTTTTTTAAATGAAAAGTCTTTTAAGTCTAAAATTCTAACAAATGGACTACCATCATTTATGATGAAAGCTTTCTGTTTGTCATTTGAAAGCGAAATTCTATTTGATTTCTTTCCTGCATTTATAGTTTTGATAACTTCATTTGTAGTTCTCGATATCACACTTATTGTCCCATCTCTTGTATTTGTAATGAGAATAAGTTCATCTTTTCCAACGGCTTCAATGAGTGAGGGAAAAATGATTGAAACAGATAAAAAAAGGACGAGGAAAGTTTTAGTTTTCATAGACATACTGAAAATTCTTCCTATTATTTAATTTTTCCTGCTTGTTGCAGTCTCTTATGTTTTAATTTTGGATCAAATTTGCAGTTACATAAATGTCTAATAAACAGAACGAGATTTTTGATCTCTTTTTTAGAAATAGTGTTTCCCCAAGAAGGCATTATAGGAGATAAATCATTGGATGGACCACCTTTAGTTATCGTACGAATCATATCTGAATCAGAGAATTGAGACATATCTTTTCCGTCTGTAAGATTTCTGGGACTGACGGGTAATCTGCTATTGTTATTAACTCCTTTTCCATTTCCCAAAGATCCATGACACTGAGAACAATGCCAATTGAAGATTTCTCTTGTTTCCTTATACTTGTCTTCTGTATATCCTGAATTTACAGAAAACAAAAAAAACAATAATGAAAAGCTAAAAATGACTTTTAATTTCATTTTCGATTCACCTGAAAGACATAATATAAGCAGATAATGCAACCATATCAGTTTCATTTAACACGTGGAAAGCTTTGTCTCCAAAAACGGGCATTCTTCCATTTGGATTATATCTCTTTGGATTCTTTAAGAAAAAGTAGATAAAGTCTCCTTTTAATCTTTTTCCTGCGTTTATAAATGATGGACCGCTTTCTCCTCCTACTTTAATAGGTGTTCTATATACGGTTTTTCTTATATATACTTTATGGCAGGAGTAACAAGGGGTCTTTTTTTGAAATAAGATTCTTGCTTTGCGAAGTATTCTTCTTGGTATTTTTTTCCACTTTGGAACAGTTCCCGTTTTTATTTGTAAGTCTTTATAATTTTGTAAAAGAGAAGAAACAATTTTTGCTTTTTGAGAAGAAAGTGAAGGATGGTGAAAAGTTCCTTTTCTCATTGTTCCCCAAATAACGCCTCTTATCGGTGTAGGTTTTTGTAACCAAGTTTCTAAATATTTCTTTTGATATTTATTGCCGGCTATCCATAAATTAGGACCTTTAATTCTCTTCCTAGCATTTAAAGGAATCTTCTTTGAGGGTCCTTCGAATGCATGACAACTATTGCATCCAAGAGTAAAAAGTAGATTTTCTTGAATTTTTTTCTCGGTTCTTTCAACTTTTTTTTGTTCGAAAGTTCTACTTTCAGATACAGTTTTATTTTCAGTTATGCAAATTATAGATATAAGAATTATGAATAAAAAAAATTGTTTATTGAAATTCATTTTATTTTAATAATCTTTCCATCAAGTGTTCTTAAAAAAGATTCCAGATTCAATTTTTCTTTTTCAGTAAGATCTAACTTTCTCATATCTGGATCTAAGTTTGGATTTGCTATTCCACCTTGAACATAAAAATCAATTACCTCTCTTAAAGTTTTGAAACGTCCGTCATGCATATAAGGAGCAGTTTGAGAGATATTTCGAAGGGTTGGGGTTTTAAATTTCCCCATATCAATTTTCCTGCCTGTTACTGCTTCCCTTCCAATTTCACGCTTCCCCTTGTCAAGGCCTATCCCCAAGTTATGAAACTGGTGGTCAGTGAAAGGAGCACTAAATTCATCTACTAAATGACACTTAACACATTTCCCTTTTTTTTTGAAAATCTCAAATCCTTTCTTAGCTTTTTCGGAAATTGCATTTTTTTTTCCTCCATATCTCCAATAATCGAATGGTGAATTCCCTGATAAAATGGTTCTTTCATAGCTAGCTATCGCACTGACAATTAAATCGAGATTAATTGTTTTTTCCCCAAAAGCCATTTTGAATTTATTTTTATAATTAGGAGTATTTTCAAGAAATTGTAGTACTTTATCTAAATTAGCTCCCATTTCTGATTTTTTTAAGATTGGAGATTTTGCTTGTTCTTCTAAACTCTTTGCTCTTCCGTCCCAAAACTGAAAATCATTGTATGCAGCATTAATAATTGTAGGAACATTTCTTTTCCCTAACTTTCCACCTATACCTACCCCATACTGTCTGTTGTTACTAAATCCGTATTTTGGATTATGGCAACTAGCGCATGAAACAGTATTGTCAAGAGACAGTCGATTTTCAAAGAAAAGCATTTTCCCCAACTCGTATTTTGCTTTAGTTATAACGTTTTTTTCAGGAATAGGAACGTCGTCCATGCCGAGGGGAGTTTTAGGAAAAATTTCCTTATTCTCTGAAAAAACAGGGTCTTCCAGAAAAAAAATTGATAAAAGAACTAAAATCAAAATCGAGTTTTTATTTTCTCTGAAGCAGTTCAATACTAACTCCGTCTGGTGCTTCAATAAAAGCAATCAAAGTAGAAGGGTTAAACTGAGTTGGCTCAAGTGTGAATTTAACACCTTTGGATTTTAGATCTTCACAGTATTCATGGAAATTTGACTTTACCTGAAATGCAAAGTGATCCGTGCCCCATTCAACTTCGATTTTATCCTTTGCAGTTTCTTCATTTCTCTGTCCTCGAATAATTACTTTGGCGCCTTCAAATAAAACATATATTTGAGGTGCCCCTTGAATTTCAACGGTTTCTACTTTCTTTCCTCCGAGAATTTCTTCGAACCATTTTGCAGATTCTTCTGGGTTTTGACTAATTATATGTACATGATCAAAAAAAATATTATTCATAATTTTCCTTTTTTTAGAAATTATTCCCAAGTAATATCGCCAAAGTCCTCTTTTTGAGGATTTCCATTTAACTCGTATTTAGAAACCAAGATTTTGCTTTTTGCCACTGTTGTATTTTCCCCATGTCCAGGATATAAAATTGTTTCTTTAGGTAGCGTTAAGACTTTTTCTTTAATGGATTTTAAGAGCTGAAGAAGTTGTTCATGTGACCACGTTTTTCCTGGTCCTCCTGGAAAAATTGTATCCCCACAAATACAGTGTCCAGGGAAGTAAAACATGGTCATTCCTTTTGAGTGTCCCGGAGTGTGTACACATTTTATGGATACATCTCCAAAACTGACAAATTCTCCATCTTTTAATTCAAAATCTGAGGTAATTCCAAATTCCTCTTTATCTTTTTTGTGAAGTCCAAGAGGGACTCCGGTAATTTCTCTGACCTCATCTAAAGCGTCAATATGATCTCCATGACAATGAGTTTGAAGAATGAATTGAACTTCTGTTCCTTTGCATGCAGATAATATATCTTTGCTAGAGTGCGAAGTATCAATAATGATTGATTTTTTACTTTTCTTGCATGTTAAAATGTATACGTTATTACTATAAGGCCCTAAATTTAATTTTTGAAAATTGATAGTCTCTGTATCGAAATTTTGATTTAGATTGCTCAACACTTTCCCCTTTTTTGAGACATAGTTAAAATGGTGATCATATTAGAAGATTTATGCATTTAAGATCAAACATTAGTTTTCATTGTTCTCTAAGAGGTATGTTGAATGAATTCTTCGAATGTATCTGTCACAGTTAATATGGCTATGACTTTAGATGGGAAAATTTCGAGCTATGATGGTTCGAATTTAAGTTTTGGAAGTAAAGAAGATCGAAAAGAAATGGATCGTCTAAGAGCAGAGTCAGATATAATTATTTGGGGAGCGGAAACTCTAAGAATTGCGAATTGTCCTGCGAAGGTTAGGCTGCAAGAATTTATTGATTATCGTTTAGAACAAGGCAATTCTCCGCACCCTGCTAGTGGCGTTATAACCAGAACCGGTAATATTCCTAAGACATGTAATTGGTTCGAAAGCGAACTTATTCAGTTTGTTTTTACTAGCAAAAAAGGAGAAGAAAAAGCTAAAGAATTTTGTGAAGGTCGAGCTGAAGTTATTGTTTCAGTTTCTGAAGAAGTGTCGCCATTTTCAGTTCTAGAGTTTTTAAGGAAAAGAGGTTTTCGAAAAATTTTACTAGAAGGCGGTGGTTCAATACATTGGAGTTTTATTAAGGAAAACCTTGTTGATTCTCTTTACATTACTGTAACTCCATTTTTGGCTGGAGGTTCAAAATCTCCTACTATTCTGGATGGTGAGGGTTTCTTAGGTCCTGATTTTGTTAATTTAAAACTTGAGAAGTTTGAAAAAAAAGGAAATGAATTATTTTTGAAATACAAGATTTTGAAATAATTTAAATTATAGAATCTTTTTCTCGCACTTTATCGATTTGAATTATTTAATGTTCTTATGGTAGTTATAGAGTAATTGACAATTTAAAACGTTGGAGGTGAATTTTTGGTTTTAAGAGCTAAGAAGAAATCTAGTTCTAATAGTGTTTCTCGTTCCTTAGGGAAAAGAGAACTGGGTAAAATGTATAGAAACATGTTGAGAATTCGGCAGTTTGAAGAGAAAACGGACGAGTTATTTATGGGTGGAAGAATTAAAGGAGCAGTCCATGTAAGTATAGGACAAGAAGCATGTTCTGTGGGTGTTTGTTCCGCATTGAATCAGAATGATGCAATTCTTACTACTCATCGCGGTCATGGCCATTCTATTGCAAAAGGAACACGTTTGAAAGAAATGATGGCTGAGATGCTTGGGAAATCTACAGGTTTATGTAAGGCAAGAGGTGGTTCTATGCATATAGCAGATATTTCTAAGGGTCATTATGGTGCGCATTCAATTGTGGGCGCTAATATGCCTATGGCTGCAGGAATGGGATTAGCTTATCAATTAGAGGGGAAAGGCAGAGTTGCAGTTGTTTTCTTTGGTGATGGAGCCTCTAATCAAGGTAGTTTCCATGAATCCATGAATTTATGTGCAATTTGGAAACTTCCTGTGATTTTTTTCTGTGAGAATAATCACTATGCAGTTTCTTTCCATGTAGAAAGATCTACTTCTGTATCTGATATCAGTGTTAGAGCGCAAGGATATAACGCTCCAGGTATCACGGTGGATGGTATGGATGTAGTTTCTGTATACGAAGCTACAGTTCAGGCAGTAGAAAGAGCACGAAGAGGAGAAGGTCCAACTCTTATCGAAGCAAAGACATATCGTTTTTTTGGACATTCAAGGGGAGATCCACAATTTGGACCTTATAGGACTAAGGAAGAGGTAGACGAATGGCGTAAGAGAGACCCTCTGTTACTTACAGAAAAACTATTATCTTTAACTAAAGCTCAGAAAAAAATACATCTGGATGCAGTAAAAAAAGAAATGAAAGAGGCTCTAAAATTTGCAGAATCTAGCCCAGAAGCAACATTAGAGTCAGCTCTAGAAGATGTTTTTGCTTAAGTTTGTACTCGTATTTGGAGATTTTGATATATGAGAGAAATTAATTTTGTTGATGCCCTTAATGAAGCACATTTTGAAGAAATGGAAGCAAATGAAAAAGTAATAGTTATGGGTGAAGATGTAGAGCTAGCATATGTTTTTGGTGTTTCTAAAGGACTCGCAGAACGTTTTGGAAAAGATAGAGTTCGTGATACTCCAATAAGCGAGTTGGGTATTGTAGGGGCTGGAGTAGGTGCAGCGATGGCTGGGTATAGGCCTATTGTAGAAATAATGTTTATGGATTTTATAATGTTAGCTATGGATCCATTAGTGAATCAGGCAGCAAAGCTTCGTTATATGTTAGGAGGTCAGATAAGCGTCCCTTTAGTTGTTAGAACCCCAGGAGGGGGTGGGGTGCAATACGGACCAACCCATAGTCAGTGCTTAGAGGCTTGGTTTATGCAAGTCCCTGGTATTAAGGTAGCAGTTCCAAGCGATCCTGGTGATGCAAAAGGACTTATGAAATCGGCAATAAGAGATAATAATCCTGTAGTTTTCGTTGAACATAAAATGCTTTATAAATTAAAGGGAGAAGTTCCTGAAGGAGAACATATCGTTCCATTTGGTCAAGCAGTGGTTAAGAGAGCAGGAACAGATATAACCCTAGTGGGAGTTGGTTATCAGGTGCAAAATTGCTTGGCTGCAGCAGATGTTTTAGAAAATGAGGGGATCAGTGTAGAAGTTGTAGATCCTAGGACGATTGCTCCACTTGATGTTACTTCTATTGCTGAATCTGTAAGAAAAACCAATCGATGCGTGATAGTAGAAGAAGGTCATCTCAGAAGTGGTGTTGGTTCTGAAATTTCAGCTTCTATACAAGAAGAAGTTTTCGATTATCTTGATGCACCAATTGCGAGAGTTGCGGCTTTAAATGCACCAATTCCCTTCGAACCTAAACTAGAAGATTTTATTTTGCCGAATCCAGACAATATAGTAGAGGTATCTAGAAAAGTACTGGGCGTCTCTATCTAAAATTTCATTTCTAGATTTTCTGTTTCAAATATATCTAAAGTTTGCTATTAATTTCATGTAGAAATTTCATCTATGAATTTGAACGTTTAGAAATATCTCGGAGGTTAAATGAACAGGCAAAAATGGTTTCTGTTAGGTTCGTTAATAGTTTTAGCAAGTTCTTTTTTCTTCTTCAAAAAGCTTATTGAAAATGAACCAATTCCTATAAGAAAAAATTCTAAGATTATTGGACGACTAGTCGAAACAGTTGAAGTCAGAAAAAAGGACACAATTTTTTGGGTTTCGGGTTATGGAACAGTAAAGCCCAAGACTGAAATCAATGTGATTCCTGAAGTATCGGGAAGGGTAGTTTTTCGTTCTAACAAATTTAGAAAAGGAGATTTTGTTAAGAAGGGAGATTTGCTCTTTAAGGTTGATTCTGTTAGTTACAGTCTCTCTGTTAGGCAAAAGAAAGCAGAAATTGAGAAATTAAAATCTGACATAAAAAATTTAGTACAGTCAAAAAATAATTTCCATGCGGATCTTAATATCGCCAAGAAACATCTTAATGTAATTAAAAAAGAATTAGATAGAAAGAAAAAAATAAGGCAAAAACAGGTAATTTCTCAACAAGAATATGAAAGAGTGGTGGAATCTTATTTAAGGCAAGAGAGGGTAGTGCAATCTGTGAAAAATAGTTTGGCCTTAATTCCGTCACAATTAGAGCAGAAAAAGAAATCTATAGATATTGTTAAGGTTGAATTGGATAGATCATTAATAGATTTGAAAAAAACTAAGTTTTATGCGCCTTTTGATTCAAGAGTTAGTTTAGCACAAGTAGAAGTGGGTGATTATCTACAACAAGGGAATTCATATGGAAAAATATATGAGACTTCTTCCGTAGAAATTGCGGTTTCTATTCCGGTAGAAGAGGCTCGTTGGGTTTTTCCTGAATTGCGTTTTAGAAAGTCAGAACAATCTATAAAAAATGGCAGAAGATTTTTTCCTTTAGCAGAAATAAAGTGGAATAAATTTGGAAAATCTTTGCAATGGAGTGGTAGAGTTTCGAGAGTAGATTCAGGTCTTGATAGTTCAACTCGAACACTTTCTTTGATTGTAGAAGTAATAAATCCATCTGAGATTTTGCCTAGTCGTCAAAGTACTCCTCTAACAGTAGGAATGTTTGTATCGATCAGAATAAAAGGTATTTCTGTCCCAGATGTTTTTGCACTTCCACGTTTTTTAGTAAAGAGTGCAACCAAGGAAGGCAAACTAACCGACACAATTTTTCTTTATGAAAATTCAAAGTTGAAGATTAAAAAGATAGATATTTTAAGAAAAACTATGAATTATGTATTCGTAAAAAATGGTCTTAAAGATGGGGACAAATTAATTACCTCTCCATTACCAGATGCGGTAGACGGAATGAAGTTAAGAAGAATAGTTCCTCATAATATAAGGACTCAGTGAGATGAGCAATTTTATCTCATGGTCCGCAAGAAATTCTGTTTTTGCAAATCTTTTAATGGTTATCCTAATCATTTTCGGTTTGTTTTCATTATGGAATATAAGAAGTGAACTCATTCCTCAATTTTCTCTTGATAGAATACGTGTAGATGTTAATTGGGATGGTTCAAGTCCTGAAGAAGTAGAAAAAGGTATTTGTATGAAAGTAGAAGAATCCTTGTCAAAAGTAGAGGGTATTAAAAAGATTACTTCATTAGCATTAGAGAGTCGGTGTTCTACAGTAATCCAAGTTGAATCTTGGAAAACCCCTTCAAAAGTTATGGAAGATGTCAAAGATCAAGTAAATAGGATTAATACATTTCCCGAGAATGTTGAAAGACCTCTTATTACAGAAGTGAAACAGATGCATCAGGTAATTCATGTTTCTCTATTTGGGAATGTGAGTGAATCAGTTCTAAAGAGAAAGTCACAAGAAATTAAAGATGAACTCTTACTTTTAAATGGTATTTCTAAGGTAGTGGTTGGCGGTCTTCGTAATTGGGAGATATCTATTGAAGTTTCAGAAGAAAATTTAAGGAGATACGACTTAACATTCACGAAACTTTCAGAAATTATCAAAAAAAACGTTCTAGAACTTACAGGTGGAGATATACGTTCCAAGCAGAATAGAATAAGAATTCGAACAGTTGGGAAATTATATACTGGATTGGAATTTGAAAAATTAGAACTCTTGGTTAAGAAAGATGGAACTATTCTAAGACTTGGAGATGTGGCAACTGTTGTCGATAGTTTCGATGAAATGGATACATCTGGCAGATTTAATGGGAAATCCGCGTCTCTAATTAGTATTTATAGAACAGAGGATGAAGATGCATTACAGATATCAGAGATCGTGAAAAAATATGTAGAAGAAAAGAAAGCGATGCTGTCAAATGGATTAGATCTTAATTATTGGGGTGATACTTCACGCATGATTCAAGACAGACTGAGTCTCTTGCTTAGAAATGGCAGGACGGGTCTTATTCTTGTTTTCCTATCTTTATGGTTATTTTTAAATATACGACTATCTTTTTGGGTTGCTATGGGATTGCCTGTTGCGCTCATGACTGCATTAGGTTTTATCACTTTTGTTGGTGGGACTTTGAATATGATCTCGATGTTTGCATTTATTATGGTTCTTGGAATTTTGGTTGATGACGCAATAGTGATTGCAGAGAATATTTTTTCTCATATGCAAAAAGGTGAAAATTTTATTGATGCTTCTATTAATGGGACAAAAGAAGTTGCGTTTCCTGTTTTTGCGACAGTTACGACTACTATCGTTGCTTTTGTTCCTCTCATGATGGTTACTGGAACTATGGGAAAATTTATGGAGATTATACCAGTTGCAGTTATTGCGGCACTTATTGCTTCAGTTATAGAAGCATTTTTTATTCTTCCCAATCACCTTGCGAACTGGGTTAAATTACCTACTCCAGGGACCTTTGGAAGTAGAATCCGAAATTACCTAGAACAGACGATTTATTTTTTAATACACAAGGTTTATAGGCCTATCCTTATTTTTTCTTTAAAAGCTAGGTATTTTGTTTTATCTTCTGGTCTTGCGGTCCTACTTTTAACCGTAGGATTGGTTTTGGGTGGACATATCCGCTTCTATTTTTTCCCAAACTTTGATTCTGATTGGATTCAAGCCAAATTACTTTTTCAAAGAGGTACGCCCATAGAACAAACTTCTAAAGCAATGAAGGTGATAGAGAAAGCGATAATGGATTCTAGTAAAGATTTTGAGAAACAGACTGGGAAAAAAATAGTCAAACAGGTTTTTACAATCTTGGGAGAGCAGATTGTTCCTAACAAATATGGTGTAAAGGGTTCACATGCCGCACATCTAATAGTTGAAATGCTTCCTTCAGAAAAAAGAGGGATAAATAGTTCAGAAATAATCAATGATTGGAGAAGGCGAACAGGTGAGATTCCTGGTGTTGTTAGTCTTGTATATGGAAGATCAGGTGCGAGACCGCCTGGGGGAAAACCCATAGAAATTGGTATTTCGGGTAAAGATCTCACTCAATTAAGAAATGTTTCAAATATTTTGAAAGAAGAATTGTTGAAATTTTCTGGAGTATTTGACATAGAAGATGATTTCAGACCTGGAAAACTGGAAATTCAAACACTCTTAAAGCCTCAGGCTAGAGTTTTGGGATTGAATTTAGATGATTTAGCAAAACAATTACGATCGCGTTTTTTTGGACTTCAGGTTATTAGGATTCAAAGAGGAAATGATGAGGTTAAAGTAAAACTTAGATATCCTAGAAAAGAACGAAACGCTATTGCGGATATTGAAAATATTAGAATTAAAACTAAAACAGGTTCGGAAATTCCTTTTTATGAAGTGGCAGATATTAAGATTGTAAGGGGATTAGATGAAATCAAGAGAGTTGACAAAAAGCGTTTTATTACAGTGAGCGGTGAAGTAAATGACGAAGTTGCAAATCCTTCTGAAATAATTTCAAATCTAAAGAGAGGTATTTTGCCAAAATTAAGATCTCGTTTTCCCGATGTACGTTTCCAGTTTGAAGGACAAGCAAGAGAATCTAGAGAGTCGATTGGTAGTTTAGGAAGAGGATTTGTTTTTGCTTCTCTTGTCATCTATGCGATTCTTTCACTATTATTTAGAAGTTACTTCCAACCTATTGTTGTAATGAGTGCTATCCCTTTTGGGTTTGTTGGTGCTGTTGCTGGCCACGTGATTATGGGTTACGACATTTCAATTCTAAGTCTTATGGGAGTAGTTGCTTTGTCTGGTGTTGTTGTAAATGACTCTCTAGTTTTTTTGGATTTTGTAAATAGATTTTTGAAAGAAGGTTTACCATTCGAGAAGGCTCTTCTTCACGCTGGGATTTCCAGATGGAGGGCTATAGTTTTGACAACTATGACTACAGCATCGGGACTTGGTCCAATGTTACTCGAAAAAAGTTTTCAAGCACAGTTTCTAATTCCGATGGCAATCAGTCTTTGTTTTGGACTTTTATTTGCAACATTTATCACTTTAATATTAGTGCCAGTCATTTCACTAATCGGCAATGACATCTCAATCTTTTTAAAGTGGATTTATACGGGTAAATGGTTGTCACGCGAAAAGGTTGATTCGCATACAAACTAATTCAAGTTTAAAAACAATTCGTATTATGAGTATTTTCTTAAGTTAATGTACAATTGTCTGATTCTAAATTTTTTAGGAGATTGTATTTTGTCTGATCTTAATCAGGTTCATTACAGTGAAAAAGTTAAAGAAAGTATGGAAGCAGTCATATTAAGTGCTCCAGGAGAACTGCTAGTTAAAGAGGTTGCTACTCCTGTGCCTGGTCCATCTGAAGTGCTAGTACATGTTAAATGCACAACAATTTGTGGGACTGATATAGAGATTATCAAAGGCAGTCATCTTCCTCGTTGGCCAAGAAAATTTCCTGCTATTCTTGGACATGAATGGTCGGGAGAAATCGTTGCACTTGGACCTATGACGGAAGCTTCTAATTTCAAAATTGGAGATCATGTTGCTGGGACAAGTCATGCGGGTTGTGGTGCTTGTCGGTCTTGTCTGACAGGTCGTTATAATTTATGCCTAAATTATGGAAATGATTCCACTGGTCATAGACAATATGGGCATGTTTCTCAGGGTACTTATGCAGAATATGTAGTTAATAATATTCGTTCTTTACATAAGATGCCTGAAGAGTTGCCCTTTGAATTTGGCTCTGCTGTTGATCCTGTTGGGTGTGGGCTTTGGACAGTGAAAAGAGCTTCCGTTAACCCTGGAGATACTGTAGTTGTTTTAGGCTCTGGTCCGATTGGAGTATTTGCTTACGAATGTGCAAAAGCACTCGGTGCTGGAAGAGTTATCGTGGTTGGTGGCGGAAAGAGATTGGATATTTTGCGCGAACAGGGTGCAGAAGTTGTAAATTATAGAGAGGGTAAAGTGCCAGAGAAGATCAATGATTTGACTAGAGGAGAAAAAGCACAAGTAGTTTTAGAAACTGCTGGTACTACAGAAAGTTTCAAATGGACGGTTGATTGTGCAGGAAAAGGAGCTCGAATTGCTATAACCGGAATTCCTGATAACATCCCAGATTTGGCTTGGAAGAGAGTTGTACTAGAAGAGATGGATATTGCAGGAGTTCGAGCTAATCCAAATTGTGGAGATGAAGTAATTTCTCTTATAGAGAATAATAGGATACAAGTAAGACCCTATATAACTCATAGTTTCCCATTGAGAGAATATCAAAGAGCGCATGATGTATTCGTTGCTAGAGAAGATGGTGCGCTGTTAGTGAATTTGTATCCAGGAACTTGAAAGGGAAGTATGATGGATAAAAAAATGAAATATGGGGCAAAGATGATAGAAGAAGCAAAACTCGTAGCAGTTAATAACCCCACAGAAAATAGGGACTATGTGATTTCTTTTTCAGTTCCAGAATTTACTTGTTTGTGTCCTATTAGTAATTTTCCGGATTTTGCTACAATCTATATCGAATATGTTCCTAATAAAAAAATTGTTGAATTAAAATCTCTGAAATTATATATCAATCGCTTTCGGAATAAAGAACATTTTCATGAAGAAGTAGTAAATCTAATTCTTGATGATTTTTTGATTTGTTGTAACCCTAAATGGGTAAAAATTGAGGGAGATTTTAATGTTAGAGGTAACATTAAAACTAAAGTTCATGTTATACATGGTGTGAAGCCTTCTAATTGTGATTAGTATTTTTAAATAATTCTTTTTAACATAATTATTTTGGGGATTCTTATGTCCGACTATAAAGTTGCAGGAAAGGGATTTTCTCGCATTGATGCTTCTGACAAGGTTCTTGGCACAGCTAGATTTGGTGCAGATAAGATAAGTTCTAGAACCTTAATTGGAATGATAGTAGGTAGCAAACATGCATTTGCAAAAGTCTTGAGTGTAGATGCTAGTAAAGCTATTCAAATTCCTGGAGTTCGTGCAGTTTTAACGCGGGACAATAGTCCGAATAACAGATTTGGAGGTTCTATTAAAGATAGGACATGGTTTGCAAAGGATGGATATGTAAGATTTGAAGGAGATCCTGTTGCTGCAATTGCTGCCGAGAGTCGTGAAGCTGCAATAGCTGCATCGGAAGCTTTAGAGATAAAGTATAAGGTTTTAGAGCCTGTTGTTAGTGCCTTAGATGCAAGGAATGGAAAGGGTCCAATTATTCATAAGGAATGGAAAAATCTGAATCTCGGACCTGAGAGTGACGGAAGAGTAATTGCACGATTTGAAAAAGGAATAGGAAATTTAGAAGAGGGATTCGAGAATTCAGATTTTATTTTCGAACATACTTTTCAGACTGGATATGTACATGCAGCCTATATAGAGCCTCATGCTTGTTTGGTTGAACCTAGTGGTGATGGCAAAGTTACGATTTGGACGTCAACACAATCCCCTTATGATATTAGGAATGGTGTCTGTGATGCGTTAGGACTACCTCATACTAAAGTAAGAGTTATTCCAACAGAAATTGGTGGTGGTTTTGGTGCAAAAATTAGGTCTACAGTTGAACACATAGTTTCTCTTTTAGCTTTGAAGACCAATAGGCCTATCCATTATGAGATGAGTCGTGAAGATGATCACCGGGCAGTTAATCCTCGACATCCTCATGTTATAAGTATAAAAACAGGGGTTTCAAAAGATGGAAAAATCATTGCACGTGATATAGATGTCACAATGGGACATGGAGCCTATGCAGATGGTGCTCCAATGCAGTGTAGCAGTAAAATGGCTCTTGCTACAGCTACGTATAATATCCCTAATTTCCATATTAAAGCATGTACAACTTATACCAATGGTCCTGTTTCAGGTCCTGTTCGAGCACCAAGTGGACCTCAATACCATTATGCTATGGAAGTTCATACGGATATTGTTGCCCGAGAGATCGGAATAGATCCTGTAGAATTTCGAAGAAAGAATGCATTGCAACCTGGAGATAAAATTGTTCCTTCAGGCGGTCCATACTCTGATGGAGAATATAAAGAAGGGTCTATAAGAGCGGTTTTAGAAAAAGTGGTTGAGGAAGGAGATTGGGGGTCTCCAATAGAGATAGATTCTTCGCTTCTTTCGGAAGGCTGGTCGCCTGGAAGAGGAATAGCTTTTGGGTATTGGCCAGGTCCAGGTGGCGCAGCAAGTTGCACTATTCGTCTTAATGATGATGGAAGTTTTCATGTTGTTGGTGGGTCAGTAAATCTTACAGGTTCGAGTACTTCTCTTTGTCAATTAGCTGCAGAGGAACTTGGTGTTGGACTAGACAAAGTACGATTTGATACAGGAGATACAGACACAGCACCAGAATCTATTAGAGCTGCTGGTAGTATGGTTACAAGGTCACTTGGTGCTGCAGTTTTGAAAGCTGCAAAAGATGCTCGGTCTAAAATTCTGAAAGTGGCGTCTTCTAAACTAGAAGCTAATCCTGATGATCTAAAAATAGAGAATGGTATTGTTTTCGTCGAATCTTCCCCAAAGAGGTCTGTTAGTTTATCTGTAGTTGCTAAATCTGCACCTCAAATTCTTGGATATATAATAGGGGAAGGAGAAAGTGAAGCTCCTCCTCCTTGTCCTATTTATACTGCACAGATTGCCGAAGTTGCTGTGAACCCAGAAATTGGAGAAGTAAAAGTTCTACGTTTGCTTTGTGTGCAAGATGTTGGATTTGCAATTAATCCTCTTTCGGTAGTAGGACAAATTGAAGGTGCAATGATTCAGGGTATGGGAATTGCATTATTAGAAGAATTATCTCAAAATCTCGAGGGCAAACTTTCTGGAGAAAGTTTGCACGATTATTTATTGCCCACAAGTCTTGATTTACCAAAGCTTGAAGTTTTCTTATTAGAAAATCCTGCAGAAGGAACTCCATATGGAGCTCGTGGAGTTGGCGAACCACCGATTTGTGCTACAGCTGCAGCAATTGGAAATGCTATACAAGATGCTGTAGGAACTACAGTGTTTTCAATACCTGTTTCACCTCATAATTTAAAAGAAGCAATAGATACACTCGAAAAAGTCTCTTGATTCAATAATAGGAGGGTTCTTGAAATGCCAATAAATAGTTCCAGTAACCTACCTGAAGATCTTGGTATTACAGATGAAATGATGGCTTGTCCGCTTCCACGTATTCCTTTTGTATCTCCAGACAATATCCCGAATGATTTAGAAAAGGAATTAAATCCTCTTTATGAGTGGTCTTTAAAAATGTGGGGTACTGTACCTAGATTTTTGCAACTTCTGGCAAATGCTCCACCTACAATGGAAGCGTGGATGTTATTGGACCAAAAACTTAGAACGAATCGTCTAAAAACAGATCCAGATTACATTCGACATATGGAATTATGTATTGTCAAAACTGCGTTATTAACTGAATGTAATAATTGAGTAGGTCATAATGTTGAGCTCGGTCGAGCTCTCGGTCTTACTGAGGAACAAATTGACTTACTTGAAGGAGAAAAATGGAAAGAAACGACTCTCTTTAATGATAAAGAGAAAGCAGTTATAAGATGGGCAGATAGCGTAACAAAATTAACTGCAAAGGGAGATGATTTCGCTTTTTCAGAAATGAATAAATATTTTTCTAATCGCGAGATTGTAGAACTCACGTTTATTTGTGGAATGTGGAATTTGTCAGGTCGTTTAGCGGAAGCACTTCATTTAGTGGTTGAGCCTCCCGGTTCACGTATAGAATTCCAAGAATCTGATCTTGGTAAAAAGTCTTAGATTTAATGGTGCCTATGAAACTTGGAATTTGGGCTCCTGTTTGGGGTTCCTTTTTGGGTCAAAAGGAAGAACCTTCTTCAGTTACGGAAGCAACTTTTGATTTCAATGCTAAGTATATTCAATATGCAGAATCTCTTGGTTTTGAAAGTGTTTTGCTATTAGATCGAAGTTTGAATAGTACAAAGGGAATACAAGCTCCTATTTTAGAGGCATGGGTTACTGCTTCTGCTCTAGCTCCCATCACAAATTCTATAGAATTGATCGTAGCAAGTAGGAGTGCATATAGACATCCAGGATTAGTAGCTCAAATGGGTGCGAACCTTGATAATATAAGTGAGGGTAGATTTGCTATTAATATAGTTTCAGGATGGTGGGGTTTGGAACACGATATGAATGGAATTCCTTTTCCTGAACACGATAAAAGATATGATATTTCTGCAGAAGTAATTGAAATCTTGAAAAAATTTTGGAAAGGAGAAGTATTTGATTTTAATGGAGAATTCTTTCAGATTAATCAGGGAATAACTTCACCTCTTCCAGTTAGAGAACCTTGGCCTACAATATATTTTGGTGGTGAATCGGATGCAGCAATTCATTTGGCTGCAAGAGCAGCCGATGTCTTTTTGTTTAATGGTCGTCCACTGTCTTTAGCGAAAAAATTAATTTCTCGAGTGAAAATAGAAAATGCAAACTACAAAAAAGATTTAAAATTTGGAATGAGTGCATTTGTGATTTGTAGAGAAACAGATTCTGAGGCTGAGGAAGAATTAGAAAGGTTGATAGAATCATTGGGGGTTTCTGAAGAATTACAAAGTGTTGATAAAGATGCTATTCATAAAAAGACAAGTTCACGTTCTAAAGGAATTGGTTCTAATGGTGGAATTGCTGCGGGTCTTGTAGGTAGTGCAGACACAATTGTCGAAAGAATGATTGAGTTTAACAAGGAAGGAGTAGAACTTTTCTTGTTACAGTTTCACCCGATGTTTGATGAAATTGAAAGATTTTCTAAAGAGATTATGCCGATTTTGCCTATTGGTAAGGGCCAGAAAACTAACCCCCAAGGAAAGTAAATCTGGCCCTTTTCCTGTCGCAGAGTCCGCCCGTTTTCCCAACGACAGGTTTTTTTATTTTTTAAGAACAACCACTGGTTGCACCACATGTAATACATTTAAGGCATGTGCCATTTCTTACCAATGTGAATTGTCCACAATCTGCACATGCTTCACCTTCATAACCTTTAGCTCTAGCCTCTTGAATAGCTGCCCCTTGTGTAGAAGATGAAACTATATCTACGGTATCTTCTTTTTTTATATCTTCACCGTAATCTAATTCGACTCTATCGCTGCGTGGAGCGGAGATAGATATTTCGTCTGGATCTAAAGTTTCAATTTCGCCTTCTTCTTCAGAATCAAATTCAGGGATTTCGTTTTCAGGTCTCCCAATTGTATCACTTCTTAAGTCTTCTGGTGTCACTTGCGAAAGGTCATGTCTTCCTAAATAGGTAATAGCAAGTTCACGGAAAATATAGTCGATAATTGAAGTTGACATCTTTATATGTGGATTCCCACTAACAATTCCACCTGGTTCAAACCTTGTAAATACAAAGGCATCAACAAATTCATCAATTGGTACTCCATGTTGTAATCCAAGTGAAATAGAAATAGCAAAGCAATTCATAAGGCTTCTGAATGCAGCGCCTTCTTTATGCATATCTATGAAAATTTCACCTATAGAACCATCTTCATATTCACCAGTGCGCAGATACACTTTATGTCCACCAACTACTGCTTTTTGGGTATATCCCGCTCTTCTAGAGGGTAATTTTCTTCTTCTAGATTGATATACATATCTCTTGATGATTTGCCTTGCTAATACAGTAGGTACGCTTTCGGATGAATCGGAGCCCTTGAGAAGTTCTGTTTCTGACTGTGATGAAAGAGGCTGGCTTAATTTTGAACCGTCACGATAAATCGCAATTGCTTTAGTCATTAATTTCCATGAATCTTTGTAAATACCTTGAATTTCAGATATAGAACTTTCTGCAGGCATATTGATTGTTTTACTTATTGCTCCTGAGATGAAAGGCTGAGCTGCTGCCATCATTTCAACATGGGCGGTCGGTGGAATAAACCTTTCTCCATCTTTGCCGCACTTATTTGCACAGTCAAAAACCGACAAATGTTCCTCTTTTAGATGAGGAGCATCTTCTATAGTCATTTTTCCACAGACATAATCGTTTGCTTCTTGAATTTGTTCTTGAGTAAATCCAATTAGTTCAAGAAGATTAGTATCCCAACCTTCTAGTTGCTCATCTTTTAATTTAAGATTTTCTTTACAAAAATCTTCTCCCAAAGAATATTTGTTAAACGCATATTGTATTTCAAATGCTCCTTCAAGATCAGACTCAACTTTTTGTATTTCTTTATCTGTGAAACCTTTCTCTATTAAAGATTCAGGATTTATATGTGGAGCATTTTTTATAGTTCCTCTTCCCCTGCAGTGGGCAACAATTTCTTTTGTTTCTTCCTCAGAATACCCTAACTTTCTTAATGCAAGAGGAACGGACTGATTGATTATTTTAAAATAACCACCCCCTGCTAATTTTTTAAATTTTACTAGTGCAAAATCTGGTTCAATACCAGTGGTATCGCAATCCATTACTAAACCTATGGTCCCAGTTGGAGCTATGACAGTAACTTGAGCATTTCGATACCCATTCTTTTCACCTAGTTTTAAAGCGTTATCCCATGATTTTTGCGCTGCTTTGAGCATATAATTCGGACAAATTTTCTGGTCAATTCCGACTGGTTTTATTGAAAGGCTTTCGTATTCACTTTTTGGGGAATTATAGGCAACTCTTCTATGATTTCTTATCACGCGAAGCATATTGTCTTTATTGTGTTCGTATCTTTTAAAGGGGCCTAGTTCTCCAGCTATTTCGGCACTTGTTGCATATGAACAACCTGTCATTATAGAAGTAATGGAGGAGCACCACGCGCGAGCTTCAACAGACTCATAAGGTATTCCCATCACCATTAACATAGTTCCTAAATTTGCATACCCTAAGCCTAGTGTTCTGTAATCGTAAGATCTTTGAGCAATTTCTGAACTAGGGAACTGAGCCATGAGTACTGAAATTTCAAGGACTACAGTCCACAATCTAACCACATGTTCGTAATTATCTACTTGGAAAGTCCCATTATTAACGTCTAAAAATTTCATTAAGTTCATAGATGCTAAATTACAGGCTGTATCATCCAAAAACATATATTCAGAGCATGGGTTAGAACCGTTTATCTTTCCGTCGTTAGAGCACGTATGCCAATCATTTATAGTTGTATCAAATTGAATTCCTGGGTCTGCACAACACCATGCTGCATAACCTATATCCTCCCATAAATCTCTTGCTCTAAGAGTTTCGGAAATTTTTTTGTTCGTACGATTCAATAAATCCCATGAAGAATCTTTTTCTACTGCTTTCATAAATTTGTCAGTTACTCGTACAGAGTTGTTCGAGTTTTGTCCGGAGACGGTACTATATCCTTCACCTTCCCAGTTTGTATCTAATTCATCGAATTCTATACTTACGTATCCCTGCTTAGATAACTGTATAGCTCTCTGTATATAATTTGAAGGGACAGAGGCTTTAATTGCCTCAGAAATCGCATGCGAAAGATCTGGATTTTTCTCTGGATTATATAGGTCACCATTTAGGTCAGCTTGTTTTTCCCTATTGCATGCATCCATAATTGTATTCATATGCTGATTACAGTGCTTGCTTCCAGAAACAAGAGCAGCAACTTTCTGTTCTTCTTGAACTTTCCAATTAATAAATTCTCGAACATCAGGATGGTCAATGTCTAATGTAACCATTTTTGCCGCTCTACGAGTTGTCCCACCTGACTTTATTGCTCCGGCTGAGCGGTCACCTATTTTTAGGAAACTCATTAACCCAGAACTTTGTCCACCACCTGAAAGTGATTCTCCAGATCCACGAATATTTGAAAAATTAGAACCTGTTCCAGATCCGTATTTGAATATTCTTGCTTCCCTAGTCCACAAGTCCATAATTCCGCCCTCATTTACGAGGTCATCACTAACGGATTGAATAAAACAAGCGTGTGGTTGCGGATGTTCATATGCATTTGTAGATTTTTGCAATTTTCCAGAATCTGGGCAGCAGAATGAATGCCCCTGGGCAGGACCAGTAATACCGTAGGCCCAATGTAATCCAGTATTGAACCACTGAGGAGAGTTTGGTGCTGTCATTTGCGATGCTAGTATGAATGATAATTCCTCGTAAAAAATTCGAGCGTCTTTCTCCGTGTCAAAATAATTGTGTTTCCAACCCCAATAGGACCAACATCCGGCTAGACGATGAAAAACTTGTCTTGAATCATTTTCCGAAACAAATTTCTCGTTTTCCTTCATGCCATCCATAGCTTTTTCATCCGGAATCGAACTTAGAAGCCATTCAGGTGTTCCCTTTTCTTTTACTTTTTTTGTGTGAATAGGGACCCCAGCCTTACGAAAATATTTTTGAGCTAAGATATCTAACGCAACTTGTGACCAATTTTCAGGAACCATCACGTCTTTAGCTTCAAAAACTAAAGAACCGTCTGGATTTGTGATTTTTGATGTTCTAGGAATGAAATTAATTTCCGAATAAAAATCTTTATTTTCTTCTGTAAATCTACGTTTAAACTTCATTGAAAACTCCGAATCTTTTTACTGATGGGCTACTTTGGAAGGGAAATGATTGAATTCTAAAATTAAGCACAAAATACCTTTTCCGAAAGGAATATTTAAAAATAATACTTCATGGACAAGTAGACATAGTAAAATATTCCTTTTTATTGTGTCAACAGAAAATTTTATTTATCCACAAGATAATGGACTTTTTCCACAAAATATCCCCAGATATTGTGTTTTTTGATTAAAATTACATTAATTCTTTTGATTATTTTTTTAATTTGTAGTTATATAGAATCTATAATTTCGTATCTTTTTAAGTAATCAAAACAATCCGGAGTTTTCATGAAAATATATGATTTGGCAGTTATTGGAGGAGGTCCAGCAGGATATCACGCTGCTATAGAGTTATCCAAAAAAAACAAGAAATCCATAGTCATTGATGAAAAAACTCTTGGTGGTACGTGTTTACATTTAGGCTGTATCCCCAGCAAAAGTTTAATCTCATCTGCGGGATTATTTCGGAATTTAAAAAAAGCAAACGACTACGGGATAACTTTAAATGAAAATTTTTCTGCTGATTTGCAACTAATGATTTCTAAGAAAAACAAAATAGTTAGTAACTTAGAGAAGGGTATTTTTAATCTGTTCAAAAATCATGGAGTTGAATTTGTGCAAGGTCGGGGAGAGATTCAAGAAGTCAATCGTGTGAGAGTAAAAAATATGAATGAGGAAATTAGTGATATTCATGCCAATAATATTCTTATTGCGACAGGGTCAAGACCAAGAACTTTACCTTCCTTTCCTATAGATGGAGATAAAATCATTACAAGTGATCATGCTGTGAATCTAGAAAAAATCCCAAAACGTCTTTTAGTTTTAGGTGGTGGATATATAGGTTGTGAGTTAGCTTGTTTTTATAACGAAATAGGTTCGGAAGTCCATGTAATTGAAGGTTTAGAGAGTCTTGTCCCAAATCTTGATTCTGATATTTCGAAATTCTTAGAACGTGAGTTTAGAAAACAAAAAATAAAAGTTCGAACCAATGAATTTGTTTCTGGTATTGAAATACAAAATGATGAAGTGTTAGTCCAATTTGAAAATGGAGAAGAACTTGTTGTTGATAAAATTCTGATTGCAATCGGAAGATCTCCTAATTCTGAAGGTATAGGTTTGGAGAATGTAGGAATTAAGATAGAGAGTAATGGAACAATTTTTTGTGACGAAAATATGAGAACAAATGTTGAAAATATTTATGTTGCAGGTGATGTTGCTGGTAGAATTATGCTTGCACATGTTGCAAGTTATGAGGGGTTCATCGTTGCGGAGAATATATCTGGAATTCCTGCGAAGATTGACTACTCGTTAGTTCCTTGCGGGATTTTTACATATCCCGAAATAGGATCGGTTGGATTATCAGAAAAAGATGCAATATCTATGGGAAAAAGTGTTAAAATCAGTCGTTTTGATATTAGAGGTCTAGGAAAAGCACATGCTGATAGAACTATAGAAGGTTTTGTCAAAATTGTTAGTTGCGCAGAAGATGACTCGATACTTGGTATGCATATCGTTAGTTCCCATGCTGCAGATCTAGTACATGAAGGAGTGGCTGCTATGAAAGGGGGAATTAAAATTGAGGAACTCGGAATGATGATTCACTCTCATCCTACATTGTCTGAAGGTATTATGCTTGCTGCTCTTAGCTAAGTATATTGCACTTCGATCAGCCTGTCTTTTGAATTTATGATATCGTCCGATAATAATTTCTTTAGCTCGAAGACAATTGGTCCTGGTTTTCCATTACCTATTTTTTTATTGTCCCACTCCACAATAGGAGCTACTCCAATAGAACTCCCTATAAACATCATTTCTTTGGATCCTCTTGCTTCTTCTACACTAATATCACAAATATTTACATCTTTAATAATTCCTTTTCCTATTAGAGATTCCGCTAATTCTAATATACGTTTTGCAGTACACCCAGAAAGAATGTTGTCGAACTTGGGGTGTTTTAATTTGTCGTCTTGACTTACAAAAGCTGTATTCATATTCGAACCTTCTCCCACATTTCCATATGAATCTACAAAAATTCCATTATCAAAACCTTTTTCTTTCGCTTCCAATTGCATTAAGGTATTAGGTAAATAGTTTGTACTTTTAGTAACTGCATAGAGTGCAGGTTTAATAGGATAAGAAGTAGTGATAACTTTCATCCCTTCATTATAGTATCTTTCCGGGTAATCAAGTCCTCCAAAAATCATTACAAAGAATGCAGGTTTAGCGTCTTCGGGAGGTATAAGTCCTAAGTTGCCAGTCCCAGATGAAATCCAATATCTTATTGAGCCATCCCTTCTATTTGAAATAGCAGTTGTGTCTAAAATGATTTTTTTCATTTGTTCTTTTGGAAATGGCAACAAAAGTTTTGAATTTTTTGCAGAAATAATAAATCGATCTAAATGAGCGTCAAGGTCATAAACTTTTCCGTTGGCAATTGCGGCAGTATCAAATATTCCATGTCCCCTATGAACCATATGGTCATCAAAGGGAATAACCATTAAGGAATCTTCTTTTATAATTCCACCGAGTTGACTAGAATAAAATGCAGAGTACCCTGAATCTTTTCCTTCTCTAAGTTTGCCTAAGTTGTGTAACAATTCAGATTCAGTTAATACCTTAGTTAATTCACTCATCTAATAAATTCCTTTTTGATTGGGTATATAAAGTTTCTAAGAACGATTACTATTCTTCTAATGATTCTGCAACAAGCTCGGCAATATCCATTGCTCTGATATTTTTTTCCGGGTCTATAGTTTTGAGTGCGTCATCAAACATTTGCATACAAAATGGGCAAGATACTGCAGCTGTCTTTGCTCCACAATCTTTCACTTGTTCTAAGCGAGTATGATTTATTCTTTTGTCAGGTTCATCGTCCATCCATGCATAACCACCACCTGCTCCACAGCATAAAGAACTTGACTTAGACTGTTCAAGTTCTATGTAACCATCTTTTGATGTGATTGTTTTAAGAACATTTCGCGGTTGGGAATAAATTTTATTATGTCTTCCTAAATAGCAGGGATCGTGGTAGGTAACGTTTGAAAAAGATTTTTTCAGATTTAATTTTCCGTTTTTAATGAGGTCATTGATTAGTTCCGTGTGATGTATAACTTCATAATTTCCGTTGAAATCTGGGTATTCATTTTTATAGGTATTGAAACAATGGGGGCATGTAGTAATAATTTTACTTACTCCATATTCATTCAGAGTCTCAATATTCTTCTTAGCACAAATTTGAAAGGTGAATTCACCACCGGCTCTCCGAGCGGGGTCTCCAGTGCATACTTCTTCCGCACCTAAGATCCCAAAATCGACACTGGCAGCATTTAAAATTTTCACCATTGCTTTTGTAACTTGTATGTTTCTATCTATCATTGAACCAGTACATCCTACCCAGTAAAGATATTCAGCATTTACTTCTTTCGATAAAATTTTAATATCCATACCTTCATACCACTCTTCTCGATTATGCTGGGCCCCTACCCAAGGGTGCATTCTTTCTTCTATCGATTTCAAGAATTGTCTGGTGTTTTCTGGAGTCTTTGACTCCATCATTACCAAGTGACGACGCATGTCTATCATTTTAGGAATATGTTCTATGAAGACTGGGCACTCTTCTTGACAAGCACCACATGTTCTGCAACCCCAGAGTTCTTCTTCCAATACGGCTGAATTTTTTTCATCTCCAAATAACTTACCTTCGTTTTTTTCTTGTTTTTTTGAAAATTTAGAATGCCCGGTTTCAGATAAATGCAATTTCATGTCTTGAATAAGCTTTTTCGGGCTTAGCGGAACACCACTACCATATGCTGGGCAGACATCCTGACAACGGCCACAGTTTGTACAGGCATCCAAATCTAATAGTCCTTTCCATGAGTATTGCTCTATTTTTTCAACTCCTAGATTCTCAATATCATCTGGATTGTTTTCCATAGATTCTTCAATATCGACAAATTCAAGTTTTCCGCTTGGATTGAGATTCCTGAAAGTTATATTCATAATTCCATACCAGATATGATTGAACTTTCCAAAACCCATGTATCCAATAAAGATAAATGCAGTAATTGCATGAAACCACCAATTAAATCTATGCAAAAATAATAAGTTTTTCGTATCTATATGCTGAAAAGCCAAAGCTAAAATATAGCCACCAGGAGACCAAATAGCTAAATCGGGTTTTTGGTTTAACTCTGTGAGTGCAATTCTTAGACCTTCTACTACAAATCCCTGAACAAAAATTAACAGAAGTAACCCTAATGCTATATAGTCGTCAGCGATGGAATTCATTCTGTCAGGTCGAATAATTAATCTTCTCCACAAAGCCATACCAAGTCCTATGATGCCTAAAATTCCAAAACTATCACTAATTAAAGAATACCAAAGATAAAAATTTCCCTTAAGGAAGTGTATGCCACTCCATTCTTGTATAGCGATTAATGTGGTTGCAAGAAGAGAAACAAAGAATCCGTAAAAAATACATAAATGCATTAATCCGGCATACGTATCCCTTAATTGTCTTTTATGCGTAAAGACTTCATTAAAAAGACCATAAATTCTTTTTGGCATTTGGTCTGTTCTAATTTCACTAACACCCAATCGCCATAATCTAACTCTTTTCCAAATTCCCCAAAACATAAAACAAATGGCTAAAAGAGCTAAAAGATAAACCATTTGCCCAAAATAAACATTCCAATAAATTTCTCTGGTAAATTCCATCGTTTTACTTTCCAGTCTTTATACAGTGGTTTATTTTTTTTCATAACAATTGATATATGATGATAAGGTATCCTAATAAATCTCATCTTTCAATTATTCTAGGCGACTGTTATTTTTTTGTGTTTCTGAAAGAGCCTTTCTTTTTAATTTTTCTTTTATCATCATGAGTAAAAATGTTAGATTTAGTAATAGCTTTTTGAGAATTAAATTTATTTGGAAGTTTCAATGAAAAACCAAGTCATTCGAGTTTTAATAGCTAAACCTGGTTTAGATGGACATGACAGGGGTGCGAAAATTATTGCAAGACATTTAAGAGATGCTGGGATGGAGGTAATCTATACTGGACTTAGGCAGACTCCAGAACAAATTGTTTCTACTGCTATTCAAGAAGATGTTTCTGCAATCGGTTTATCTATTCTCTCTGGGGCTCATAATCATCTTTTCCCAGTTATAAAAGAACTTCTCAATGAAAATGGAATGGACGATGTGTTGTTATTTGGCGGAGGAACAATTCCAAAGGAAGATATCGATGTTTTGGAAAAGAAAGGAATAGGGAAAATTTTCACTCCTGGTTCTAAGCTGGAAGATATTGAGAAGTATCTTAAGTCAGAGGTTTCTAGTAAGAGTGTTTAGTTTAAACTTATAGGATATAAATGTGAAGAAATATATAATTTTCATGGTGCTAATTTTTTCTTTTTCCCCTTTGTTTCTGTCATGTACTAAAAGTCCCATTGAAAAGGCTATAAGGGGGAAATTAAAATCAGCCAATGAAAATATTGCGGTTTCTAATCATTGTCAAAGTTGCCACTTGCATGCAGATTTTGTTCCAGAATTACATATTTTAAAAATGCAGAAAAAATATAACGCTTCTCCTGTTTTAAGTAAGAGCACTAGGTGTCTCCAGTGCCATAATTTGAAACTTGAAAATCTTTTCTCAAGAGAAAAACGTTTTACAAATACTTCACATGGTAGACTTCTGAGTATTATTCCTTCTGAGAAAGAATTTAGAGAAAAGATTAAACTTCCGAAAAAGATAAAGAGGAAAAAAAAGAAAAAAATGGAAAGGAAGTGGTATTTTTTCTATCTTTATTGATTGGGGTCCAAAAAATCTCTTATCCCATCCCCCATTAGATTTAATCCCAGTACTGTAAAAGCAATTAAGAGACCTGGATATAGTGTGAGGTGAGGAGCGACAAGTAAAAAATTTCTTCCTTCTGCGATCATTGACCCCCAACTTGCATGCGGTGGTTGAATTCCAAGACCTAAAAATGAGAGGCCGGCTTCTGCTAAGATATTTCCGGCGACACCAAAACTTGCTTCAATGATTATAGAAGAAGTAATATTTGTTAGTAGATGACTTTGAAAGATTCTTCTATGCGTTGCTCCTTGAGCCACGGCTGCAATTACGAATTCCCTTTCTTTAAGACTCAAAATTTGCGAGCGGACTAGTCGAGCGTAACCAACCCAACCAAAGGTAGAGAGTGCGATTATAATATTGAGAACACTTGGTTCTAAAACCGACATAAGACCTATTGCAAGGAGTATTCCAGGGAATGCTAGAAAAATATCAGTGATTCTCATTATGATTTCATCTAACAAGCCACCTGTATAACCCGCTATAGTCCCAATAAGGGTTCCTATTATCACTGAAACTATTACGACAGAAAATCCAACCAGAAGTGATATTTTTGCGCCTTCTAATGTGCGGGATAAAATATCTCTACCAAGTTTGTCAAATCCAAAAGGATGTCCCCATTCTGGTTTTGCTAAACCTTTTGAAAGCTGAATTTCGTATGGATCAGAGATTGAAATGAAAGAGGAAAAAAATGTTGCAAGTAAGATAAAAAGGATAATTGTAAAACCAATATTAAAATTAATCCTCTTAAACATTTTGATCAATCCTTATTCTTGGGTCTAATAATCCGTATAAAATATCTGCTAGAAGATTTGTGATTATGTAAACTGTTGCTATAAAAATTACGCATCCTTGGACAAGTTGATAATCTCTTGCCGATATAGATTGAATAATTAGTCTTCCTACTCCAGGCCAGGCAAAAACTGTTTCAGTTATTATTGTTCCTGTTAAAAGTGCTCCAAGTTGGAGACTTAAAATAGTAATTATTGGTAAACATGCATTTCTGAATGCATGGATAAAGATAACCCTTCTCTCTGAAAGTCCTTTTGCTTTTGCAGTTGCAAGAAAATCTTGGGGGAGTATTTCTAAAAAACTAGATCTAATCATTCTCATGAGAACTGCTGAAAGAGATGCCCCTAAGGTGAGAGCTGGTAAAATGATACTTTCTATTCCTTCTCTACCCGAAACAGGGAACCAACCCGTTCCTATTGAAAAACAAATAATCAAAATAGGACCTAGCCAGAAAACGGGTACGCTTCCTCCTATAACTGCAATAATACTCGATATTATATCTAACCAACTTCCAGGACTTCTTGCAGATGCAATTCCTAAGGGTAACGCTATAAAAATAGCTACTATTATCGAAGAAAATGCAAGTTCAAATGAGGCTTTGGCTTTTTTTATAATTAAGGATGAGACTTTTTCTTTCCTATGAATAGATTTGCCTAAATCTCCTTGTAGGAGTTGTTTCATATAATTGGTATATTGTTGATGTACTGGTTTGTCTAATCCCATTGCCTTTCTCAATTCTTCGCGATGACTTGGTCTAGCCGTTTCGCCTAAAATTAAGTCTACGGGGTCTCCTGGAATTAAATGTGTGATAACAAATACAATAGTTGCAACACCCCAAATAATAGGGAGAAGAAGTAATAATCTTTTCAAAATTAGATTACGCAATGTTTCGCCTTTGAAAAATTGATTTTAGGGGTTTTTTCCAACTGTAATTTTCGAAAGAGATATTAGGTCTTCATTTTGATAGACCTTATAACCCTTTATCTTCTTATTAAAGATAGCGACGTTCACTCCGTGCCATAAATTGATATAAGGTAAATCACTTGCAAGTATTTTTTGTACCAGTTGGTATTTTTCTTTCCTATAATCCTTGTTTTGATTGAGGCTTGCATTTTCCAATAGTTTGTCGACTAATGGATTTTTGTACTTTCCCCTGTTTAATCCCTTTGGGGAAAAAAAATTACTGTGAAAGATAAAACGGTATATATCAGGATCAGAAATTCCGACCCAAGTAAGTGAATAAAGTTGAAAATTCCCTTTTCTTATATCTCCAAAAAATGTCCCCCATTCATAGGATCTTACTTTGATTTTTATTCCAACAGAGGATAACTGGTCTGCCAAAACAGTAGCAATACGGCGCCTTAGTTCATTCTGTGATGTTTTAAAAGTTAGAGAGAATCTAGGCAAAGGTCCTTTTCCATCTGGATCAATATAACCAGCTTGATCGAGTAGTTCGTTAGCGTATTGAATATTGTGTTTGTATTTTTCTAAATTCGGATTATGAGCCCAATGGTTATGTTGTAATAGTGTATTTGAAGGTACAACGAGATCTTTTAAAATATATTTAACTATGGGTTTTTTGTTTATTGCGTGAGCAATTGCCTTTCTTACTAATTTGTTTGAAAGAATAGGGTCTTCTAAATTAAAACCTATATATGAAAAATTTGTTCCCAGTCTCTTTAATATTTTTAGATTCGGGTTTTTTTCTAGTCTTGGAAGAAGATCGGGAGAAAAACCATTCTGAATAAAGTCTACTCCACCGCTTTCTAACTCAAGTATACGAATTGTTTCTTCTGGAATAATTTTAAAAATCAATTTTTTGAAATTTGCAGATTTTCCAAAATATCTTTTAAAAGGTATTAATTCTAACGTTTCGTCATTTTTATACTGAGAGAATTTAAAAGGACCGGTTCCTATAGGTTTTTGTTGAAAACCTTTTGAAGTTGATTTAGGAACTATTCCAATCATAAGACACTCTGAAAATGAGGCAGATGGTCTTTTGAGAATAAAAGTGAGTTTATATCTTGAATTTAATTGTATTTCTTTCAGGTCCTTAAGCATTGAAGATTTAGGGGAACCAAGAAGAGGGTCTTTTAGAGATTGAAAAGTATATTTTATATCTTCAGATGTTAATTCCTTGCCGTTATGGAAGTATACATTCTCTTTGATTTTTATTGTATGTGAAAGTTGGTCCGTCTGTTCCCATTTCTCTGCTAGTACTAAAATAATTTTGCCGTCTTTGTCAAAAGAAAGTAAAGGACTAAAAAGAAACCTTTGGATTTGATTAGAAACAGAATCTTGAGATAATCTTGGATCTAATTGTGTTGGATTTGAATCCAAAGCAACAATAATATGATCTGTTCTTGAATATTCTTTCTTTGAGCAGCCTAGAAGGATAAAAGGAATAATAATAACGAACAGTAAAACTTTAAAAGTACTTTTCAAGAATTCCAATTAGGGGTCACTTTTAAAATGGAAGGGCAGATAGAAACAACAATGAATTTGTCATATGTTATACTGAACGTCAATACGGTTATTTTGTAGACATTAGAGTGTTATTTAGGCTCATCATTGTAATCATTTAAGTTCTGGAGTTTTAGATGGTTAAGGATAGTTTTTGTTTCAGGATTTCAAAAAATATTTTTTTGTTTTTCATCTTTTTATTTTTCGTATTTTTTTACTCTGTTTTTCCAATTACAGGAGAGACAATTCCAGAAATACCTAAGATTGGTGAAAAAGCTCCTTTTTTTGAGTCTGGAGAATTTAATTCAAAAAATCTTTTAGAAAAAAAGAATCTAATAATCGTTTTTTATAGAGGACATTTTTGAGGTCATTGTCAAAAGCAACTTGTAGAGTTGCAACAGAACTTTAGTAAACTAAATAATGAAGATTCTAAGCTTATTGCTATAAGTACGGATGGGAATGATGAAAAAAAACAAACATTAGTTGAACTTGGAGTTAAGTTCCTGCTCGTTTCTGATTTGCAAAGAAAAATAATCCGTTCTTTTGGTGTGCTTCATCCACAGGAAGGTATCTCTAGACCTGCTGTTTTTATAATAGATAAGAAAGGGTTAATAAGATATCGTAAGATAGGGATAGATTATACCGATAGACCCACTGTGAAATTATTGATACAGATTCTTGCTCTTTTGTAAAATCAGGGAAGGAGGTCTAACTTGTCCAGGTTTTTCCCCCTGAATTATTTTTCAGTTTTTTCTTGTCTTATTTTCTTTTTAATTTTTCATTTTTACTCCACTCCAGCATTTTCTAGCAAGAAGAATAAAATAAATTATAAAATACAGTCATTGTCGGTACTAAAAAAACTCTTGAAAAAGTCGATAAAAAGGAATTGTAGAAAGACTAAAAATCTTGGATTCATAGTACAGTCTTTGACGGTAGGAGATACACTTTTTTCTCATTTTGCCCATAGGAAAAAGATCCCAGCTTCCAATATAAAGATTCTTACTTCAATAGCAAGTTTTTATCATCTAAGACCTGAGTATCATTTTGTTACAGATGTATATTCTGTCTCTCCTCTATCAAATGGAGTAGTTCGAGGTAATATTTTTCTAAAAGGTTACGGCGATCCAGTTTTTCTCCAAGAAAATATCAAAGAATTGGTGAACAAACTTAAATTGAAAGGGGTAAAAAAAATTGTTGGCGATATTGTTGTAGATGAAAGTTTTTTTGATACAAAAAGATTTGGAACTGGTTGGAAAAAAAATAAAAATTTAAAAACTTATATGGTTCCTAGTGGTGCACTTTCTTTAAATTTCAACTCGGTTTTAATAAGTGTTGATCCTGAAAAAAGAAATAATCTAGATGCACCGAAAATTAGAATAGATCCATACACAGAAGTGATTAAAATAAAATCTAAAATCAAAAGAGACAGATCCACTAAGAGAGCAAAATTAACTTTTCAAAAGGTTTTTTCTAAAAACAAAAAAGATATTTTCTTAATCAAAGGAAAAATTTCGCGTAAAGGAAAAATAATTAATAAGCGTTTACCCATAACGTATCCATCTTTTTATACAGCGGGAGTTTTTGTATCTTTACTTGAGAAGAACTCAATTATTTTAAAAGGTAGAATTAAGATAGGTCGTACGCCAAAAAAGGCTAATTTGTTAGTTCGTCACAAATCAAAAAGTCTTTCTTCAATAATTAAAACAATGAACAAGTGGAGTAATAATTTCGTTTCTGAACAGATTTTGAAAACTTTAGGAGCGGAATTATTTGGTTTGCCAGGCACTTCAAAAAAAGGTCTGAAAGCAATACAGAATTACCTTTTTTCTATAGGTCTTTCTAAGAAATCTTTTAAAATATTTGATGGTTCCGGCTTGAGTAGAATGAATAGAATTACACCTTATGCAATGGTTAAAGTTTTAGAACATGCTTTTCATGACCATCGTTTTTCCTCTGATTTTATTTCTTCTCTTCCCATTTATGGTATTGACGGGACTTTGAGAAAAAGAAGGAGATTAGCGAAAGATGAATATAGAGTTAGGGCTAAAACAGGGTATCTAAATGGAGTCAGTTCTCTAAGTGGTTATATTTTTTCTAAGAATGGTGAAATCCTTGGTTTCTCTATTTTAATTAACGGGAATGGGTGTAGAAGCAAAAGATTGGTTCGAGAGATAATGAGATATTTACAGTTGTTGGATAGGTCACTTCATAAAAAAGGGAAGAGCATAGTTATCAATATAAAAAAAAGGAAGAAAATTTCGCGAGCGTTAATAAAAAATAATTTAAACAAATGGCATAAAACTTATAAGCCAAGATTGTATTAATACTTAATTTAAAAGAGAAAATAGATTGAATAGGACTGAGATTCTGAGAAATAGTTCCGATAGTAAATGGACAATCCGCTATGCAGATGAAGATAAGATTAATGAATTAACAAATGTTTTAAAAATTCCAAAGATTTTAGCTAAACTCCTAGTCTTGCGAAATATAATTGATACAAAAGAAGCAAAGAATTTTTTAAATACAACCATGGAAGATATGCATGATCCTTTCTTAATGAAGGGAATGGAAAAAGCTGTAAAACATATAGTAGGGAATATTCTAGATAAAAAGCCTATCGGGATTTATGGTGATTTTGATGTTGACGGAATAGCATCTACTACACTTTTATTTTCATTTTTCACTTCCTTGGGAGTTGAGTCTCATTATTATATTCCTAGTCGTTTTGAAGAAGGATATGGTTTGTTCATGAAAGGCATTAAAGAACTTTCTTCAAAACAATGCAGTACTATTATTACTGTTGACTGTGGAATTAGTGCACATGAAGTTGCAGAAGAGGCTGGTAAAATTGGAGTTAATCTAATTATTACAGATCATCATAGGCCTTCTGCGAAACTTCCAAATTGTTATTCTGTTATTTCTCCTGCACAAAAAGAATGCCCATATCCTTTCAAGGGATTAAGTGGTGTCGGAATTGCATTTAAATTAGCTGTAGCAATTAGAAGGAGATTATATGAATTTGCTTCTTTGAAGAATTTACCTAATTTAAAAAACTTTCTAGATCTTGTAGCTCTAGGAACTGTAGCTGATTTGGTTCCCCTAGTAGATGAAAACAGATTTTTTGTTAAGACTGGTCTAGAATTACTTTCCTGCGAGGATTCTCATAAGAGCAATTCATTGAAAGATCCTCGGAGAATTGGCATAAAAGCATTGCAAGCCGCAGCTAATTTAAAATCAAGTGTTATCTCACCAAGAGACATCTCTTTTTCAATGGCGCCAAGAATAAATTCTACTGGTAGAGTCGGTAATGCTAAAGCAGCAGTAGAATTACTTGTTTGTGATGATCAATCTAAAGCTAGGTCTCAAGCGGAAAAGATCGAAGAGTGGAATCGTCAAAGAAGGGAACATCAAGATCGAGCTATTGAGGATGCATTTTCTCAGGTTGAATGTTCTGACCCAACCTCTGTCGAATATGGAATAGTTTTATCAAGCGAGAAATGGCATCCTGGTGTTATAGGCATTGTCGCATCGAATATTGTAGAAAGATATGAGAAACCAACTGCAATAATTCATATTGAGGATTTGAAAGGAAAAGGTTCAGTAAGAAGCATAGAAGGGATTGATGTTTATAATATTCTTGAGCAGTGTTCAAGCTCATTAATTCAGTTTGGTGGGCATAAGGGCGCAGCTGGGTTGACGATAAAATCAGAGAAAATCGATTTATTTCGGAGTTTATTTAATAATGCTTTGAAGAATTTAAGACTATCTGAAAGTGAAGAATCGATTTTTTGGGTTGATGAAAAAGTTGATCTAACGGAAATAAATGATTTTTTTGTAGAAGAAATTGAAAGATTATCACCTTATGGGACAGAGAACGAAAAGCCTATTTTTGTGAGTGGTCCTCTTTCTATAATTGGCTCTCCCATCTTGGTTGGATCTAAAAAAGAACATTTAAAATTGGATTTTCAGGTTGGCGATGAAAGGATTAACTCTATAGGTTTTGGATTAGGGTTTTTATCTCAAGAGTTCGATATGGAGAAAGAAAAGATAGAAATTGCATTTTCCGTTGGTTTTAATAAATGGAGAGGAAGAAAAAAAATACAACTTGACCTGCTTGCAATTCGACCATTTAGATCATTCAGTTCTTAAGAGTATTAAATGAGGTTCTGTCGTCTGGTTTCATTGAAAAGGCTTGAAGATCTTTTAAATCTATTCCTTTTGTAAGGAGCATGACTTTTATTCCACTTCCTAATCCAGTTGGATCCAGTATTCCCATGACTCCTTTATCATTTATGTTAGGTTCAGATTTACTCTCTTTTTCAATTAGATCAGTTATCCCGCCTCCTATGCAAAAATGGGACTGATCTGTAAATCCATTTAGGGTAAAACCTAATTTTTCTGCATTTTTAACTATAAATGAAAAATTTACATCAGCAGTAATGTCTGATTTTCCAACATTTTCTAGAGAGACTTCTGAGACCATATGTTTCCTGAAACTCCTTGCAGTACCATGAAATCTTGTTTTGTCGAATATAACTTGATTTGAAAAACCGTAATCAAAAATCAAAACTGCTCCTTTCTTTAATTTTTTAGAAATAAGTTCGAGCCAAACTTTAGTGTCTAGAGCAATTTCGAATGTTTGTCCTACTTCAATATATTTGTCTATTTCTTTTATGTGTTCGTTAAGTTCTGATTTGGAAAGAGGACCGAGTTGATATTTTAATTTATTTGATTCTAGAACAATATATTTTTCTTTATATCCTCTATCTGTTTTCTGTAAAATATGAAAGGGAATGGCATCAAGAAATTCATGGGCTAAGATCACTCCTTCAAAAGAATCTGGGAGATTTTCTGAAAATGATATTTTTTCTTTGAATTTAGACAATAAATCTCTACTTTTTTTCGCAAGATGAGTACTCTTTTCAATTAAAATATAGTCAAGGTATTCGTTATTCTTTATAAGGGATTCTAGAATGTCATATGCTAAAAAACCTTCCCCAGGACCGTATTCTACAATTTTAAAATTAACTGGGTTCATCATTTTATTGAAAATAATTTTAATCTGTTTCGCTATAACTGAACCAAGCCACTTTCCATAGTAATGGCTGGTAATGAATGCTCCATCTTTCCCGAATTGATTTTCGATATTGGAATAAAATCCACCTTGAGGGTTATACAAAGCTATTTCCATAAAATCATAGAATGACAAAGATCCTGAATTTAGTTTTTTCAAGATTTTTTCATTAATGTCTGGATCGTTTGAAATTTTCATTCTTTAATTATACAGGAATATACTTTTATATGTATTTGTTGTGTTAAAATGAATCAATCTTATTTTGATTAAAATGGAGATACAAATGTTGGTTAAGGTGAAATGTTTTGCATGGGCCTACGAAGTTACAGGTTCAGAAGAGATAGAGATAGAAATAAAAGATTCGGCAAAAGTATCTGATCTAAGAGAGTGTCTTTCGCAGAAGTATCCTCAATTTTCTGGTCGTATGGAATCTATTGCTGTTTCAATAAACCAAGAATTTGCGGGAGAAGGGTCTGCAATTTCTGTTTCTGATGAAATAGCGCTTATTCCTCCTATTAGTGGAGGTATCTAGATGATATGTAAAATTGTTGATGCCCCAATAGAAGTAGAAAAATTGATAGGCACTTTTGAATCTGAATCACTTGGTGCTATCTGTTCATTCACGGGTATGGTTAGGAGTGAGAGTCGTGGTCAAAAAGTTACTCACTTGGAGTACCATACATATAAGGAAATGGCTGAAAAGAAACTTTTGCAAGTTATTAGCGAAGCAAAAGAAAGGTTTAAAATTTCTGATTTGTTAATTATCCATCGAATTGGAACGTTGCAAATTGGAGAAGTTGCTGTGTTTATCTTAGCAGCTTCTGCACATAGAGATGCTGCATTTAAAGCATGTAGATTTTCAATAGATCGCATTAAACAAATAGTTCCTATTTGGAAAAAGGAATTTGGAGAAGATGGCGCTGTTTGGATAGAAGATTGTCCTATTGACGCGAATGAAAACAAGAGAGTTTAGAAAATAAATCAGAAAAATGAAGAGTTTTTTTTTCGGTTTTAAAGAAAATAATTTTTTTAGATTTAATAATGAATAAAAATAGTTTGCTTGAAATCAAAACAATTAGTGCCTCTTATCCGGGTGGGATGCAAGTTCTCAATGGTGTTTCAATTCAAGCTTTTGAGGGAGAAATCGTTTCAGTTATTGGTTCTAACGGTGCAGGGAAATCTTCGACACTTAAATCGGTTATGGGTTTCTTGAATGTCACCAAAGGTGAAATTCTTTTTAAGGGAAAAAGTTTGAAAGGGTTAAGGCCTGAACAAATTTTATCTGCTGGACTTGGTTACGTTCCCCAGGGAAGGGTAGTTTTTGAAAAAATGACAGTAAAGGAGAATTTAGAATTAGGTGCTTTTATATTTCAAGATTCAAGAAAAATTGCAGAATCTATGTCTAACGTTTTTTCAATTTTCCCTCTATTAGAAGAAAGACAGGAACAATTTGCAGGAACTATGAGTGGCGGAGAACAACAGATGATTGCAGTTGGAAGGTCTTTAATGACAAATCCAAATATTTTGATGTTGGATGAACCTTCACTTGGATTAAGTCCAAAATATGTATCAGAGATTTTTGAAAAAATAATAGAACTGTCAAATCAGGGTTTTACAATTATTTTAGTTGAACAAAATGTTACACAAGCTCTAGAAATATGTGATCGTGGATATCTTCTAGAACTTGGAAGAAATAAAATAGAGGGTACCCGAGATCAGCTTATTTCCAGCCACGAAGTCCACAATATGTTTTTAGGAGGGGGTAATTCTTAAGTTATTAGGTTTTTTCTATCCCTTTAAAAAACGGTATGGTATAAATTCTATGATTTGTTTGATCTTTATTTTTATTGAAGGATAAGTAGGATGGTTCAAGTGAAAATATGTGGAATAACAAATGTAGAAGATGCTGAAATAGCTATAAATTTTGGAGCAGATGCTCTCGGATTTAATTTTGTTCCGGGAACACCTAGATTTCTCGAAGATCAGTATGCTAAACAGATAATGTCTTCTTTGTCGTTTTTTGACGAAAAAATTGGTGTTTTTGCTGATGAGGAAAGAAACAAAGTGGAAAAAATATCATCTGAACTAGAATTAAAGACAATTCAATTGCATGGAAATGAGACTCCACAAGACTGTAATTATTTTGTTGAAAGAGGGTTCCGTGTAATTCGCGCTATTAGAGTAAAAGATTCAAGTACCATTAACCATGTCTCAGAATATGAAAATTGTATTATACTTTTAGACTCTTTTGTTAAGGGAAAGTTAGGTGGTACTGGGAAGAAATTTAATTGGTCATTAGTAAAAGATTTTACTGCAAGAAAATCGATTATCCTTTCTGGAGGGTTAAATCCATCGAATGTAGAGGAAGCCTTAAAAGAAGTTTCTCCTTTTGGGGTTGACGTTTGTAGTGGAGTTGAAAGAAATAATCCAAGAAAAAAAGATTCTGAATTAGTCAAAAAATTTATAGTTAATGCAAAAAGCGTATTAAATATAGGACAATAATTATGCCAACAAATGAAAAATTGATTCCAAAAGGTCGTTTTGGAAGGTTTGGTGGGAGGTTTGTCCCAGAAACTCTCATGCCTGCTTTAGAAGAGTTGGAGTTCGCCTACGAAGATGCAAAAAAAGATACTTTGTTTCAAGTAGAACTTGATGGATTGTTAAGGGATTTCGTAGGTCGTCCGACTCCATTATATTTTGCAGAAAGACTTTCTTCTGAATTGAAGAATTTGAAAGTGTATTTAAAAAGAGAAGATCTATGCCACACTGGTGCGCATAAAATAAACAATACTATGGCACAAGTGATCTTAGCAAAAAGATTAGGGAAAAAACGTATTATCGCAGAGACAGGTGCAGGTCAGCATGGAGTTGCTACTGCTACTGCTGCGGCAAGATATGGCTTGGAATGTAGTATATACATGGGAGAGGAAGATATAGAAAGACAGGAGTTAAATGTTTTTCGTATGCAACTTCTTGGAGCAACTGTTATTCCAGTTAAGTCTGGAAGTGGAACTTTGAAAGATGCGACAAATGAAACTCTTCGTGACTGGACTGCATCAGTTAGAACAACACATTATATAATTGGCTCTGTTGTGGGTCCTCATCCTTTTCCTGAGATGATTCGTGACTTTCAAGCGGTCATTGGAAGAGAAACTCGTAAACAGATTTTAGAAATTGAGGGAAGATTGCCCGATTCGTGTGTTGCATGTGTTGGAGGCGGAAGTAATGCAATCGGTTTGTTTTATCCCTTTTTAGAAGATAAAGATGTAGAACTAGTGGGCGTAGAGGCAGGAGGAAGGGGATTAGAATCTGGAGAACATGGTGCTTCTCTAGCTGCTGGAAGAATAGGAGTTCTTCATGGTTGTGAGACTTTTCTTCTCTATGATGAAGATGGACAAATTATTCCTGCTCATTCTGTTTCTGCAGGATTAGATTATCCTGGCGTTGGCCCTGAACATTCATTTTTAAAAGATTCAGAAAGAGCACGTTATTTTACTGTTGAAGATACTAGAGCACTCGAAGCTTTTCGAAGATTGTCAATTTTAGAGGGAATTATTCCCGCTTTTGAAAGTGCACATGCTATTGCTATTTTAGATGAATTAGCGGATGAAGTTTCTTCGAATAGTTTTGAAAAAATAATAGTTGTAAACCTGTCTGGGCGCGGAGATAAAGACGTTTATCAGGCAAGAGGTTTATTGAAAGATCTAATTTGATTCTAAAGGGAGTTTAAAGTTGCTTTCTTCAGGAAGAATAGAATCATGTATGTCTCAGTTGAGAGAAAACAATAGATCTGGTTTGTTCCCTTTTGTGACTGCAGGAGATCCAGATTTAAGTTTTACTAAATCTTTAATTAAATCTTTAGCTTCTTCGGGTGCAGATGGAATCGAAATTGGAGTCCCATTTAGTGATCCACTTGCAGATGGACCAACAATTCAGAGAGCAAGCATGAGAGCATTAGAAGGAGGTACGAATCTCAAGTCAGTAATAAAAATGATTTCGGAAATTAGAGAAGATTTGAAAAATTTACCTCTTGTTATTATGACTTATTATAATCCGATTGTAGCCATGGGAATAGATGTTTTTGTTAAGGAATGTTCCTTGGCGGGTGTAGACGCAGTTATCGTTCCGGATTTGCCACCTGAGGAAAGTATGCTTCTACTAAAATCTATGGAAGAATATCCTTTAGAACTTGTTTTCATGTTGGCACCTACGAGTACAGAAGAAAGAATATCTCTAGTTAATAAGTTCGGTGGTGGCTTTATATACTACGTTGCCCAGATGGGAGTCACCGGTGCAAGAGAGTCTTTAGACAAAGATCTCAATGTTTCTCTTGAAAAAATTAATGAAGAAAAAAAAATGCCTGTTCTAGTCGGTTTTGGAATAAAAACTCCAGAACAAGCAGCTGAAGTGTCTCAATATGCAGAAGGTATTATAGTGGGAAGTGCTCTAATTGATGTGATTGAACAAAATTCTCAAAGAGAGGATAAATTAGAAGCGGCAGCCAAATATATAGCGTCACTTAAAGAAGCTATGGAGAATTCTTCTTCGGAAGAAAATAAAAGAGGTTAGACATGTCTGAAAGAACTTTATACGACAAAGTTTGGGATAAACACACCGTATCTAAGCTTGAATCTGGTCAAGATCAACTTTTTATAGGTCTACATCTGATTCATGAAGTGACTACTCCTCAGGCTTTCTCAATGTTAGAGGAATTAGATTCTGAAGTTGCATTTCCTGAGAGGACGGTTGCTACGGTTGATCACATAATCCCTACTCTATCGTTGCTTCGTCCATTAGAAGATCAGCAAGCGGAATTAATGATGGCTTCACTTGAACAAAATGTAGAAAAGTATGGCATACGTTTTTTAAATAAGAATTCTCAAATGCAAGGAATTGTTCACGTAATAGGACCAGAGTTGGGATTGAGTCAGCCTGGGATGACAATTGCTTGCGGAGATAGCCATACAAGTACTCATGGTGCAATGGGAGCTTTAGGATTTGGAATAGGAACAACAGAAGTAGGTCATGTATTAGCTTCTCAAACTCTTTCACTTAATAGATTAAAAGTTCGTCGTATTGAAGTTAACGGTGATTTGCAAGAAGGCGTTTTACCTAAAGATGTTATTTTAAGAATTATTCATGATCTTGGAATTAAAGGTGGAATTGGACACGCTTATGAATATGCAGGTTCAGTTTTTGATGATATGGACATGGAAGGGAGAATGACAGTTTGTAATATGAGTATAGAGGGTGGTGCAAGAATTGGTTATGTAAATCCTGACAAGATTACTTTTGATTATTTGTCTGGCAGGGAATTTGCGCCTAAAGGTGATGATTTTAAAAGAGCACAAATTTATTGGGAGTCGATAGCTTCAGATGCCGATGCAAAATATGATGATACTTTTGAAATTGTAGCTGATTCCATTCAACCGATGGTTACTTGGGGTATCAATCCTGGACAATCTATAGGCTTATCTGACTCGTTGCCAGAACCGTCAGTTTTTTCTGGAGAAGATATTAAGACTGCTGAAAAAGGTTTTGAATTTATGGGATTAAAACCTGGGACTCCGATACGCGATACGAAAATAGACGTTGCATTTCTTGGTTCTTGTACTAATTCACGGATTTCGGATTTAAGAGAAGGTGCTCGAATTATATCTGGACGAAAAGTCAATTCAAAAGTGCGTATGTTAGTAGTTCCTGGCTCTCAAAAAGTAAAAAAACAGGCTGAGGAAGAAGGGTTAGACAAAATTTTTGAAGAAGCGGGTGCGGAATGGAGAGAGGCAGGATGTTCAATGTGTCTTGGAATGAATCCAGATAAACTTGTTGGTGCTGAAAGAAGTATTTCTTCCTCTAATAGAAATTTTATAGGTAGACAAGGAAGTCCTAGAGGTAGGACACATTTGGCTAGTCCTGCGATTGTTACAGCGTCTGCAATAGAGGGACGTATTGCAGATCCAAGAGAGTTTTAAGGAGTAATGAAATGTCTGCAGAAAAAATAATCAAGATTACAGGTCGCGGAATTCCTCTTCCTGGAGACGATATAGATACAGATAGAATTACCCCTGCTAGATTTCTTAAAGCAATAACTTTTGATGGAATCGAGAAAGCCCTTTTTTGTGATGAAAGAGAAAACACTCCAGATCATCCAATTGATGATCCCGCATATAAAGGCGGAAAAATTATGTTTGTTGGTAAGAATTTTGGTTCTGGTTCGTCTAGAGAACATGCTCCCCAAGCGTTAAAAAGATTTGGGATTGATGCGCTCGTAGGCGTTTCTTTTGCAGAAATATTTGCTGGAAACTGTTTTGCGATAGGAGTTCCAGTAGTTACAGTTGATCCACAGGGTTTGCAAAATTTAATAAGTCAGACTCAAGAGAATCCAAAAATTTTATATGAATTGAATATAGATAAAAAAGAACTTTTTTATGGAGAGTTAAGTATACCTATTGAAATTCAGGAAAATCAAAGAAGTGCTTTCTTAAATGGAAGTTGGAATATGCTCCAGAATTTAATTGGAAATCTCTCTAAAGTTAAGGAAATAGCTAGGGAGTTACCGTATTGTAATGATTTTAAATAAATTTCAATAATTTAGTATAGAAAGGCTGGTTCATAAGTTGAAAGAATTCAATATTGCTTTGTTGCCTGGAGATGGTGTTGGAGAAGAAGTTGCACGTGTGGCAAGTTCAATTCTCCAGAGTGCAGGAAAAAAATTTGAAGTAATTTTTAATTTCAAAGAAGCTTTATGTGGTGGTGCTGCAATAGATTCTGTAGGTCAACCACTGCCTGACGAAACTTTGGAACTATGTAAAAATTCTGACGCAGTGTTATTCGGTGCTGTTGGTGGTCCTAAATGGGATGACTTGGAAAGAGAAAGGCGTCCCGAGCAGGCAATTCTTGGTCTTCGAAAAGGACTTGACCTTTATGCCAATCTCAGACCTGCTGTTATGTTTGATTCTCTTGTAGATTCTTCTTCTTTGAAACCAGAAATTGTTCGCGGATTAGATCTTCTTGTTTTGCGTGAAGGAGTTAGTGGAATTTATTTTGGAAAACCACAACATATTGAAGATGTTTCTCCTGATGAACAAAGAGCTGTAGATACAATGGTGTACCATTCTTCTGAAATTAGAAGAATAGTAAAACTTGGTTTTGAACTTGCTGCAGTGAGAAAAAAGAAGCTTTGCTCTGTGGATAAAGAAAACGTTTTATATAATAGTAGATTATGGAGGAAAGTTGCTATAGAAGTAGGAGAAGATTTTCCTAATATAGAATTGTCTCATATGTATGTTGATAATGCTTCGATGCAATTAATAAGAAATCCACTTCAATTTGATGTTGTCGTTACTGGTAATATGTTTGGAGATATCCTGAGTGATGCTGCTTCTATGTTAACTGGTTCAATAGGGATGCTTGCATCTGCAAATTTGGGAGATGGAGGTTTTGGTATGTTTGAACCTGTTCATGGAACTGCTCCTGATATTGCTGGACAAGACAAAGCAAATCCAGTTGCAGCAATTATGTCAGCTGCTATGCTTTGTCGATACGCATTAAAGCTTCCAGAAGTAGCAGAAGTGATAGAAAATGCGGTTTCTGAAGCTTTAAGAGAAGGTTACAGAACTATCGATATTCATACTCCTGGTTCAAAGAAAATTTCATGTTCTGACATGGGTTCTGTAATTTTAGAGCGCGTGGGGGAATGAAAATGTCTGGTTTGAAAGTTGCAGTTGTTGGTGCAACTGGAGCAGTTGGAAATGAGATGATCCGTATTTTGGAAGAGAGGGATTTTCCAGTTGATCAACTACATCTTTATGCCAGTCAGAGAAGTGAAGGTAAAAAGTTAGAATTTCATGGTAGTAAAATAACAGTAAAGAAATTAGACAACGATTCTTTTAAGGACATAGACGTTGCTCTTTTTTCTGCTGGTGCAAGTAGGTCACTTGAATTTGCGCAGATTGCGGTGCAATCTGGCGCTATAGTAATAGATAATTCAAGTGCTTTTCGTATGGAATCAAATGTCCCTTTGGTTGTGCCTGAGGTTAATTCTCATTGTCTGAATTCAAAAAGTAGAATTATAGCAAATCCAAATTGTTCTACAATACAACTCGTTGTTGTACTTAATCCGCTTAACAAGATTTCGCGAATTAAACGAATTGTTGTGAGTACATATCAGGCAGTAAGTGGCGCTGGACAGAAGGCAATTGATGAACTTAATTTGCAAGTAAAAGCTAAAACCAAGTCTGAGGAATCTCTCCCTGAAAATTTCCCGCATCAGATAGCTTTTAATTGTCTTCCTCAGATAGATGTTTTTTTAGAAGGAGGAAATACTAAAGAAGAGTTGAAAATGATTAATGAAACTCGCAAAATTTTAGAGTCTGATAATCTCCCGCTAAGTGCTACCTGTGTCCGAGTCCCAGTTTATAATTCGCATTCTGAATCGGTAAATATTGAATTTTATGAAGATATGAATTCTAAAAAAGCAAGAGAGATACTCAATAGGTCAGAGGGGATAGAGGTTCTTGATGACATTAAAAAATCAGTTTATCCCATGCCAATTGATATCTCTGGTAAAGATGATGTTTATGTTGGAAGAATAAGAGATGATGATTCTCTTTTAAACACAATTAACCTCTGGGTTGTTTCAGATAATCTTCGTAAAGGTGCTGCACTAAATGCAGTTCAAATCGCTGAATGTCTTTTGGGAAAAAATATTTTAGAAGTTTGATCTTTAATGGAGGAAGTTTTGAGCGAAGTTCTTATAGGTGTCATAGGTGGAAGTGGTTTGTATGAAATGAAAGAACTTGAGGATATAGAAGAAGTTGTAATTGATACCCCATTTGGTTCTCCATCAGCACCCTTTATTGTTGGCACACTCTCTGGAAAAAAAGTTGCTTTTTTGCCTCGTCATGGTATTGGGCATGTGCTCATGCCAAGTGAAATTCCATTCCTTGCAAATATATATGGATTTCGAAAATTAGGTTGCGAGTGGATTATTTCAGTTAGTGCTGTAGGAAGCATGAAGGAGGAAATTCATCCTGGACATATTGTTATACCAGATCAGTTTATTGATCTTACCACGAAAAGAAGAAGTACTTTTTTTGGGGATGGCTTAGTAGCCCATGTTTCTATGGCAGATCCAGTTTGTTCAAAACTTTCGACTATACTTGAAAATGCTGCCAAGGAATCAGGTGCGATTGTACATAGAGGTGGAACGTATGTTTGTATGGAAGGTCCGCAATTTAGCAGTCGATCGGAAAGTTATCGTTATCGTGATTGGGGCGCTTCGATTATAGGAATGACTAATATGCCTGAAGCTAAACTTGCGCGCGAGGCAGAGATGAGTTATGCAACGATTGCACTTTCTACCGATTATGATTGTTGGCATGAAGAAGAAGAAGATGTAGATGTGGAATCTGTTATTGCTCTAGTTAAGAGGAACGCAGAACTGGCAAGGACAATTATTACGAGATCTGTTTCTCAAATACAGGGAAAGAGTCCATTCTCTGAAATTTTAAAAACATCGATTATTTCGGATCTTAGTTCTATCTCAAAAGAAACTCTTAGTCGCCTCGAACTTCTTGTAGGAAAATATATAAATTGACTCAAAATAAAATGTCTAAGAAATTCTTTTCACTTGCTCAGAAGAGAATTCCGGGTGGAGTCGATAGTCCCGTTCGTGCTTTTAAAGGTGTAGGAGGAACACCATTTTTTGTCGAGCGCGGGAAGGGGTCTCATATTTGGGATGTCGATGGAAACGAATTTATTGATTATGTCCTGTCTTGGGGGCCGTTAATTTTAGGTCATGCTCATCCAAGAATTGTTTCTATTATTAAAGAAACGACAGAATCCGGCACAAGCTTTGGTGCACCTACAGTTCTTGAGACTACTCTGGCAGAATTAGTACAAAATTCTTTTCCATCTATGGAACTTATCCGATTTGTTAATTCTGGGACTGAAGCGACAATGTCTTCGATTAGGCTCGCAAGGGGATTTACAGGACGAGACGCAATTCTGAAATTTGACGGGTGTTATCATGGTCACTCAGATGGTCTTCTTGTAAAAACTGGGAGCGGGGGAGCGACATTTAGTGTCCCCGATAGTGAAGGAGTTCCAACCGATTATGCTAGAAATACTTTTTCACTTCCATATAACGATATGAACGCGGTTGAGGAATTTTTTGCTGTTCACGGAGAAAAAATTGCCTGTATTATCATTGAACCAATTGCAGGAAATATGGGATTGATTGTCCCCGAAAAAGATTTTTTAGAATCACTACGTTCCCTTTCCACTGAGTATGGCGCTCTTCTCATATTTGATGAAGTTATGTCTGGTTTTAGAGTTGCTAAAGGTGGTGCACAGGAGTTGTTCGGGATTGAGCCAGATTTAACAACACTAGGAAAGGTAATTGGAGGAGGACTACCCGTTGCTGCATATGGCGGAAAAAAAGAAATTATGGAAAAAGTAGCTCCACTAGGCGGAGTTTATCAGGCAGGAACACTTTCGGGGAATCCGCTTGCAATGTCTGCGGGAATTGAAACGATTAAAGTTATGAATGAATTTAATCTTCCTCAAATTCTTTCAAGTAAGACCGAATATCTGATTGAAGGTCTTTTAGAATTATCAAGAATAAATAATATTCCAATGACTGCTTGTTGCTGTGGTTCTATGTTTGGATTCTATTTCCAGGAAGGTACCGTGAAGAATTTTACGGATGCTTTGCGGTCGAATTTAAAATTATATTCTCGTTTTTTTCATGGTATGCTTGATGAAGGTGTGGCTTTTGCACCTAGCCAATTTGAGGTAGGATTTATGTCAGTAACTCATGAAAAATCAGACCTAGACTTCACACTTAATGCCGCCTCGAAAGTGATGAAAAAAATTGGATAATTTTTTTCATCTTAGAGATTTTAATTTTGAGAAATTTTTTCAGAGAGTTTAATTCATCTTTGAGTATTATCATCTGTTGGTTTTTAATTGTCATGAGCGTTCTTGTTTTTGTGAATGCTTTTTTTGGACGTAACGGTCTTTTTTCACTTTTCCAAGATCAGAAAAAATTTCATAAACTAAAAAAGGAAGTTGTTAAACTTGAATTGACGAATGAAAAGTTAAAGTCTGAGATTTTCTCCCTTAAAAATAACTTCAAAGTTGTAGAGAAAATTGCAAGAGAAAATTTAGGTTTAGTGAAGCCAGGAGATACAGTTTTTGAATTTCTTTCTTCAGAAAAATATAAATTAATGAATGAATAAGTTTATTCTTATTCTTCTAATTTAGAATAATTTGTGTTAGTTTGTTCCTCTCTCCGATGCGGGGTGGAGCAGTCTGGTA
>DFQF01000045.1:0-2457 GCA_002377645.1 Nitrospinaceae bacterium UBA3496 | reverse complement strand
AGCTCGTTGGGCTCATAACCCAAAGGTCGCTGGTTCGAATCCAGCCCCCGCTACCAATTTTTTTATTTTTTTATAGGAAATCTTTTTTCTTAAGTTGTTTTTTTGAAAAATTCACTTATGACCTGCATTCCCTTTTTGATTGTTTCTTCACTAACGGAATAGGTAAGTCTAACATGATTTTCTCCAGATTTTCCGAATTCAGTTCCACTTCGGATTGCTACGCCAGCATCCCAAAGCTTTTTCCTTAGATTTGATGCGAGTATTGGTAAAGTATAACGGCAGTAAAGATAAAAACCTCCTTGAGGTTCTAGGGGTATAAGTCCAGAAATATTTTTTGCAAGTTCATACATTAACTTTCCTCGTTTTTCATACTCTTTTTTCATTTCAGAAACGCAGTCTTGTGGTCCGCGAAGGGCAGCCGCACCTGCTCTCTGTACAAAAGAACAAATTGGACCAGTAATTGACCGATGGACACCAAAAATTACACTATTCATATCTTCTGGTACTACCATATTCCCGAGTCTCCATCCGGTCATAGAGTAAGTTTTAGAGAATGTATCCAGTAGTATTAAATTATTTTTATGTTCTTTGAAACTTAATAATGGAATATGTTTAAAACCTGGTTGTAAGATTTTAGCATAAGCTTCATCTGAGACCAGAATGATATTATTTTCTGAACATAATTCGGTAAGTGATTGCAGTTCTTTCTGAGTATAAACTAATCCTGTCGGGTTATTCGGATTACAAATGAGTAATAATTTGGTTTTATCTGTAATAGCATCTCTAATAGCCTGTAAGTCTAAATGGTAATCAGGACCATGAGGTACGTTGACTGGTGTTCCTCCTATCTGTTTAGCAACGTGAGAATAAAGAGAAAACGTCGGATCCATTAGGATAACTTCATCTCCTTTTCCGAGAAATGCAGTCATGATTGTATAGATTCCAGAACTTCCTCCATTAGTTGCAATTACTGAATCAGTTGAGTAGTTTGATTTACATTCTCTTTCAATGTTTTCGCAGACTGCTTGAAGAAATTCTGGATCACCCTGTCCTGGAGCATAATGAGTAAGGCCATCATCAAGTGCTTTTTTTGCAGCGTCACAAATGTGGTCTGGTGTCGGGAAAGATGGTGTCCCAGAATCAAGTTGGATCATCCCTTTTGGACGTTTCAAAGTCATGTGATTTGCCCGTTCTCCTCCCATAGTTTGAAGAACGTTTTCAGAGTAATTTCTCATTTTAGACCCTGTTTTTTTATGGAATCCTGCATTAAGCTTGAGCAGCTACAAGACCTTTTCTAATTTTTGGTAAGGTCTGTTCTATATTTTTTATTGGCAAACCATGAGTAGGAGCAATTACTTGAATCTTAAATTCTTCTATTACTTCTTCTAGCCTATCAACGTATATATTCATATCTACATATTTGGTCCAAAAAAGTGCACGTTCTGCAAAAACAGCAGAAACGTCAATTAAATCTAGTGATTCGGCTTCCTCTGCAGTTTTTCCACAATGTCCATCCCAGTGATAATGACTGTAGGCAAAACCGTCTCCTGGAAATAAAACACGTTCTTTCATATCCACTCCCCATAGTGTAGTTCTCATGTCCCTTATTACTGGTTCTACGACTACAAATTTCCTGTCTCCAAGATCTATCGAATCACCTATTTCCATGTGTCTAAGTTTTTTTAAATGTTCAGGAAATGCAAGATGATAATCACTTGTATCCCCGCAAATTGTTTTTAAATCAGAAAATTCGTTAAGAAATCTTCCCAAACCACCAGAATGTGGTGTTTCTTGATGAGTTATAAAAAGATGTTCTATCTTGTTTTTTTTCGGAAGTGCGATTTCTTTAATTTGTCGATTTATTTCAGAAAAATCGCCAGGGTGTCCTGTTTCAACTAGCAACGAACTTTTTGAACCAATAATTAGAAAAGCTGCGTTATAAGCATGGTAAACATTTCCTTGAAAGTGCTGTTCTAGACACTGTCCAAGCCAAAAGACTCCTGGAACTATTTCTCTAGGTAGAGGATTTTTCATCATTTTACCTTTCTATGTCTCTGTGGACATAAGAGGCATCAGTTCTTTCTCGGTCCAGTTCTTCTAGGATTTGCATGAGTGTAGAAAATTCTTCATTCACCATTTTTTCCCCATTAATGATCGAACCATATCCCGGAGCAATTGTATGTATTTCAAAATTTTGAAAAATTTCATTAATATCGTTTCTTAAGGGTAAGGTATTTGCACCTTCAAGCCACCAGTAACGAGAATTTAGTAAAAACGATTTTGCAAAATTATAACTATCATGTCTATTGTTTTCTTCCATTATCCATGGACCTTCAATCTTTTTTTGGGAAAATTGAGTAAAAGAGTCTGATGTAAAAAGGGTTTTGGTTGTTTGATCATATACCCACCTAGTTGCTATGAGTTGGATAGGTGCTCTGAATGCGTCAACTATCCTTT
>DFQF01000009.1:3939-9798 GCA_002377645.1 Nitrospinaceae bacterium UBA3496 | reverse complement strand
GATAAAAAGGCACAAGAGAAAGCAGAACAAAAAGCAATGCAAAAAGCCAGAGCAAAACAAGAAATGTCCCAAATGTCTTCTTTCAAAAATGCTAGAGGAAAATGGGGCGTTAAATTTGGTATGACGAAAAGACAAGCAGGAGCTGCAAGCAAAATGTGCAAGTATACTCCAAGCAATAATCCAAAATATGATGGTTGGATTAAGTGCCAAAGAGAATTGTTCGGCATCATGCGTTCTGTTCCTTTAACATTTAGAAAGAAAAACGGAAAAAATGTAGTGTCCAGCATACAAGTAGCGCTAGGGAAACATACTTACGCAGAGTGGACAAAAATACATAATATGCTTAGAAAAAAATACAAAGTAAACAAATCAGCCAATGCTTCAGAAAGAGAAATGTACAGAGCAAAAACTCTTACCCGTTATGCCAATATTTACGACAATGGACGCATCGTGATGCAGGTAAGCAGATCTTGTGCTAAATATGGCAGTAAATACAGCAACTACAAATGTCTTTGGTATAAAGATGTTATGCATCTTGTTTACTGGGACGATATAGAAGCCAGAGCATTTATGAAACTTATTAAGAAGAGAACGAAAAAAGAAGACCTCTAAAATTACAAGGAAATACAGTGCCTTTTTATAGAACCTCGGAACTGAAACTCGAAGATATTGGTACAGGCAATCCTGGGGAGTACCAACCTATCTTGGGGGAACTCATGAAAGCAGGAGTGGTTACGTACTACCGCGGCACAGGAACAAAACCCCACTGGCATAACGTCGATGAACAGTTTTTTTATGTGACAGAAGGAAAATGTCTCTTTCTTCTTGGGGAAGAAGAAAAACTCATAGAAGAAGGAGACATTGTATATATCCCGAGAGGCACCTTACATGTGGGCAGAAGCACTACAGATAAATGCGTAATATGGACCACCAAAAGTCCAGCGGAAGAACCAAGTTTGGGTGCTGATCATCATTATCCAGAGAATATGCAGGAAATTATTGACGGCCTTGAGAAAAGAGCAGAAGCCTTATACGAATAGTTTTTTAACGTGCACGAAGCCTTGGATCTAATACATTTCGAAGCCAGTCCCCTACCAAATTCGCTCCTAAGACCGTAATCGTAATCGCAAGTCCTGGAAAGGTAACAATCCACCAGGAAACATAGAGATAGGATCTGCCCTCTGCAAGAAGTCCTCCCCAGGTAGGTGTAGGCGGCGGTACTCCAAGCCCCAAGAAACTCAGGCCAGATTCTATTACTATTAATCTTCCTAAATAAAGCGAGGCAATAACGATAATCGGAGAGAGAACATTCGGAAGAATATGTTTGAAGATTATTCTAAAATCGCTCCCTCCTGACGCTCTAGTAGAAGTAACGTATTCACTTTCTCTAATGGCAAGGACATTTCCCCGAACAATTCGGGCGTAAATGGTCCACTGTCTAAACGCAATCAACACGACTATTAACCAGAGACTTGGCTGCAAGATCGCAATCGTTGCTAAAGCTAATAGAATAAATGGAAAAGATAAAACAAAATCAACTAGCCTCATTAAAATATAATCTGTGACTCCTCCATAATATCCAGAGATAAGTCCAAGAAAGAGTCCGATACTTCCGGCAATCGCTGTAGCCGATATTCCGACTATTAAAGAAACTCTGGCACCATAGATCACCCTACTCAACAAATCTCTGCCTAAATGATCCGTTCCCAAATAAAAAACTTTTCCGTCTTGCTCATACATGGGAGGCTTCATCGCTCTATTTAAAATTTGCTCATGTGGATCAATAGGTGCAAGCCACGGGGAAAAAAGAGCACAAATCAATACCACAAGAAGAATCGATACTCCTGCTATTGCAAACGGATTTGTTTTAAGGGATTGGAATAAACGAGAACCTTTGTTGGATATCAATTCATCGTCTACCTCAGTTTCTAAAACTTTTTCGTTCATTTTTTCCTTCTCTATTTATATTCAATTCTAGGATCAAGATAAACGTACAAAATATCAACAATTAAATTGATTACCACAAAAATGGAGGCTAGTAGAAAAACGGCAGCTTGAACAATAGGAAAATCACGTTCATGTATTGCTTCTACAGTCAGCCGCCCTACTCCAGGCCATGCAAACACGGTTTCGGTAATTACCGTACCGCCCAACGTTAGCGCAAGATCAATACCAAGAACTGTTACAATAGGAATGGAAGAATTTTTCATTGCATGAGAAAAAACAACGCCAATTTCAGAAACACCTTTAGATCGTGCGGTAACAATATAGTCCTGCCTTAATACCTCCAGCATTTCAGATCGCATGAGTCTCGCTAACCTAGCGGTATGAAACATTGCGGCCGTAAACATAGGCATAATCAAATGTAACCATTGTTCATATCCAAAAGGAGGAAGCCACTGCAGGTGAACAGAGAAAAATAAAATCAACATCAATCCCAACCAGAAATCTGGTATTGCCTGACCTATGACGGCTATTGCCATCACCCCCTGATCATAAAACGTATTTTCTTTAATAGCGGCAATGCAACCTATAGGAAGCCCAATAATAATAGAAAAGATAAATGCGGCGGAAGCGAGTTGTATAGTCGCAGGCATATGTTCTAAAACAATTTTGAAAGCAGACTCTCCATGTCCAAAAGATTCTCCAAAATCTCCTCTCAAAGCTCCTTTAAAATAAATCACATACTGCGTGAATAAAGGTTTATCTAAACCCATTTCATTTCTGAGTTGGGCAATATCTGCTTCCGTTGCGTCATCTGGCAACATAACTCTTGCAGGATCTCCGGATAAATGGAGCAACAAAAAAACAAAGACCAAAACACATTTAAGCAAGATTACCGACTGAATCAAACGTCGGACTAAAAATCCGCTCATGAAACCTCCAGAATTTCTGCATACAGAACAAAAAAATATTCAAAAAAAAACTCTCTCCCTATCTATAAGAAAACAGGGAGAGAGTTACTTTAGTTTATTTCCAGCCTGCGTCTGATGCTATGACGAGACCCGTATTTCGCATTTTCCAATCCACTTCTTTTCTCTTTCCGGATATCTCATCCAAATGATAGAGAAAAACTAGATAAGCATTATCACGAATATGCTTATTCAGTTTCTGGTACATAGATATTTGCTTTGCTTCATTGGATTCTGCAGCAGCATCCTTGATCATTTTATCAAGTGCATCACTTCGAACACCGCCGTGTGTGGATTTACTGAATAGCAAACCACCAAACATCCAAGCTGAATGAAGGGCAATATCGTTTCTGCATGCATAGTTCCAGTAAGGCTTACGATGCTTTTCCCACTTTGATCTACTGTTACGTCTCCATGCAGCATATTCTAATGGTGTCACTTTCACTTTGATATTTAGTTTCTTTAAATTTCCTGCAATTGCTTCTGCACCTGCTTGACCTTTCAGATAACGGCCCTGAGGAACCATCAAAGGAACTTCAAAACCTTTTTCAAAACCAGCTTCTTTCATTAATTTTTTTGCTTTTTCCAAATTGTAGTGATATGCATCTATATTTGGATTATGACCAAAACTATCAGGGCCTACCACTGTCCCTTTCGCTAGGGTCGCATATCCCATCATTACATTCTTAATAATACTTTTTTTGTTAATAGCGTAATTCACTGCCTGTCTTACTTTCACATTAGTCCAAGGAGCTCCTTTTTTCAAAACCATAATTAAAGAACAAGCTTTAGGACCGGGTCCCTGCACTACGTCTAGATTAGATTTTGCACTTACCATAGATACAAGCTGTGGCGGTATATCTTTAATCATATCGACATAACCGGAGATCAAAGCAGATGCCCGAGTGGTATTCTCTGGAATATGCTTGATTACCACTTTTTTCACTTTTTGTTTTGATGGGTTCCAATAACCTTTTGATGCCTCAAAAACCATCTCAGAACCTTTTTTCCATTTTGTAAGACGATAAGGACCACTTCCAATTGGCTTTCTAGCCAATACTTTCAATTTAGTTGCTTTGTAATGTTTTGGTGGAACCACATACCCAAAATCCGAAAGTGGAGAAAGCAGATATCGATCCGGTGTTTTTGTATGAATTTGGACTGTATGGGCATCTATAACGACAACTTTTTTCACACTTCTAAAAAAAGTTTTCACCCTACTTTTCAATTTCGGGTCAAACAATCTGTCAATACTATATTTCACGGCATGGGCATCAGCACTTTCCCCATTATGAAATTTTACTCCTTTACGAATTTTAAGTTCAATAATGGTTGGCTTCACAAATTTATACGAGGTAGCAAGTCCTGGTCCTATTTTACCACTCGGATCTCTAGAAAGAATTCCATCAAAAACAAGTGGCCAGGTCTGAAGCATTGGCAACCCAAGACGAACACCTGGATCCATAGTTGTTGGCTGTCCTGCCATTCCTATTAACAATTTATCCTTCTTCGCAGCTATTGCAGGAGAAGATACTAATGCAAGAGCTGTAAACAAAACGACAAAAAATCCAAGTGTTTTTGATACTCTGGCTGCTATGAAATTTCTGTGAAATGATAATTTCATACATCCTCCTTTATATGGTGAGAAAAAAAACCGAGAGACAAAGAGAAGAATCCCCCCTGTCTATGCACGAACATATTGAATTTTTTAAAGTATCTCCCATAGTAACATATTCATTACTATTGGCAAACGGATAACATAATTTTAGAATTGGCTATATTTTGATATAAATAAAATATATCTAATTACATCATGGTTATAATAAGGAGAGGTTCATGAGAGTTACCCCTAAAGATCCTGACAAGGCCGAAGGAATTACCGCTAAGTTTTTTGAAGCAAGTAAAAAACTTAGAGGAAGAATCCCAAATTCTGTACGTGCCTGGGCACATATTCCCCATATTGCAAAATTCTTTCTTCCTTTTAGCATTACCCTGCAAAGAGAAGCTGGTGGGGGTCTTCTATCTTCTAAAATAAAAGAGATGGTGGTCATCAAGACCAGTCAAGTGAATAGTTGTACCTATTGACTAACTCACAACACAGCGCTTGGTCAAGCTGCTGGTATTACAGAGGAGCAGGTACAAGTAATTACATCTGACAACTATATGGAAGCAGATTGTTTGAATGAAAGAGAAAAAGCTGCGGTCTTATGGGCAGAGCATGTTACGAAAAATACTGCTAAAAACAGAGATGATGTCTTTGAAAAAATCAAAAAAGTTTACACAGAATCTGAAATTGTCGAACTTACAGCTATAAGCTGTCTTTTTAATTTCGTAAATCGATTCCAAGATTCACTACAAGTACAGCTAGAAAATGAAGAAGAAGTAAACAAGATCAAAAAATCAGTGCAAGTAGATACCGATAAACTGCAGAGTTATGTGACCGAAATTATCGATGATTGGCCTAAAGAATTTCCTGAGCCAAAAAGTTAAAAATGAAAAGGAACAACTCGTTTTCAATACTCTAACTATGCATATACGGAGAATGATATGGATAATAAATCTCAGCCAAACAAAGACGGTCTCGACATAATGCGTCAAATGGGGGAGACCCCAAAAGATGGTTTAGACAAAATAGATCAGGAATTTTCCGATCTTAGTATTGAAACTATTTTTGGTGGTGTCTGGGCTAGAGAAGGATTGAATCTACGAGATAGAGCCTTAGTCACTGTTGCAACCGTCATTGCGCTTGGAAGAGACCCTATGGCAGTAAAGCCGAATATACGACGTGCAATACGAACTGGGATTACAGATAGGGAATTTAGAGAAATGCTCTACCAAGTCATGCATTATGCCGGATGGTCTATTGGCGGACCTGCAATGAAAAATTACAAGGAAGTATTAGAGGAACTTCAAAATGAATAGAACCGTTTATAAATAAAGCTGATGA
>DFQF01000009.1:0-3568 GCA_002377645.1 Nitrospinaceae bacterium UBA3496 | reverse complement strand
AAGAGGTTCAAATATGGAAAAAAGGAAAATTTGCGGCAATGAAGGTATAGAAGTTTCCATAGTAGGACTTGGATGCAATGCATTTGGAAATCGGATAGATGAATCTAGCACACACCATGTAATTAATGCTGCAATTGAATCCGGAATAAATTTTCTAGATACTGCAGAAAGTTATGGAGACGGTAAATCCGAATCTTATATGGGAACAGGTCTAAAAGGAAAAAGAAATGATATCTTTATTGCTACAAAATTTGGCTTCACCTCATCTAATGTCGAAGGAAAAAACAGAGGCTCTAGCGAAAACATAAGAATCTCTATTGAAATGAGTCTTAGAAGACTGAAAACAGATTGGATAGATTTATATCAACTTCATAGACCTGATGAAGATACACCTATTATCGAAACCATGGGAACCCTAGAAGAATTGGTAAAAGAAGGAAAAATTCGATTTTACGGATGCTCCTACTTTACAGGAGAACAAATGAAAAATGCGGCAGATGAAGCCAAAAAAGAAGGATTTATTGGTTTCATGACTGCACAGAATGCATGGAATGTTTTAGAAAGAGAAATTGAAGAAGATCTGATACCCGTTTGTGAATCTGAAAACATTACGGTACTTCCCTACTACCCCATTGCCAGAGGTCTTTTGACCGGAAAATACAAACGAAACACAGACGCACCAACAGGAAGTCGTCTAGAAGGAAATAGTTATCTAGAGGAAGCGAATTTTGATGTTATCGAAAAACTAGAACAATACGCAGTAGATCATGGATACGACCTATTGACTCTTGCAATTTCCTGGTTAGCATCACAATCTGTTACGGCAAGTGTAATTGCCGGTGCGTCCAAACCAGAACAATCCATTTCCAATGCTGCTGCATCACGTTGGAAAATGACTTCTGAAAATTTAGCAGAAATTTCCAATATCGCATCTAGTGGAGAATAAATAACTATATATTTACATTTCTATAGATAAAGGTAGAAAAGTTTTATGAAAAAAACTGCTTTCACTTTACTCTTATTTATTTCTATCATCATGTTCTTCTCATCTACCGCAAAGGCTAGATTAAATCCTAAAATACCCTTATGGCATCAAGTCGATTTTTTAAACTGCCGTGGTGAACATTACATTAACTGCAAAAAAAACGAACCCTGCAAAAAAGAAAAATCAACAGCAAAATGGCAGATTGATTTTAAACGTTCTCGAATAATCTACCTCACCACTAAATATTCAGAGGGAATTTTAAATAAATTTTTCAGATATTATCCGAATATCAATATTTCTGTGCATACATTATTCATCGAGGGAAGATTAATGAAATTCAATATGGACAACCAAGAGAGTTCTGGATTCATCAACAAAGTAGAAGCGATTACACTGGGTTATAGTTTTGGTTCTAAAAACTATTCTCGATCCTCTAATACAACTAATTTCTCTTGTTTTTATAGGTAAATAATAAAATTTTTAGACCATATTTGGAGAGACAATGAAAAATTCCTGTACTTTCTTAACCGGTGGAGATATTGCCCCTGACAGAAAAAGCGGCAAAAACCTACTCGGAAAAACTGCAGAGCTTTTCTCAAATGCTGACTATTCATTTGTAAATTTAGAACACAATTTAGCAACCAGTGGCACTCTCATGAAGGGAAAACCAACTCATCACCGGGGAACCCCTAATCTCATCGACGGTTTTATAGATGCGGGCTTTGATGCCCTCATTGTCGCGAACAACCATATGATGGACTTTGGAACAGAATCCTTTTTTGACACTATAGACCTTTTAGATGCTAAAAATATTCCATATACAGGAGCAGGAAAAAATATCAAAGAAGCAAAAAAACCCATTATTCTTAACAGGAACAATTTGGAAATTGGTCTCCTTGCCTACAGCACTACCCTTCCTCAAGGTTCAGCAGCCGGAGCTAATGAACCTGGAGTAAATCCAATGAAAGTACATACTCACTACACGCCTATTAGAAACCCTATAGAATATCCTGGATCAGAAATGATCATTCACACTAAAACCGTTGCAACTGACCTTTCTCGAATGAAAAGAGAGATTTCTTCTCTCAAGAAGAAGACTGATGTAGTTTTGGTTTACAATCACTGGGGTGCGAGCATGTCGCATGATATTTCAGATTACCAACAAGAAATAGGATATGCCGCTATTGATGCAGGAGCCTGCGGTGTTTTTGGTGGGCATCAACATGTATTGCAAGGCATAGAATTTTATAAAGGATGTCCTATTGTACACTGCACTGGAAACTTGATTTTTGACATAGTCGAACCTTTTTTTACAGAAGCAACGCATCAAACATTTTTGTTTGGAGGAACCCTTTCAAAAAAAGGAATCAGCGACGCTTACATTATTCCCTGTCGCTGCGGTGTTGAAAATTCCCCGAAGATCCTCTCTCCTAATACAGGAGAAGGAAAGGAAATCACAAGATTCTTAAGGGAACTATCAAAGCCTTTCGGAACTACTTTGAAACCGAGTAAAACAAAAGTCTTTATCAATCCCAAAAAGTAAGCAGACAAGAGGTTTTCACTTATGCATTTTAAATCCTTCCTGCCTGTAATTTTTTTAGTGTTCGTATTTTCAATTGCATTATCAAAAGAAGTTAGTGGCGAATTAAAAGAAGGAATTAAAGCTATCAAAATTGGGGACTACGTTTCTGCGTATAAGGAATTTACTCCTCTAGCAAAAAAAGGAAACCCCACAGCACAGTTTTACCTCGGACAAATGTATCGCCTTGGATTGTACGTAAATCAAGACCACCAAAAATCATACAAATGGTACACAAAATCGGCAAAACAAGGGGTACCATTTGCGCAGTTTTACTTAGGCAATATTTACTTAAGAGGAACAGGTGTTCCTATCGATATTACGAAAGCAAAAAAATGGTACATCAAAGCCGCAAATCAGGGGCACATTATTGCGCAATATCATCTAGGTAGGATGTACCAAAGAGGAGACGGCGTTTCCCCTAACGATCAAAAAGCATTGAAATGGTTCAAAAAAGCTGCAATACAAGGATATATTCTAGCGCAGTACAAATTAGGATTATTGTACATAACAGGAGAAGGTGTTCCAAAAGACTTTGTACAAGCACATATGTGGTTGAATCTATCTAGCAAGATTGGCAAAAACAAAGTTGCAATCGTACTTATGAAAACGATCGAAAAAGACATGACTAGCTTGCAGATTCAAAGAGCAAAATCTCTAGCAAGAGAATGGGTAAAAGATCAAAAAAAGAATAAAGATTACTAATAATTACTTTGAATCAACTACCTAATACCATTATTCCGCTGGAGTTCTCTAATATATTTTATGATTTTAGTAACCTTTTCTTTTTCTAGAGTTTTAATAGCAGGCATATTTCCAAAATTCCAATGATGAGAACGGACGCCGTTTTTAACAGCCATATAAAATGCAATGTCCCCGTGATGACTTGGCTCATAAATTTTATGTACTAACGGGGGACCAAGTCCTCCCATTCCTGCTGCCAATTTCCCATGACATTTGGCGCAATTTTCGTCGAAATATTTTTTTCCTATTTGTGAATCTTT
>DFQF01000098.1 GCA_002377645.1 Nitrospinaceae bacterium UBA3496 | reverse complement strand
ATTGATCAACTTGAACAGAATGATCAATTACAAGATCAACCGGCTGTATAGGATTTATAAGATTTGGATCACCACCAAGCTTTTCCATTGCATCACGCATAGATGCCAAATCAACAACAACTGGCACTCCTGTGAAATCCTGCAACAAAACACGACTAGGCATAAAACCTATCTCACTACTTTCTTCACTATTCGGATTCCAGGTTAATAGGTTTTCTATATCACTTGATTTAACAGAAACTCCGTCTTCATTACGAAGAAGATTTTCGAGTAAGATTTTCAAAGCAAACGGCAACTTTGTAAAATCTCCCTTTTCTTTCAGAGCATCCAACCTAAAAAGTTCATATGAATTAGAACCCACATTGAATTCTGATCGGGAATTAAAAGTATCTTTCATAAAATTTCTCCATAAAACAAAAAGAATTTAAAATGAAATCTCTAAAACCTAAAACATATACTCAAAATGGAAAGGAAAGAGACTAACACAGCTTCATAAGAGCGTGTAGCATCAAAATAAAATTATTCAAAAATAGGAAAAATATTTTTCTCTGCAGGAGTACTCGCGACCACATAAGTGGCAGTAGCAAACGCTACTGTTCGATTTTCCTCATCACTTACTCTTATTTCCCAAACAGAAGTTTTTCTTCCTCTATGCAATGGGGATGTTTCTGCAACAACAAATCCTGAAGAAACAGGACGTATGAAATTTACTTTCATCTCAAGAGTTACTAGATTTTGTCCAGGATAACTTAAATGAGCAGCAACTCCACCAGTACAATCCATTAAAGAAAAAATAGCACCTCCGTGCAAAATTCCAGTTGGTTGTAAAATTTCAGATTTTAAAGGAAGACGCATTTCAGCAAAATCTTTACCTGCATCTACAAATTCGATACCAACATGCTCATTAAAATTCCCAGACCATCTTTTTTTGAGAAAATCCCCAACTTGATCCTTGAGTGACTTTTCAGACACACTTACTCCAAAACTTGAATGTTTTAAAATTAACCAAAGATTTGATTGGGAACTCTACCCCAATTTTCAGGATTCGTAACAATACTACCATCCTGTTCTTCGTAATCAAAAAAAAGTGTTTCAGTTTCAGTTTTCGTACCTTTTTTTTCTATTCTCCTTACACTGATCGTGGGGACATGGATATTAAGTTCAAAATTCTTGGCATGACTTATACTCACAATGGCATTAAATTTTGCAGCACATTTCTCAAGAGATTCACGATTGGTCTTAATTGAACCATCGGAAAGGATTTCAGAATCAAAATTTTCTGTTAATTCTACTAAGAAACTATCTGGCTCTAACATTTCATTTTCTCCTTTAAACTCAGTTTTAAAATAGTTTTCAAACTTTTACCAATCCCAGAACATTGTATATGCCCTACCTAAAATCGGGGAGTGCTCATCCCACAATATAACAATTCGATTGTTTTCAGCATCAAATTCTGGATATAGACGTCTTTTATTGAAACTGTTAGACGCTCCGTCAGATTCCTCTCTCCTTACACCTATTGGTTTTCTCTCAAACGGAAGAATCAATGAAAGTTTAAACGAATCTGTAGGATATTCTACAACTAGTGTAACCCACTCATTCCTAGAATTAAATGTATTTGCAAGAACCATTTCTTCTTGAATTTCAAATGATTCGCCTTCGGTCAAAGGTACAGGCAGAGAAAGACATGCTGAAGAATCTACGCTAGTCATTTTATCTACCTTAAACTCAACTTCCTCCCAATCTGCTGACTCTCCTGAATCATTGTCTATAGTCCTATACTTATATATTACTGAGCGATCACCTGTACCCGTATGACATCTTGATCTGATTTCTGAGAGATCCCTGAGTGCAGAACAATTACGCTTACTTACCATACTTGCCTTTTTACCATTCACATCATGAATAGTATATTCTCTTTGATCAAGATTAATCTTGTAATCATAAAGTCCTTTTTCCTCATCTTTAGTTGGAGTAACATCTAAGTTTTCTAGAAGTGATAATTTCTCTTCCACACTTTGCAATCTATCAATAATAGATTTCTGACGTAAAATGAATTCTTGAAGTTCTTCCCTTAATTTTTCTGTATATTCATTCTTGTCAATCATATTGAAATTACCCCTGCACACATAAAATTGGGAATAGTAAAAAAAAAGAAATTCCTAAAAGATTGTAGCACCAGAAACATTTTCTTTAAATTATTAAGTACAAAAGAGATAAATCTTATATCCACTAATAATCTAATTTGTTCCGTTCTTTAAAATAGAAATATCTGCAAGTTGACCACAAGCAGCACTAATATCAGCACCTTTACTTTTTCTCACGGTTGTTACGAAACCGTTCTTTTTAAGTATTTTTTGAAATTTTTCTACATTCTTTTCATCTGGACTTTTAAAATTAACTCCTTGAAATTCATTCCAAGGGATAAGATTAATTTTAGTTCGAATTCCATTTAAAATTCTTACTAACTCATTGGCATCTTTCTCAGAGTCGTTTACTCCTTTTAGTAAAACATATTCGAAAGTTATCCTCTTAATATCTTTCGAAGATAAGTTTCTACAAATTGTAATAAGAGAAGACAAATTCCATTTTTTATTAACTGGAACAAGTTTTGAACGAGTAAAATCATCTGAAGCATGTAAGGATATAGCAAGACCAACGTCTGGAATGGATTTTAAGAAATCTTTGATTTTATTTGAAATACCTACTGTAGATACAGTCAATCTTTTTTTTGCGACTCCTTCAAAACCAGGATCTGTAAGTATCTGTGCAGCTTTTTTCATTTCTTCGAAATTATCAAGAGGCTCACCCATACCCATAAAAACAATATTATGGAACCTATCATTCTCTCCTAATCTTCTCTTTGCAGCTAAAAACTGTTCAACGATTTCTCCTGAAGTTAATTGACGAACAAAACCCATCTTTCCGGTTAAACAAAATTTACATCCCATTGCACAACCCACTTGTGTTGAAATGCAGATAGACCATCTTTTAATATTTCCTGCATGAATCATTGGAATCCTCACACTTTCTACAATCGAACTATCTGCGAGAACCCAGGAATATTTCTCTGTACCATCAATAGATTCTTGTATATCCGCGCTGGCAAACCTACCTACTTTCGCAACTCTCATAAGATTTTGACGAAAAGAACCTGGCAAATTCATCATACGATCAAAGGAAATTTCATCAATATTATAAATCCAATCAAACAATTGTTTTCCCCTAAAATTCGGCTCACCAAATTTCTCACAAAAATTTTGTAGTTCTCCTAATTCCATGCCTTTCAAATCTATTAAATCAGGCTTGCATTTCTTTGAATACGGGTTAAGTTCCATAAAATTCGCCAAATCACTTTTCATTAGAAGTCCTTAAATGCTATGTTCCTTAAATTAGTTGAAGCGCTCAAACTATCGGAATCTTTCAAAATGACAATACGCGCAATCTTATTCGATCACGATGGAACCCTAGTAGACAGTTACGAAGGAATTGCAAAATCATTACAACTTACTTGCAAAGACATTGATAAACCTACCCTAAATCAAGATGAAATTCTAGCCTCCATAGGTCCGACTTTAGAAACAAGATTTATGGAATTATGGGGTGAAGAGATTGGAGCCAAAGCCGTTCCTATATATAGGAAACACTACAAACAACATTTTATCGATGGGACAAAAATATTGCCTAAAGTAGAAAGTACGATTTTATCATTAAAATCAAGGGAATATTTACTTGGATGTGTCACAAATAAAACTTACTTGTATGCGAAAGAACAATTAATTCATTTCAACCTCTTTGATAAAATGGAAGTTGTTTATGGAAACTTACAAGGTTTCAAACCAAAACCCGACCCAGAAATGATTGAAGAAGCATTAAGAAAATTAAAAGTATCTCGCGAAGAGACTATCTTAGTAGGAGACACCCCAATTGATATTCTTGCTGCAAAAGCTTCAGGAATTCAATCTTGGGCTATACTTGGAAAATATGCGTCCAGAGAATCTATTGAAAATGCTGATCCTGACAAACTTTTATTCAAATTCGACGAGATCCTTAACCTTCTTTAGTTTAAAGCTACACTATTTTTAAAAACTACAGAAAAAATAGTTTTCCAACTTATCAAAAGGATATGGCAAAGTGAACCTAATCGGACAAGGTGAATTATTGGCAATTGCCTCTTCAATCACCTTTGGATTTACTCAAATACTTGTTCGTCAAGGCATTCAGAACGCTAGTCCTGTTTCCGCTGCGTTAATTATGAATTCGATGGTATCAATTGGAGGATTGTTGATTGCTATTTATTCAGGAACACTAATGAATTCAACACTACCTCCAATTCTATGGTACTTAGCCATAGGAATTACTGGACCTGGAATAGCTAGGGTTATGTATTATATTGGTATTTCAAGAATGGGTGTGAGCAGAACCGCAGGAATTTCATCCGCTACACCCATTTGGGGTGTAATTTTTGCAGTAATCTTTCTTGGAGAAACACCAAATACACTGGTTATATTAGGAACTCTAGCGGTTGTTTTTGGGGTAGGTCTTCTTAGTATTCAAGATGATGATTCAAAAACTTTTAAAGACTGGTTTCAAACTGCAATCTTTTTTGCGTTAATTGCATCTATTGCTTATGCGATACCGCCAATTCTAGTTAAATTTGCATACAAATATCAGTCAACCCCTGCTGTTGGCATGTTTTTCTCTTTTGCTATGGGGAATATAGTCCTATTTTCTTGGAGAAAGGTTTTACCTGAAAAAGGACTTATAAAATCAAATAAAAAAGGACTTTTAATTTTAACAACTGCGGGATTTGGAGGAATTGCTAGTTCATGGTTCCTATGGAATGCATTCAGCATTGCAGACGTCACAACCGCACTCCCTCTTAGCAGAACCGCCCCTATATGGGTTGTCGTTTTTAGCAGAATTTTTCTAGGGAAAATAGAGATTATAAATTCAAAAATATGGATAGGAACATTCCTAGTTGTACTAGGAGGAATCGCCGTAGTAATGTCCTAATAAAAAGTCACGAATTATATCAAAATCTCTATTTCTTTTGACATAATTCTATTCGAACATTTTCAGGCCCACATATAAAGGCTATCATTCTTCCACCTACACCGGATGCCTCTGGTTCAACTATGAATTTAGCACCTCTAGCACGTAAAATATTTGCAGATTCTTCAACATTTTCTACTTCTAATCCAAAATGGTCTAACCCTTGGACAAGTTCTGGCGAAAATGCGTCTGGGTCTTCTCCGGGCCTTACGCCTCTTATAAAAACCCTAAGTCCACCAAATTCAACAACTGTATTTGGCGCACCTTTTAAATTTTCATCATAACTCAATACTTTTGCTAGAAATAAATCCTGAAAAAATGAAGACATTTCATCAACATTTTCACTAACAATATGCACATGATCTAATCTGAAATTCATTTCAAAAAAACTCCTTCCTAAGAATTATTAGAAATCCATTTTTCTTCTTATTGTTGTGTTTGGTCTTCACTTTCTTTTTTTGCATTTTCTTTTTGCTCATTTAAACTTTTGGACCAAGCTAAAAGTGTTGAACGTACCATTTCAAGAAAAAAGGAAGATGTCAGTTCATCACTACTTAACTCCGTTGACAACATAAAACATTCACGAGAAAAATCTTTCATTCCTAAATGATGGTAAAGATACGCATTCTCTTCTAATTGAGAAGTCAATCTTCTGATGTAATTCTTATTTTTATAGATTTCACTAGTTGCAGTTTTTATAGTCCGTTCTAAGAGTTCGTTCCTTTTTTGTTCACTAATTTTCTTGTCAGAATTTAATGAATCTATATAAGTTTGCACGTAAGGCCTAATGATTTGATCATCAATATACCAACCACTAAAAACCTTATCACTCAGAAGAATGCTTGCATCAATTCTTTCTTTATCTTTCGAAACATTATTCATCAGTTCGGCAACTGGATGAATATTCATATCTGAAAATTCACTTTTCTCAACAAGTGTATTTAGTAACAATTTAGTTCTAGTAAAACCACTTGGAAGAGTTATCCCCAATTTTTCATTCTCCAATTGAGCTCTTTCCAATAACCAATTTGCATAAGAAATTGGCACTTCAGCAGTTGCAAGAGAGTCTTGTTCTTCTATTTTAGAGAGAAAATTTCGTATCTCCTTGGAAGTAGTTTCAACTAAAGACAAATCTTCTATTCCAGATTTAACTTTTA
>DFQF01000082.1:1977-2745 GCA_002377645.1 Nitrospinaceae bacterium UBA3496 | reverse complement strand
ATGCCAGAACAAGAATCTATCCACCAACTACAAACTGAGATACAAACATTAAAAATTAAGGATGAGTTTCGTACAAAAGAATTAGATGCCTTAATGAAGAAGTTGACTGAAACTTCTGGAAAATTAAATGCACTCTCAGAAAACATAGGCCGTTTACTTGCAGGACAAGAACTGCATAAAACAAATGATAATGAAGTAAGAGATGAACTGAAGATACTCCATACACGAATCGGAGATCTTCACGATAAAATGAATACTATGATAGACAAAACTGAAGCCAAGATCGATACAGATATCAATATGCTTTTCAGAAAAGTAGAATCTCTTGAAAAATGGAGATGGATTGTTATCGGTGTTGTGACTGCTTTAACATTTTTCATTGTCCATATAGTTCCTAAATTCCTAGACAATTAAACTTGACATTTTGACTGTGTGTGATATAATAGTATTACACACTTAAACTAGAGTTATATTATGCCGTCTTATATTGACACGAAATACGTGAACCTTCTATCTTCACGTTTACCCCTATTCAAAAGAAAAAACGAAGGACTTTTCAATTTCCGTTGTCCTTTATGTGGAGATTCCCAAAAGAGCAAAACAAAGGCTCGGGGATATCTCTATCAGAAAAGAACGGATCTTTTCTATCGTTGTCATAATTGTGGAAAGAGTACAACCTTTTCCAACTTTCTCAAAGAGTTGGATGGAGAGATGTACAAAGATTATGCATTAGAACGATACAAAGATGGTGTTACAGGAAAAGGCCAG
>DFQF01000082.1:0-1664 GCA_002377645.1 Nitrospinaceae bacterium UBA3496 | reverse complement strand
GGCCAGAATACACCAGATCCAGAGTTTCATGTAGAGAAACCAAAATTTCATACGAAGATTGACCTACCTAGAATTTCTGAATTAGATGATACTCATTTTGCAAAGAAGTATCTGGTTAATCGTGCAATTCCACCTCAGTTTTTAAGTTACCTATATTATACAGAGGATTTTAAAAGTTTTGTATCGAAGGTAACGAAACGTGATTATGATCTCGCGGAGAAGGAACAGAGAATAATAATTCCCTTCTATGATTCAGATAAGAAATTAATTGCATTTCAAGGTAGGGCATTTACGAATACTCTACTCAGGTATATTACTATAAAAATCCATGATGATTCCCCTAAGATCTTTGGATTGGATAGATTGGATATCAAGAAACCCTTCTATGTTGTAGAGGGGCCATTTGACTCCATGTTCCTTCCGAATTGTATTGCAATGGCAGGATCGGATGTAAGTTTAAAAGATCAGACTGATATTGTAGATGCAATGGATGCAGGAATGGGAACAATGATATTTGATAATGAACCAAGAAATAAGGAAATCATCTCAAGAATGGAAAAAGTAATTGACAAAGGATGGAAATTATGTTTCTGGCCAGAGTCAGTTGCAACTAAGGATATAAACGATATGGTACTTGGTGGTATTCAAGAATCCAGAATTCTAGAAATAATAAATACCAATACTTATCAAAATTTAAATGCCAGAACACATCTTGCCACATGGAGGAAGAAATGAACCAACAAGATCCCATCACCTTGCCTACACAATACCAACAATTCATTCATTTATCACGATATGCAAGATGGGATTATGATAAAAAACGAAGAGAAACTTGGGGAGAAACAGTAAATCGATATTTTGACTTTTTTCAAGACCATCTCAAAGAGATGTGTGATTACAAATTAGAGAACGGAGTTTTAGAAGAATTAAAAAGAGATGTAATGTCACTTGATGTGATGCCTTCCATGCGTTGTCTGATGACTGCTGGAGAAGCATTACGAAAAGAGAATGTTGCAGGATATAATTGTTCTTATGTGAAAGTAGATAGTATTCGTTCTTTTGATGAAATTCTTTATGTTCTTATGAATGGAACAGGAGTAGGATTTAGTGTAGAAGCAGAACACGTAAACCATCTTCCAGTTATTGCAGAGGAATTTCATCCAACGGACACAACTATCATAGTTGCTGATTCTAAGTTAGGATGGGCAAAAGCATTTAAAGAACTTCTCAGTTTACTTTGGAGTGGTCAAGTTCCAAAGTGGGATTTGTCAAAAATCAGAGAAGCAGGAAAACCATTGAAGACATTTGGGGGTAGAGCATCTGGCCCAGAACCATTAGATGACCTTTTTCATTTTTCGACAAAAGTGATTCAAGATGCAGCGGGACGAAAACTCAAACCTATCGAATGTCATGATATTGTTTGTAAGATTGCAGAAATTGTCGTAGTGGGGGGTGTTCGTAGAAGTGCTCTCATTAGTCTTTCTGATCTAAACGATGGAGAGATGAGACACGCAAAATCTGGACAATGGTGGGAACACAATGTCCAAAGGGCACTTGCAAACAATTCAGTTAATTATAAAGAAAAACCAAATACTGGAACTTTTATGAGAGAGTGGTTATCTCTCTATGATTCAAAATCGGGTGAACGAGGAATTTACAATAGA
>DFQF01000039.1 GCA_002377645.1 Nitrospinaceae bacterium UBA3496 | reverse complement strand
CATTCTATGGATGAAACTAGTTCTGACTTTGCTGAAACAGATAGAATAGCTGCAAACAATATGGTTTTTGCTTCAGAGTCAACCTTTGTCAAGAGAATTGTTTATCTGGGTGGTCTTGGAAATGAAAAACTTCATCTTAGCGAGCATCTTAGCTCTAGAAGAGAGGTTGAAGAAATACTCAAGCATGGTCAAACCCCGGTTACAATTTTCCGTTCTGCCATGATAGTAGGTTCCGGAAGCACTTCCTTTGAGATACTTCGTTACTTAGTAGAACGCCTACCAGTAATGATTACTCCAAGATGGGTTCAAACTGAAAGCCAACCTATCGCGATAAATGATATCCTTCAATATTTGATAAAATGTTTAGAAAAAGAAGAAACGATTGGGCAGACCTTCGACATTGGAGGACCTGAAATCTTATCCTACAGAAATCTTATGAAAATTTACGCGGAAGAAGCTAAAATCTGGAAAAGATTAATCATTCCGGTTCCTGTTTTGACACCAAGGCTAAGTTCTTATTGGGTGCACTTTATAACTCCGATAAAATCATCTGTCGCAAGGCCTTTGGCAGACGGGCTAAGAAATAAGCTAATATGCAAAGATAATAGAATAAAAGAAATTATACCTATAAAACTAAGTGATTTAAGAACTACGATCAGAGAAGCCTATAATATAAGACAACATATTCCATTATCTAATTCAGAGAACACCTTACCCTCCACTTGGAAACATTCAGGCGATAAAGTCTGGGCAGGAGGAACAATTTTAAGAGATCATAGAGAACTAAATACAAATGTCAAAAAAGAAAATATTTGGAGAACAATCTCTTCTATCGGAGGCAAAAATGGATGGTTCTATGGAGATTTTTTATGGAAACTACGAGGATTTTTAGATGAAGTTTTTGGAGGATATGGACTGTCGAGGGGAAGAAAAGAATACTCGACAATCAAAACCGGAGACATTATAGACTGCTGGGTCGTGGAAGATGTTAAGTTCGGAGAACGACTCTTACTTAAAGCCGAAATGAAATTACCTGGGATAGCATGGTTAGAGTTTACGTTAAAAGATAATAAAAAAAATAACTCTACACTTATTACACAAACCGCCCACTTTATCCCTAGAGGGCTTTTTGGAATTCTTTACTGGTATTCAGTCTATATAATTCATCAGTTTATTTTCCGTGGAATGATACAAAAAATCGTCAAGAAATCGAAAGATCTTGGATGACTAAATCCCCAGGAGGAAATACATGTTAAATCAAACTTTTTACCTAAAAGAAACACTAAAAATTCCTATAAACATTCATGAAGCTTGGGATTTCTTTTCTAATCCATTGAACTTAAAGGAAATTACGCCTCCTCATCTTAACTTAATTGTAACGAATGAGATGCCAGAAAAGATGCATGCCGGAATGATCATTACTTATGTTGTAGAACCACTTTTGAAAATAAAAGTGAACTGGGTAACGGAAATTACGAATATGCAAGAACCTTTTTTCTTCGTAGATGAGCAAAGGTTTGGACCATACAAATTTTGGCATCATCAACACATTTTCAAAGAAATAGACGGAGGTGTAGAAGTAACAGATTTAGTACACTATAAGATTAGAGGATGGATATTCTCTTCTTTGATAAATAACTTAATTGTAAAAAATGAATTACAAAAGATCTTCTCATATAGAACAGAAGTTCTATTAAAGAAATTTGGGACTTTCAACTAATTTTTTCTCTCTTTTGATTAAATATGATTCAAAATACACGAATAAAATTACTTAATCAAAAAAACGTCCAAAATAGAGAATTTGTTCTTTATTGGATGCAATCTTCACAAAGAACTTACTTCAATCATGCCTTAGAATATTCGATACAAATATCAAACAAATTAAACAAGTTTTTAAAAGTGTGTTTTGTACTTAATAAAAATTATCCCGAAGCGCAGAACAGACATTTTCTTTTTATGCTTGAAGGACTTTATGAAGTACAAAAAGAATTAGCGCAAAGAAAAATTCAAATGACCTTAGAAATTGGCATCCCTAGTAAAATTATTAAAAAGTTTTCACAAAAATCTTGTTTAGTTGTAACAGATCGAGGGTATACCAAAACTATAAACTCTTGGAAAAAAGAAGTTGGAATTAAAATAGATTGTCGATTAGTACAAGTAGAAACAGAAGCCATAGTTCCTATAGAGGAAGTTTCAAACAAAGAGGAATACGGGGCCTATACAATAAGACCAAAAATCAAGAAACTTTTAGGGAATTATCTACATCCCTTAAATCCATCTGATATCAAAAAAAAAGATACTACCGGCAATTCTTTTGAAAGTTTAAAAAAAACAAAACATATAATTGACAATCTAAAATCTGTTTCAACTTTGCCAAGAAAAGATTTTTTCAAAGGAGGCAGTCATGCTGCCAAGACGGAATTAAAAAGATTTCTAGAAACTAAAGCAAAAAATTACTCTTTGGATAAAAACAATCCTTCGTTAGACGCTCTATCCAATATGAGCCCATACCTACATTTCGGTCAAATATCTCCTATTGAAATAACTTTAGAAGTGCTAAAAAAAGAAATCTCTGACGAAACAAAAGAATCTTACCTAGAAGAACTTATCATTCGAAGAGAACTAAGTTTCAACTTCGTTTTTTTTAACAAGTCTTATGATAATTTTGATTGTCTACCGAAATGGTGCAAAGACACTCTTATGAAACACAAAAAAGATAAAAGGAATCATATTTATTCCCTAGAAGAGTTGGAACTAGCAAAAACTCATGACCCTTATTGGAATGCTGCCCAAAAAGAAATGATAATAAAAGGAAAAATGCATGGATACATGAGAATGTATTGGGGGAAAAAAATAATCGAGTGGACAAAAGATCCAGAGGTTGCATTTTGCAATACACTCTACCTAAACAACAAATATCAACTCGATGGAAGAGACCCAAACAGTTATAGTGGGGTTGCCTGGTGTTACGGAAAACATGACAGGCCATGGAAAGAGAGAAATATATTTGGAAAAATTAGATATATGAATGAAAACGGTTTGCGAAGAAAATTTGATATAGAAACATACGTTAACAAGACCGAAATACTTTACGCTAACTTATCCTTCAATAAAAAGTAGTAAAATTGAATCTAAGAGAGAATCGAACCAGTACTCCTAACAGTAAAGTTTTTTAGGCTATTCAAAAGGTTTTCCAAGTAGGACATGAACGAATTCAGCCATTCCACTATTGCTATGACCCACCATTGGAACTATTGATTTTTCCCATTTAAAAGGCAGATTATATTTCTTAGCAAGATTTTTTGCTGTTTGATAAAAAAATTTTCCGCGCGCAAGTCGATGTTCTCCTTGAAGGATTGCTTCTTCGGTCTGTCTAAGACTTCGATGAAATGGATCATCATCATCATCTCCCAATAAAACCAGAAGTCTGGAACTAAACACTTTTCTAAAATGTTCAATCCCAAGATTGATATTCCCTATACCGTAAGGCATATCAACCGATAAATCCGGTACTGTGTACCAACCTGCATTTGCAGCAACTGCAAGCCTAAAACGAGCCTCAGGTAAAAACATAACCATACGATGAACAAATTGACCTCCCGCAGAATGACCATAAATATCATACTTTGGTGTAGTCAGAGAATTTTGTTTTCTAAGCCGATCGAAAAGTCTCTCTAAAATAGAAAAGATCCATTTGGATTTTTCTTTTTTTTTCCACTTGAGGTATATGCGTTCCCAAGATTATATCTACTTCCAGGGAAATGTTCATCAGATATTTCTGGTACAATCAAAATAAAATTTCCCCTTTCAGAAAATCGACGCCATACATCTCGGTAATTTTCTGCGGTGCGACTTTGGCCATGCATCACAAATACAATTGGTGCTGACGCGCCAAGATTTTCAGGTTTATGGTACCAAATAGTTATACCGTCATTCCAATCATTTAGAACTGCACTGTTTATAGAATTATCTTTAAAAACAAAATTCCCTGAACCACTTGCCAAAATAACCGAATTTTTTTTCGCTGCGAAAGTACTCTTAGAAGAAAAAAAAGAAATGAAAAATAGAAACAGAGTAAAAACACAAAGGAAAGATTTCGAGTAGAAGCAACTATTTATCTTACTTCTTCTCGGATAAAGGGACTTAGACATATCAATTCTCTTTTCTCCAGGTAATTACGTTCTCGATTGTAGCTAATGGAGTTATCATTTCTTGTTGAAAAGGTATAGGAGAAAGTCCTTGAAAAATCTTATGAGGCCATTCTGGATCAGCAAGAGCACCTTTTGCAATCGCGACAAAATCTCCTTCTCCTAAATTAAGTACTCTCTCTGCTTCTTCTGGGTTATCCAACTTTCCATTTGCGATAACTGTGGAACCAGAAAACTCTTTCGCTAATCCAGCAAGACTTTTTCCAGAACCAAAAACAGGAGCGCATCCTAGATGCGCACAAACATCAATAAATAAATTTTCAATTTTCCCCAAAGAACTAAAAATAAATTCCGCATCTTGAACACCACCTGGCCATGAGTATTCACGATCATTTACTTTTGTTTGTGAAATACGAACTCCCACAGGGAAATGGTTAGGGACGGCTTTTCTTACCGCATTCATCACATCAATATGGAACTTAAATCTATTCTCAATTCCACCTCCATATGCATCATTTCTCTTGTTCGTATATGTAGTCAAAAATTGATCCATAAGATATCCGTTTGCACCGTGCACTTCTACTCCATCAAAACCAACCTCATGGGCACGTTTTGTGGCAGAAGCATACGATTCAATTATCTCATCAATTTCTTCAATTCTAATCTCTCTTGGAATTTGGAAAAAACCTTCGCCATTATATCGTGAAATTTGTTCACCTTTAGGTTGTATAGGAGACGGCGCTAAAGAACCATCTACCCAAGAATTTCCTTGGTTAACAGCACCCGCATGAAAAATCTGCAAAAAAATCGGGACTCCTTCAGCATGTACTAAATCCACCACTTTCCTCCAACTTTCCATTTGTGCCTCATTGGAAATTCCCGGTTGGTTATTATACCCTTGACTGTATTTTTCATCGATATATGTTGCCTCCGCTATGATTAATCCCCATCCCCCACGAGCAAATTCAGAATAATACTCGGCCATTTGATTCGTAACTATTCCATTCTCTTTAGCACTTGTTCGTGTCATAGGCGAAACAATTGTACGATTTTTTAATTCAACAGATTCAATAGACCCTTTAGAAAAAAGAATTGGAAACTTTTCATGTTTTTGCGAA
>DFQF01000071.1:3323-4053 GCA_002377645.1 Nitrospinaceae bacterium UBA3496 | reverse complement strand
CTCAAAAACCTATGATTATCTTTTTCACCAACAACTAATCCACCTGAAGGATCCGTTGAAAATCCAAATATAGAATCAGGAATTTCTTTGTACATTAATGCAACAGTATTATTACCTTCAATCATATTTGATACAGAAAAAATTGCTGATTCTAAATTACCCATACTACACAACATTAAATCAATCATATGAGCTATTAATTCAGAATCTGTTTGACTATTAATAATTACACCTTTTCTTATCAAAAATTTCTTAAGAAAGTCATAATTTTCCACTATTCCATTGTGTACTATAGAAATATTATTGCTGTAAGAAAAATGGGGATGAGCATTAATATTATTTATGGGTCCATGAGTAGCCCACCTTGTGTGTCCAATTCCAACATTTGATTTTATTTTAGATTTTTCTAAAGATTTTCTAAGTACGTCCACTGGATAAGTTGAATCAGAAGACTTTATTACTTCTATATTTCTATCTTCAGTTTGAATACAAAGTCCTGCTGAATCATAACCTCTATACTCTAATCTTTTTAATCCGTCTATTAAAAAATTTGTAACGTCACTTTCTCCAACGCAACCAAAAATTCCACACATATATACTCCTAATTATTTATAACAGCTATTTTGTAAAATAATCCCATCTTGCTCCTGATCTTTCAAGAATATTTTCCAAATCATATTCAAGTAAAAATCTATTACTTATCAATTCTTTTGAATAATTTGAAATCATA
>DFQF01000071.1:2415-3004 GCA_002377645.1 Nitrospinaceae bacterium UBA3496 | reverse complement strand
CCAAGTATTCATCTTTAGATTTATATCTTTCTTCTATAGATTTTCTTGAATCATTATTATCATCATCTTTTTTCTTCTTAAAAGGTACAGTTGCTCCTCTGGGTCCTCCTGTTAATCCAATTATTTGATAAGGAGCTCCAACATCTGGGTGCCTTAAGTTCCATGGAGTTGAAGTGGCAAGAGGTACAGCAACATCAGGATGCTTGATGCCTGCAATTTCATTCCCATCATCATCTACATCAGAGACTAAAGATCCATAAAATTCTCCATTTTGTGGCGGTAAATTATTAATAATACTTTCATCATCTCCAAAGTTCATCTTTCTTGGAAATGAAAAATGTTCAGGAAATGATATTGGGATTTTAGTATATTTTTCTCTCAGTGAATTAGGATTAACAGCAGTATTATCTGAAACTTTAGGGTGATTACTTTCAGGAGGCTCAGTATTGTTTGAAACCCAATTGTCCAAATTAACAAGAAGGGCTCTCATCAAAGGAGTATAGTCTATAGAGTTAAGATAATTCTGCCCTCTCATGCCATCTGCTTCTTGGGTATCAGTTGGAGGCCAAATTCCTGGACCATGCATACA
>DFQF01000071.1:0-2010 GCA_002377645.1 Nitrospinaceae bacterium UBA3496 | reverse complement strand
CCTCTCCAGTATTCTGCACCAGTATTAACAAAAAAAACTTTTGCATTAGACTTTCTTTTCCTAAAGTTTTCCATCAATCCATCTTTGTCAGATTTTTCAATATCATCAGTTGGCAAAGACGCTGAAGGATATAATTGAGCTATTACAGATGGTAAATCCTTAGATGCTTGTCCAAATCTTTGATTAAATTCACCTCTCATACCACCAGCAACATGAGGAATAATACCGTCAAAAACTTCTCTATCAAGTTCATCATAATTAAAATCTAAATATATAAATTGTCTTAAAAATCTTCCAGACTGAGATACTCCAAAAGCATACGCATGCTCTATTTGAGAATTTGTTGGATTATTATCACTATCAGAATATTTTAGATAAGAAATTAGATCTCTTGTAGCTGCTAAACCTAAACCTGTAGCCTTAGCTCCATATGCTTTATATGAAATTTGATACATAATTCCAGCCTTAAAACCTTCTTCCATATATATAAAATTTGGATTATCTAAAATTTCATTTCCATCATTCCAAGCAAATCTCCAATTTTTTCTAGGAATTACTACAGGATCATTATCAGGATATTTTTTGTAACTCAAAACAGCTTCTTGATCGTTTGTATCATATGCAGGGAAAGGAACATGCATCCTATCACTTAGCATGATTTGTTTTACGTCTTTGAGAGGTTGGAACTGTGAATATATTTTACCAATTATTGGATGTCCATTTTGATTTAAATCAGGAGAATATAATCTTAATTTTCCGTCAATTGGAGGAGCATCATTAGACCACCCAAGCCAAACAAGAGTATAACCTTGTTCCATCAGGAAACCATTCCCAATATCATCTTCAGGAGCAATTCCTGCAACCATAACTCCTCTTGATGCAGAGTTAAATTGAGATAACATGACCTTATTTCCTCTGTTATTTACATCATAAATAATTTTTTTATTTGATTTATTCATATCAACAGGAAGCATCATATGAATATCTGCTGAAAATTCAACTAATCCTTCTGAATTTCTAGGTAGATTATCTATGTCAGTAATTTTTTTATTAAGATCTAATTCAGGGTTGAGCTTGAAGTTTGCAAGTCCAATAATTTCTTTATATTGACCTGTATTGCCAAATTCTTTTCCGTCATCAATTAATTTTTCGCTTTTTATATCTATGAAACTTATGGACATTCTTCCCTCCAAAATGGCGCGCCTGGCGAGATTCGAACTCACGGCTTCAGCCTTCGCAGGGCTGCACTCTATCCAACTGAGCTACAGGCGCAAAATATTGCTTTATTATGATTGTACATAAAAAAACTGGCTACCAATTAATGTTTTCAGAGTTAACGCAATATGTTGGTAGTTTATTTTGCAAACCTTCAATAATATTATCAACTGTCATTTGTGACATTTTTTTTCTAGTTTCAACAGTCGCTGATGCTATATGTGGCAATATAGTAAGATTCTCCAGTTTCAAAATTGGATGATCCATATTTATAGGCTCCGGATCTGTAACATCTAAAGCTGCATAAGCTATTTCTCCTGTAGATAAAGAATGATAAACATCATCTAAATTTACAATTGGACCTCTGGCAGTATTTATTAAGGTAGATGTCTTTTTCATAATTTTGAGCTGATTTTTTGATATTAAATTCTTAGTTTCCGGAGTGTATGGACAATGCAATGAGACAACATCAGATCTTTCTAAAAGATCCTCAATTGAGTCCATTCTTTCCGCTCCATAGGTTTCTTGTGGTGTAGATCTATTGTAGTAAAGAACTTTCATTCCGTTATCTGAAGCTATTTTTCCAAGATAAGATCCAATTCTTCCAAATCCTATAATTCCTAAGACCGATGAAGAGAGATCATATCCTAATAAATCAAGAGGTTCAAAATGAGCCCATTTACCATTTCTAACAAATCTATCCCCTTCAGCAATTCTTCTTGCAGCAGACTGCATAAGAGTAAACGCAAAAGATGCAGTAGTTTCTGTCAAAACTCCAGGAGTGTTAGCTACAGC
>DFQF01000060.1:3733-4404 GCA_002377645.1 Nitrospinaceae bacterium UBA3496 | reverse complement strand
TGCTGAGTTGATTTTTTAAGTTTTGTTCTTTTTTAGTGAGTTCACTCTCTTTTTTTGATAGTTTGCTGAATTGATTTTTTAAGTTTTGTTCTTTTTTAGTGAGTGATGCTCTAAGTTTTTTCAGGTTTTCTTTTTCTTTGATAATTTTTGCGTATAGGAGTTTTGTTTGATTTGATTGAGCGATTTTCAAAAAATTCTCTGGTTTTTCGCTGATTTGACTGACATTTGTATCGTCAATATTACATTTGCTGTGGTTCAGGAAAAATCCCTTTGCATAAGTAGCATCTTTCTTGTTTATAAATTGAAAAACTATTTTCCCTGGTTGAGGTCCTCCTCGATTGAAAAAAAGCTTTTGATCTTTTTCAATATATTTGCCTTTCCATTTGAGTTTTCTATTCCTAGATTCTTCAATAGGATGTTGAAAAAAAAGGGACCAACTAATTTGATCTTTCGCTATATATTGGAATGTGCCGCTATAAGACATTTCTCCAAAATCGCAATCGACTAGAAATTTCCACTTGCTTCCGTCAAGCACACTTGCTGGGATAGTTTTAATAGTTTCTACTAATTTTCTTGAAGATGTGTTTTCACTTTTAGCGGTAGAGGTAGTAGTGAAAATGAAACAGGTATGAATAAGAAGGAATAAAACAAGAGATCTGCAACTTGTTAAC
>DFQF01000060.1:0-3345 GCA_002377645.1 Nitrospinaceae bacterium UBA3496 | reverse complement strand
AGTATATATAAGTTTCTTACATTTAGCCATAATTAATAGATATTTTATAAATTGACATCTAATTTTTTTCGTATCCAACTACTTAGAAAATCAACACAGTTAACTAGGAAGAAAATAGCAAGAGTAAGGGTGGCAACTCTAGATTCTAGAAAAAGAGAGATAGCGATATGGACTTGTTGTCCCAATCCGCCTGCTCCTACTAAACCGAGTATCGCAGCGGTCCTTATATTAACTTCCCAGCGATATAAACAATATGCAATTAATTGAGGAAATGCTTGAGGTAATGCGGCATATAAAAAAGCTAAACTTTTCTTTGAACCTGAAGCCCTAATAGATTCTATAGGTTGTAATTTTACGTTTTCTATAGTTTCAGAAAATAACTTCCCTAAAACTCCAGCATTATGGACTCCTATCGCTAGCACTCCTGCAAATGGACCTAGTCCAGTTGCAAAAACAAAAATAACCGCCCAAATAATTTCAGGAATTGTTCTAAAAAAATTCAAGATTGCTTTTGTCATGAATAGAGCAGACGCCTGCAATAAATTGTCTTTGTGGTAGGACGTTTCCCATTCTCCTCCAGTATTTAAAACTTTTGTTGAAGTAGAAGTATAAAGAGTGAAAATTGCAATAAATATGGATATAACTGTTCCAGCAATCGATATTGCGAGAGTTTCAAGAGCGGCAAAAACGGTCAAGGACAAAAAAGATCTTTGTAAATCAATTGGCCAAAACTTTGAAATGTAAGTTTTTATCTGGTCTAGATTTTTTGCATAAAAAAGGTCTAAAAAAGATCCATCCCCAATTGAAAAACTCCAGAAAACAAAAACAGATATTAGAATAAGCGAAAAATTCTTTTGTATGGGAGATGGTCTGGGTGGGATGATTTTAGGATTCATGAAATTTTTCTCCGAATATAACCACTTATCAGATCTGTTAATGAAACTAGAAGAAAAAGTTCGATAATCAATGTTGCAGATTTGCTATAGTCAAACATCCTCATAGAAATCTCGATTTCTTGGCCTATACCACCCGCACCTACAAATCCTAGAATAGCAGCTGCACGCATAGCACATTCCCATCGATACAAAATATAAGAAATTAAATTTTTTGTTGCAGATGGAAGGATTGAAAATAAAATAATTTTTGGTCTAGATGCTCCGAATGATCTTAGAGCCTGAATTCCGTTTGATTCTGTGTTTTCTAGAATTTCTGAAAAAACTTTTCCTATAATTCCCGCATAAGCTATACCTATTGCCATAATTCCTGCTTCCGGTCCTAGACCGAGTATCCGAACGAATAATAAAGCCCATATAAGTTCAGGAATCGATCGCATAAGATTTAATATTGCTCTTGATACAATGTAGGGGAAGTAATGAATGGTTTTAATCCAATACTTTAGTTTTGGATCGCCCTCAGTTAGTGGTCCAGGGAGAAAGAAATTACTCGATGCAAAAAAAGCCATAGGAAATCCTATAATTACAGCGATTATTACTCCTGCTGTGGCAAGTTGAATTGTTAGCAGGATAGGCTTGATTGTTGAAAGAACAAAATTAAAAGAGATCTCGGGTGATAAGAAGCCTTTAAGGAATTTCCCCATAGAACTAAGAGAATTTATAGAAAAAAGCAGAAAAGGATTTGAATTCGTAAAAACAAAACTTGCGAAGATGATAATAGTAACAATGGTTACCCAAAAAATTTTTTTTACAGAGAATTTGGGTCTTTGCGGCAAAGAATTTATTTTCAAGAAATGCTTTCTATATATTTTTAAGTTTATTTAAAGATTCGTATTGAAATTCTTTATCTCCTTCGTAAAGTTTCTGTAGAATTTCTTTAGTGATTTCTTTGGAATTTAGATCGAATTCTATTTTTCCGTTTCTAATGCCTATTATTCTTGGAAAAAATTTTAAAGCCAGAGCTATATCGTGAATATTTACAACCAAAGTAGTTTTGTTTTCTTCGCTCAATTTTTTCAATAGAATAAGGATAGAATCTGCGCGTGAAGGGTCTACGCTTGCTACTGGTTCGTCTGCCAAAATATGACTCGGATTCTGTATAAGTGTTCTTGCAATAGCAACTCTTTGTTGTTCTCCCCCACTTAGTTTAGATGTTTTTTCCCATAGACACTCTAAAATACCTACTTTTTCTGCAACCCTTGCAACTGATGTAATATCGATTGGATAAATGAGGGAAAGAAAGGATTTTAAAAAAGACCAGGATGGAAGTTTACCTGAAAGAATATTGTGTATGACCCGTATTGAAGGAACAATATCAAATTGTTGATATATACTTCCAGTTTTTGTTCTTAGTTTACGTAGAGAAGAGGCATTTAAATTTAATGGGTTTTGACCCTCTAAGAGTATTTCTCCTTCGCTTGGTCGAAGAGTTAAATTTAGTAGTCGCATTAATGTTGTTTTCCCAGCGCCGCTTGGTCCTATAATGGCAAGAAATTCGCCAGATTGAATTTTGAAACTTACGCCCGAAAGGGCGTTACTCCAACCTCCATTTGAGCGTTTAAATTTCTTGGAAACATTTTTTAATTCAAAAGCCGGATTCATGAGATATCCTTAAGAATAAACATAATTATTTTAGAAGACCGGCTTCTTTTGCTGCAGTGCGAATAGCATCAAAGTCACTTACAAATGCTATAATATATTTTTCTGCTCTTTGTAGTTTAAGAATTTCATTATGTTCTGGATTATTACGGTTAAGTTTTAGAAAGGCAGAAGTGATTTTACTTAAGATATCTCTTCCCAATCCTTTTCTAACTGTCCAGTTATAATCAACATATGGGGGAGTAGTATAAAAAACTTTTACTTTTTTCAGATCAACTTTTCGTGATTTCACAAGTTTTTCCCATACAGCCTCGTTCAAAGCACCAGCGTCAACTTTGCCTGCTTCAACCCATTTAGCGGTAGCATCATGTGCTCCACTAAAACTAAATTTATAAAAATCAATTTCTGGTTTTAGACCTACTTTTTTTAAAAAGAATCTTGGCATAAGGTGACCTGAAGTACTACTTACGCTTCCAAAAGCAAATGTTTTTTGTTTTAAATCTCTCAATCCTTGAATTTTTGAATTGATATTTTTAATAAATTTGCTTCTAAATTCGAGGTCACGTTTTCGCATAACTAACGGAATAGCTTTTCCTTGTGTTCTTATCCTCGCTTGAACATGTGTGAATCCACCATACCAAACTAGATCTACTTTTCCTGCCGATAGTGCTTCGACGGTTGCAGCATAGTTTGTTAAAGGGGTGAACTTCACGTCCAATCCTATTTCTTTCGATAAATATTTTGTTAGAGGTTTAAATTTTCTTATTAGTTCAGTTGGCGATTCATCCGGAAT
>DFQF01000022.1 GCA_002377645.1 Nitrospinaceae bacterium UBA3496 | reverse complement strand
GGCCAATTATCAACTATAGCCTGAAGATAGTTTTTCATGTTCGCAGGATCAAATTTCAATAGCCCGACTGTATCTTGCAAAGCATCTTCTTCATCTATAGGCAATAACAATGAATCATGTAGCCGATTTCGGAAATTGAAATAACTAATTATAAAAGTTAATTCAAATAATTCTTGATCTGAAAAATGTTTCTTTACCTCTTCCTGTATTTCTGGCCGTAGTTTTGCTGTATTTCGTGTAACATGTTCCGCCCAAAGTATTGCCGCTTTCTCTCGATCTGTCAAAATTGTAGAATCAAGATATTCTTCAGAGAAAACAACCTTTGCTTCTTCATCGCTTATCCCAGCTGCTTTTCCAAGAGCAGTATTATGACTCAGTCAATAATCACAAGTATTAATTTGGCTCGTTTTAATTATTGCAATTTGTTTGATTTTGGAAGGAAGAATAGTCCCCATACCCTCTCTTAAAGAATACACTAATGTAGCAATAATTCGAGACAAAAACGGAGAATTTATACTAGCCATCTGAGAATGGACATGTTTTGCACGAATATGTTCAAGTATCTCGTAAGTTTTCTTCTGCTCCCCTTGGGCATTCTCTGGTGTAATGAGTTCAATTAATGACATTCCATTTCTCCTTTTCCATAATTAATCTTTGGAATCTATTTTTTCATACAACAGGACTAGTCCCACCATCTACATTGATAGCTACTCCGCTGATATAGGACCCTGCATCTGAACACAAAAAACTCGCTAGGTTTGCAAATTCTTCCGCTGTTCCCACTCTTCCCATAGGTAAGTTTAATTGTTTCGCCATATCCTTTAAGTACTCATCGTACGAAACAGTCTGATCGGACGCTTCCCACCGACTTAACCACTGATCACTTTCAATCCGACCAACCAAAAGTGCATTCACAAGAACATTATGAGGAGCTCCCTCTTTCGAAAGTATCTTCGTAATTGCCATCCCTGCCGCTCGTGAAACTGCAGTTGGAGCTCCTAAAGCAGGTGGTGCTTTTGCTCCTAGATTCAGTACATTAATAATCCTTCCCCATTTTCTTTCTACCATTCCAGGGAAAATTAATCTACAAGTCCGGATAGCGCCAAACACCTTCAATTCAAAATCTTGAGACCATTCTTCATCTGTAATTTCTACGAAAGGACCATGTTTTGAAATCCCTGCATTATTTACCAAAATATCTATTTCTCCCAATTTTTCTTGGGCAGTTTCTATCAAAGAATTCACCCCATCCGCTGTACTAACGTCGGCAGTAATCGCAACAACCTTATTATCGGAAACAGTTTCAATATCTTTTCGGGTATCTTCAAGGATATCGCTTCTTCTCCCACATATGACGATATTCGCACCTGAAGCTGCAAAATTTAGAGCCATCGCCCTACCTAGCCCACGACTACTTCCCGTTATCAAAGCGTTACGACCATCCATTCGACAATCCATCCACATCCCCTTTATATTTAGTTTTTCTTTAGACATGACTCTAAAATTCACTTTTTTATTTCTAGGAATCTTTTGCTGCCCAAGTATTTTTTTAATATTTCACCAAAATTTCTCTTGATGAATTTTTATATCAAGGCTACCCTAATTTTTTCACAAATCAAATAGGAGTTCATTCATGGCAAGATTACCTTTTATTGAAGACAACCCAGATAATCCAAACATTCAAAATGCATTTCAAACTGCAGAGAAAATTAACGGAAGAGTTGCTAATTCTATGAGAACATTTGCTCATTCTCCAGAAATATTAAAATTTCTTCTTCCATTACAAACTGTTCTTCAAAAAAATGGTTTGGGATGTAAACTTGATAGCAAAACTCGCGCTTTAGCGATGATAAAAGTTTCTGCATTAAACGAATGCCAATATTGAACAAAGCATAATCGCCTAGTTGGGCGAACAGCGGGCTGGACCGAAGAACAACTCGATACACTAAGCGGGGACAATTATTTAGAAAGTCCTTTGTTTAATGACCGAGAGAAATCTGTAATCAAATGGGCAGAATTGGTCACTTGGAATACAGCAAAAAATGACAATGATGCGTATGAAGAACTTTCAAAACACTTTGACTCAGCAGAAATAGTTGAACTTACAATGGTTGCTTGTTTTCGTGGACTTATGAACCGATTTATGGACTCTTTACAAATCGAACTGGAAGATGAAGAAGTACAATCCCGAGGTGGTATTGCAAATGCAAAAGGAGAAGATCTCCAATTGTATGTAAAAAAAATGGCAGAACTACTCTAAAAATGTATTATTTCCTACGAAAACTTGAAACACACTCTATATGGTGAGTCATTGGAAATAAATCGATGCCGATAATCTTGTCAAGGGAATATGAATGATCGATTAGAAGCTTCGTATCTCTAGCCAAGGATGCAGGATCACATGAAATATACATAATTGTTCTTGGTTGTTTTGAAATTATTTTACTGATAACTCCCTTGCCTGCACCGTTTCGAGGAGGATCTAGTAAAACTATATCAATATCATTAATGTTCGATAATTTTTCTTCAACTTTTCCCGAATGAATAATTACATTTCTGTTCTTCCTAAATATTTTTTTTGCATCCTGAATGCATCTTCTATCACTTTCTACTAGATGTACTTCTCCAATTTCCTCAACTTTTTTTAAGATTGGTGCAGTAAAAAGACCTACTCCTCCATACAAATCACAAACTCGGTCTCCAGGTTTTAAATCCATATATTTCATTACTAATCCGACTAAAGTTTGAGGAGCATTAAGATGACTTTGCCAAAAACTATTAGGAGAAATGATATACTGTTCCTCTTCTACAATTTGGTGAAGTTGACTAGGACCCGAGATACTTCGACCCGCTCTTCTTATATGTATTTCATCTAAACTGGAAACAGAGACTTCTACTCTTTCGAAACCTTTCCAAGACCGTGTGAACAAATCAGATTCATTAATCTTATGAACAGCAATCATACATTTATCTATTTCATAAACTTCTTTTGTTTTATATGAAAACAATCCTGCCTTTCCATTACTTGATATTGCAAAATCAAATCGAGTTCTCCAATGCAATCCATTTTCTGGTTCAACATGAATAAACTCAGGTTCTATATCGATTTTTGCAATTCTTTTAAATTGATCCTGAATTATAAATTTTTTCAAAATCCTTTGCGCTTCCATTGAAATATGTTGAAAATCACATCCACCACAACCATCCGGACCTGCATACTCACATTGTGGCAAAACACGATCTTGAGAACCAGAAAGAATTTCTATGGCATCTCCATGAGCTAATTTAGAAGTAACAGAAGTGATTCGAACTACTGCTTTCTCGCCCGTAATTGCGTGCCTGACAAAAATCACGTTCCCATTATATCGGGCTATAAAATGACCACCGTGTGCAACGGGACCAATCTCCAAAGTAACAAGTTGCCCTACACTTAGCCCAGAAACTGTTTTATTTGGCATTTTTCAACATCCAATACAGTCAAACTATCTCTAATTTTTTAAAGGGTTTTGGAGGTAATTTAATGACTATTTTATCGTTTGGTTTAATCTGTCCACCTTTTAAAACTACAGTCATAATTCCTGCTTTCAAAATCAAATTTCCTTCATTATCAGAAAAAACAACTTCACTTAACAGACCCTTCTGGAAATTATCAATTTGGTAACATGGATCTCGCAAACCAGTAACCCCTAAAGAAACATCCTCTCCAATTTCCAAAAGTGTCCCTAACGGCAATTCTATAAGGTCAATTCCTTTAGTAGTAATATTCTCGCCCAATTCCCCAGGGTTAACTCTATAACCTTTTCTTTCTAATTCCTCCAATAATTCAACAGGAAGCAAATGAACCTGCCGCAGGTTCGGCTGATTTGGATTTCGTGCAACACGTGATCTGTGTTTCACCAATTTCCCGAAATGAGCGTCTCCTACTACACCTTTACCTTGTACTAAAGTTAACTCTTCCTGTGCATCTTTAGAAAAACTGTAATCTTCTTTTCGGAAAACACCTATTACAATCCCATTTTTCATATACAGAACCGTTCCAATGAATTAAGAAATTAGTAGTCGGGCATAGAGTAAAGTAAAACACCTGCTTTTGCTCCAATTCGTTCTGCTTCTTCTGAGGCAGGTTTTTTTGGATCCCAAGGCTTTGCATCATAACGCATACCAGAAATTTGATTTGTTGCATCAGAAATCAGCCAGACAATTGGGGCTTTCATTAATTCTGGCTCAATGAGAATCGGGTTTTCTAAGCTCTTACTATACTCCTTCATTTCCTCTGCCATTCCTGGAGTAGCTGCACCAGATCCAGGATTTAGAACATTCACAGTTACTCCGGTTCCTTCTAAATCCTTTGACCAAATCTCAGTTGCACATTCAAGTGCGGCTTTGGAAGGCCCATAGGGAGAAGCCCCCTGCCTTGTCATAGTCCGATACATTGTCGTAACGTTGACAATACGCCCCCATCCTTTTTCAATCATATGAGGTGCTACACGTCTAGATAACATGTCTGCTCCCACAAAATTTGTATCCATCACATTTTGTATAACTTCATCGCTCGCTTCGTAAAACTTTGGATATTCTTTTCTTTTTTTAAATGCATCCCGTCTATATGCATCTGGAGTTATATAAGTAAAAGTCAGTCCTGCGTTATTCACCAAACCGTGGACTTCATCAAATACATCTAAAGTCTTAGAAATAATTAGATCACAATCTTTTGATTTTCGAATATCTCCAGTTACACATTCGAGTTTGCCAGAATTACTTGAACACGCTTCTTGAAGTTCTGGAAAATCCTTTTCTATATGTGCTGCTGCAACTACATTCGCACCTGCTTCTGTAAGGGCTTCTGTCATAGCTCGGCCAAGTCCTCGACCAGCTCCAGTCACAATCACTGTTTTCGCAGACAAATTGTATTCGGCCATTCTGTATCCTTCCAATTATTTTTTAGAAAAGTTATTTATATAATTCTTCTATAAAGATAGCTGCATTGATTTAGAAAAGAAATTTAAAACAGTTTGAACAACATAATCGAGATAGACACGATCTTTTCCAGATCCTGCTTCATTAGTTATACATTTCTTCCTAAATATTTTTCTAGTAGTACGTTTTCCATTAGCAAAAACAAATGTACCATCAGGCTTACGTATAACAGGATTATATCTACATCCATTCACTGCTATTCCATCTACAATCTTCCCATTACTACTAAAAAAATGATTCCCTCCCTCAACAAGTTGGAAGAAAACTCGATTATACTTTTGCCTAAGTAATTTAGCATAAAATTCACAAGGTTCTTTATAGTAATGACTCTCTGTACCCTTAATGATTAAGAGAGGAAACGGTACGCTCACAGGCTGACTGACAATATTACAACCTGGTTCTACAGCAGCAATTGCTCTCCAAAATTGTCCTTTATAATCTGTACGTATATCGAATGATTTGAGAACCTGTCCAGCTCCATAACTAAATCCGGTATAAAAAATATTTTTTTTCTGAAATCTTTTTTGCTTTGACAGGAACTCTTTGAGTTGAATCGCATATTTTATTGCGTTTGGAAACTTTCCTTTGTCTTTCGGTTCTAAGTTTGTAGAAAAAAAAGCATCAATTGCTACTACAGCAAAACCCATTTGCGTGCCTTTTTTAATCAACCGAGTAGTAAATTCATCTGTCCTTCCTAACCCGCCCTTAAAAACCAGACCGTCTCTACTACTTCCATGTTGGGATATAATGACAGGGAAAGGACCTTTCTTTTGAATGGGAAAATTCAATGACACTGCAAAAGTCTTGACATTTTTTTTATTGAAATTTTTCAATAAAATCGTCTCTGTCTTCAAGCTTGGATTTATATTTTTTAAAACCACACACCCATTTAGAATAAAAAGAGAAATTCCAAAAAAAAACGAATACAGAACTACTGTTCTTTTGAAAATAGATAAAGTTTTCATGCCCAATGTAAAGACAGTACTCATTGAATAATACGTGTCTCCCCTATTTTTAATATCCATATTCTTTCTTTAGGAATCCCAAGTTTCTTCGCTCCATTCCGAAAACGTTCAACTGCTTCTAACGGAGTATCATCTCCAAGTGGAGCAGTACCCCAATGCATTCCTAAATGATTCTTTGCTCGCATATCATTTCCTATTTTTATGCAATCTTCCGGGATACAATGTGAACCGTGCATTACAACTCTTGGCAAAAAAGCACCTATAGACAGTAAAGAAAGATCAAAACCACCGTGTCTTTTTGCAATATCTTGGTAAATCGAACTGTATTCCGAATCACCAGCAAAAAAAACACGAGTCCCACTCCTACCCTTAATCGCCCAGCCTGCCCAAAGTGTATCATTGGTAGTAAAAATCGATCTTTTAGACCAGTGTATAGCAGGAAGTGCGGTAAAACTTATCCCGGCTTCCATAACAGATTTCTCCCAATCCAATTCAATTATCTTCTTATATCCGTATGGTTTGAAATATTTACCAATTCCAAGAGGTACGATCGCAGTAATTTTTTCCCGATTTAGAATCGTTGAGATTGTGGGAAGATCTAAATGATCAAAGTGACTATGTGATATAACAATAAAATTTATTGGAGGCAGTTCTGAAACCCTCAAAGCAGGTTTGACGTATCGTTTCGGGCCAAAAGGACGAA
>DFQF01000075.1 GCA_002377645.1 Nitrospinaceae bacterium UBA3496 | reverse complement strand
GAAAACAAACAATTGAAAAACTCGAGGAACTATTTATCTCATTTCAAAAGAAGACTAAAAAGAACTAATCCCTATCAAAACAACTCCTAAAATTATCAAGATAGTTCCAAGATAGCTCCATTTGGTAACTTTCTCTATATCACGAAGCAGAAAACTACTAAGAAAAAGTGCAAAGATGGAAGATGAAGCAAATAAAGGAATAACTACAGTTAGATCTCCATATTTAGTAGCTATCCATCTACATATAAAAGCAAGCATATTTATAAAACCACAAAAACCCCAAAAAACCCAACCTTTTTTTGCCTTAAGATTTGGCTTCATATCTGAAGGCAGAAAAAAAGACAACAAAATAAGGCTCGACATTGCTGTAATGTAAGTAATTGTCCCTCCAAAAATCGGGGCAGGTAAAACGTTTAAACTATGTTTACGCAAAACATTTCCTATAGAAAAAGAAAGAACAGCTAAAATTGGAAGCCACAAGTAGCGAGGTTTCCAGCCAGGGAATTCCTCTCTTTTAAATGTAATGACAAGACAACCAAAAAAAACACAGAATGTAGCTACCCAAATGTAAAAATCCGGTCTTTCACCTAATAATCCAAACGCTAGAGCAGCACTAAAAAGAGGAGTACAAGAAAGCAGAGGAGATGTAATAGCTACACCGATCTTATGTATAGACATAAACAGAAAGAATCTACCCAACCCCGGACCAAAAATGCCAGTAGCCGCAAAAATCATTATAGCTTTTGCATTAAACCATTCAGGCTCCCATGTGACATAAGAAATACCAACCATAATTGGGAAATTCACTATAAGGCCAATCAATACTCCTGTTAGAGCATTACCAAAGTCCTTACCCTTTCTGACAACAATCTGAAAAGATGCTGTGAGGAGAGCAGTTATTAATCCAAAAATTACAGCTAGCTGTCCATATTCCATAATATTTTTTCATTAACCCTCATCGTGAATCTTCTTAAGTGTTCTCAGCCCTTCGTGCAATAAAGCAATCCCACCAGGAGGAACACAAACTTGGAAACATTCAAGCAATTGCTCCATAGAAGTTCCTAAACGAAGCGCTTTCTTCGAATGAAAATACAACTCTTCTCTAAAACCTCTGAAAGCAAACACTGCCATAACTATCAGTTCTCTTTGTATTGGAGTTAAAAACCCTTCTTTTTCTTCGAAGAAACTCCAATGCATCCTAGAATAAATCTCAAAATAGTCTGGATCGAGTTCTACGCCAAATGCAATTGCTTCATCCACATACCCGTTTGCCTCCTCTATCGTTTCAGTAACTCTTTTAATCTTTTCTTCTTTTGTCTCATTTTCTGGAACATTTCTAGCTACTTCTTCTGCATCAAATCTCCAAGGGCGTTTTTCACGAACCAAACTCGGGTCTTCATCTACTATCCTCTTCAAAGTCTCCAGTCCTACCATCCTAGAAGGCCCGCCCCCCGGGAAAAGAGCAACTTCAAAAACTTCCAATAGTTGATTAAGTGTAGCCCCCTCTTTCAATGCATTTTTTGCATGTACATAAACTCCTGGTCTATCCCGAAAAGAAAGTACTCCACATACAATCATTTCTCTTGTCATATGATCTAAATGTCTTTTATTTTGAGGTGTGAAAAATCCCCATCCATTATATCTGTACGCTTCAAAATAATCTGGATCTAAAGAAGCACCGAAGGAAAGCAAGTTATCGAAACCGGTTGTTCCATCTCTTTCTTTTCTGAAAATCTCTGCCACTCTCAATGCCTTTTCTTCATAACTTTCACTATTCATTCCATCTTCCTTTCTTAAGATTCTAAAATCATTAAACTTAGTCTTCGTTTTTCATTTCCTCGGAAATAATCCTCAATGTTCTCAAACCTTCATGCAATTGACCTAGACCAGCAGGGGGAATACACACTTCATGACATTCCAAAAGTTGATGAATAGTAGCACCAAGTCTCAAAGCTTTCTTGGCATGCTGGTATGCTTCTTCCCTGAGACCTCTGAAAGTCATCACTACAAGAAGAACCATCTCCCTCACAATTGGATCCAAATGACATCTTTCTTGTTCAAAAAATCCCCAGTAGACCTTCGAATAAACCTCAAAAAAATCTGGATCCAATTCAACACCAAACGATATATTTTCGTCTTCATATCCCATGTCTGAATGAATCTTCTTTGTAATTCTTTCAACTTTTTCTTCTCTTGATTCATTTGAAAAGTCTTCTTCTATTTCTGAATCACTTTTAGCCTCTCTTTCTATAGGAGCATGACCATCTTCCTCTTCAACTATCTTCCTTAAGCCTTCTAATCCTACCACCCTGGTTGGTCCACCACCCGGGAAAACTGCGACTGAAAAAACTTCCATAAGTTCATTAATTGTAGCGCCCTGCCTCAAGGCATTTTTTGCATGCTGATATGCCCCAGGTCTATCTCTAAATGCTAGGAGTGCACATACAATCATTTCTCTGGTCTTATGATCCAAATGTCTAGGCTTATCTGCAGAAAAAAACCCCCATCCTGAGGATCTATACAACTCTTCATATTCATAGTCCCATTCAATAGCAAAATTTACGAGACTTTTGTCTGGGGTTGCCTCATCCCAAACAGGGAGAATCTTTTCTTTAGCCCTTTGGACTTTTTCTTCTAATGTTTCTTTGTTCATCGAAATACTCCTTTGCAAGAAGAACAAAACAATTCAATTTTCAGAACAAAATTTGATTTGAAAAAATTCCATCTCGAATACAGATGGAATAATATTGAAAAGTTAACCTGGGCAGTACAAAACTGCCCAGGTTAACACCACGAACAAATTAATTTTATAAAATTAAAACTTCACATTACTACTTCTTTTTCTTCTTTTTCTTCTTCTTGTAAATACGAACTTTCATACCTTTCATAATCTTTCCAAATTTCTTAAGCATTTTTCTTTTGTTTTTAATGAAATTCTTCTGACTAAATCCAAGAAGATTTTCTGGAGCAGTAAGCTTTGGATCTCTAGGGTGGTATGACTTAACATCTGTTCTCGTTGGAGGATATCCACCATCTTTTGTCATAAGCGCTTGCACTTTTGCAGAACTTTCCCAATCTATCCATAATTTTGCAGCATTAGGATTTGGTGGATTTGCACAAATTGCTACAGGACTAGTCTTTTTCGAGATACCCTCTTTTGGATAGACAGGAGATACAGATTGTCCTTTTGCTTTTCTTCTTACAAGATCGTGTTCATTTGCTATGACTAGAACGTCTGCTTCACCATTGATTAAAGCAAGTGCTGCAGTAGAAGTAGCTTTCAATAAAAGAGGTTTATTTTTTGCTAGTTCTTGAAAATATTCCCAACCAAAACGTTTCACCATTCCAGCCATCCACCACCTTGCTGGACCACTTTTCCTAGGATCAACGATAGCCAGACGACCTTTCCATTTTGGGTCTAAGACATCTTTCCAACTTTTTGGTGCTTCAGAATCTTTAACATTCTTTGTATTGTATCCCATCGAACCAATTGTTGTTCTAGATGGAGTTATCCAACCTTCTGGATTTGCCAATCCTTTATGAAAAGAGGAAGTATTTCCAGTAACATACTTCTTCAACAAACCTTCTTTCTGCCATCTTATAAAAACTGTAGGATCACCAGTAGAAACTATGTCACATTTAAGAGCACCAGCCATTTTTTCGGCGGTTACCATTCTTATAATTCCACCAGTTCCTTTTCTAGTCCACTTAACTTTAATACCATATTTCTTCTCAAAACCTTTAACCAATTTTTTTAACACTCTACGGCTAAGGCTATGATATAAAACAACCTTACCTTCTTTCTTTGCGTCTTGAATCAATTTTTCAGATGCGGCATTAACTTGATTCAATCCAAAACAACTGATTGAAAAAAGTAATGCAAATGCTGCTAAAGACACTTTTTTAAACATTCTTATACCCCCTTAGTTTAAAAGAAAACAAAATTTATTGTCTCAAACAAACACAATATTGTGGTGGAAATTCCATAGAAATTTCATCGCCGATTGAAACCGCACTATCAAAAGTAGTTTCAACAGAGATTTCTTTATCATTTATGCCAACCGTATAACGACTATATTTTCCATAGTATTGTTTTTTCAAAACTTTCACATTAAAAGAGTTCACTGCTCCTGTTGATATATTATTGTGAAATTTCACCCATTCAGGACGAATACAAAAAGTACCTTCTTTACCTTTAATATTTACTAATTGTTGTTGAACAGTAATAGGGCCAAGATCTGTTTTCATAACAACAGAATTATCAGTAGATTCTTCAATCACATCTCCAGAGAAAATATTAGAAGTACCAATAAAACTTGCAGCAAATGTATTAATAGGTCTTTCATAAAGATCTTCAGGGGTTCCTTCCTGTACTTTTAATCCATGATCCATGAGTACTATTCTATCTCCTAAAACCATAGCTTCTTCTTGATCGTGAGTTACATATATAAAAGTAATCCCTATCCTGTTATGGAGATCTGACAGTTCTTCTCTCATCTCTACTCTCAAATTTGCATCCAAATTAGAGAGAGGTTCATCTAAAAGAAGAAGGGATGGATCAACAACAAAAGCTCTTGCTAGTGCCACACGCTGCTGCTGTCCACCCGACAGTTCAGTCGAATATCTATGTTCCAAGCCATCAAGTTGCACCATTGAAAGTGCGTTATGCACCCTCTCCGACAACTCACTTTTTGGCACTTTTCGAACTTCCAATCCATATGCCACATTCTGAAAAACTGTCTTATGTGGCCAAATAGCATAAGACTGGAAAACCATAGACATTTCTCGTTTGTCTGGAGGAAGAATTTCGTGATTATCAGAAACAATCTTGTCTCCCAAACGAATCTGCCCCTGATCAGGCTTTAAAAATCCTGCAATAGTCTTAAGTAAAGTAGTTTTTCCACATCCACTAGGACCTAAAAGAACTACAGCCTCTCCATTTTTGATTTTTAGAGAGAAATTATTTAATGCTACTGTCTCTTCAAATTCCTTAGTCACGTTGTCAATAAATAGATCAGGCAATTGTCACCTCACATTTCGAATGCACCCTTTCCAACTAATTTTTTGGAAAGAGCAACAAGAGTCAAATTAATACACATCACTATAAAAGTAAGAGCGCCTAATGTTCCCATTTCAGCCTCTTCTACAAACTCGAAGATCAAAATTGAAATAACTTCCAAACCGCCAGTATAGAGCATTATTGAAGTTGCCATATCACGAAATTTCATACAGAAAATGATAGTCCCTACAGAAAAAAGACCCTTCTTCATAAGCGGCAATGTAATATCTTTCATTGTCTTCAACCAACCAGCACCTAAAACACGCGAAGAATGCTCTAACTCTTCATGAATCTGCTTTAGAGAAGATCTGGCAAACATAAAAGCAATTGGTGTACCTTTCACGAAATATCCAACTAGGAACAACCATAATGTTCCGTATAGGAAAAAAGGCTTGCCCGCAAAAGCAATAACTAACGCTACTCCTAGAGCAACACCCGGGAAAGACATTCCGATCATAGAGAGCAAAGAAAGAAACTCTCTTCCAGGAACTGTAGTTCTCTCAATTATCCAAGCCATAACGAAAGTAAATGCAATACATACAAATGCAGCGCCAATGGCTAATATAAAACTGTTCAAGAAAGCTCTAACTACAATGTCTCTGTTAGATGTGAATAGATCAAGATAATTATCTAACGTAAGATTGTCAAAAGTAGGAAAATTGCCCCATACTTTTACGATAGATGCCTGAAATAGAGCTAGAGTAGGCATTCCGATACTTACAAAAACCACAATTAAAGAAAAAGCAGATAAAACATATTTCCATTTCCCTATTTCAATTAATTCTGGCTGCGGGGATTTTCCAGTAACAGTAATAAACTGTCTTTTTCCTAAATATGAACGTTGAAAAATTAATAATATAGCAGTGACAATTACTATCGGTGTTGCAGCGGTTGCAGCCATATGAAATTGTGGAGGATCGTCAGAAAATAGATTGTATACCTGAGTAGAAAGAGTATGTATATAAGCAGGATTCCCAACTATTGCCGGAGCTCCAAACACGACAAAGCTTTCTAAGATAACCAGAATCAAACCAGACAAGATAGCTGGAGTTACAATAGGAAGAGTAACTGTAAGTATAACTCTTAAAGTGCTCGAACCTAAAATTTTTGCAGATTGTTCGTAATTAGGATCCATATTATCTAAAGCTGAAACAACAGAAAAAAACATGAAAGGATATACAAACAAGCCCATCACAAAAGCCATACCTCCAAAACTGAAAATATTAAACAAAGGTTCTTCAAGACCAAATAATCCCATTGTGATTTGGTTCACAATTCCAGCACGTGGACCTAACAAGACTATCCAACCTATTGCACCTAAAAAACTGGGAGTGGCAAATGTGAGAACAACCATAGAACGACATGTTTGCCTAAACGGCATATCCGTTCTAGAAACGCCCCAAGCCATTGGCAAAGCAACAAGAAGTGAGAAAATAGAAGTTGCAAAGGCAAGTTTTAAGGTGTTCCAAAATGCAGAATATAATTCCGGATCAGTATAAAATGTAAAATAATTCTGTAAAGTCCATGCATTAGCAGTGTAATCATATAAACTTCTCTTAAAGAGTATCCCTAGTGGGTACAGAACAAAGAAACCAAGAATTACTGCAGCGGAAACAAAAATCAGGGTCCTGATTTTTTCGTGTTTTAAGTTTTTCATTGACTTGATAAAATCTGACCGCACGACACCTTATCCTGACACTTTTTTTAGGAACGTTCTTTTTTTAAAAAAATGCATGCAATTAATTGTATTGAAAATATGACCTGATTGTAATATCTTCAATTTTTGAAAACAACGATACATTTTATTTTTTATGACAACTAGCAAAACATTCGTTAATTAGATATGTTTTTTGTTCTCAAAATATATATTCATCACAAAACTGACAACACATATCAAGGTTCAATGGAGTGCATATGACCGAAAAAAAATTAGAAAGTAAAAAAGCAATTGTAACTGGGTCATCTTCTGGTATGGGGGCAGAGATCGCTGCTCGATTTGCAGCCGAAGGTGCTGATGTTTGGGCAGTTGGAGGAGGAAATCAAGAAGCATTAAATGAAACAATAAATCGATGCACTGCATCAGGAGTTCGTTCAGACGGGAAAGGTTATGATTTCTCTAAGTCGGAACAGGGCGGTATTGCAGTCAAGGACGGTGTAAAATTTCTTGGAGGTTTGGACATTCTTGTTAATTGTGCAGGAACGAGAAATTTCAAGCCTATTCTTGAAGTAACCGATGAAGAAATTCACACTATGTTTGAAGTGAACACAAAGTCTTTCTATTTTAGTTCAAGGGAAGCTGTAAAGACAATGTCACAACAAAAGAGTGGAGATATTCTCATGATGGGTTCCATCTCTGGACATCGAGCAAGACCAGAAAGAACCTTATACTGTGGCACAAAAGCTGCTGTTGAACTTTTAACACAATCTTTAGCAATGGAATTAGGACCTCTAGGAATACGTGTGAATTGTTTAGCACCCGGACTTGTTTCAAGTGGTCGAGTAAAAACAAAGATTCAAGAAGAGAAAGATTATGCTGACAGAAGAATTAAAGGGATCCCTCTTGGACGATTCGGCGATCCTGTGAATATTGCAGCTACCGCTGTGTTTTTAGTTTCTCCAGAAAATGAATTCATGAGTGGATCAATCGTTTCAGTAGACGGCGCATCAATGACTGGATAATTTAAAAAATATTTTTATTTCTTATGGGGCTAGATTATGGAAAACTACAAAAGTGAGATTCAAGACGGAATGCAAATAGATTGGGATGTTCCAATCGAAATGGACGATGGAGTTGTCTTACGATGCGATGTATATCGTCCCGTTGGAGAAGGAAAATATCCTGTTGTAATGAGTTATGGCCCCTATGCTAAATGGCTTCACTTAAAAGATGGCTATCCAAATCAATGGAAAGTTTTAACCGAAAAGTTCCCTGAATCTTTAGCTGGTTCTTCCTGCAAATATATGAATTGGGAACTAGTGGACCCAGAAAGATGGGTTCCCGATGGATACGCAATAGTTCGAGTTGATTCTAGAGGAGCTGGACGATCACCAGGCTATATGGAGGTTTGGTCACCAAGAGAAACTAAAGATTTTCATGATTGTATAGAGTGGGCAGGAACGCAGGACTGGAGCAACGGAAAAGTTGGATTAAATGGAATAAGTTATTTTGGAATGAATCAATGGTTTGTGGCTTCTACACAACCATCACACCTAGCCGCTATATGCGTTTGGGAAGGTGCGGCAGATCTTTATCGTGATTTAAGTCACCACGGCGGCATACTCTGTCTCTTCGCAAATACTTGGTATACAGACACGGTTATGCTGAGACAGCATGGAAAAGGAAATCGAGACTGGAGAAGCAGGATTAACGGTGAATGGGTTTCTGGTCCTGATACTCTTCCAGAAGAGACATTAGCTGGTAATCGAACAAATTTTGGTCAAGATTTATTAGATCACCCTTTGATCGACGATTATTGGAAAGAACGTATGCCAGATTATTCTAAAATCAATGTTCCTCTTTTATCCGCAGGAAATTGGGGTGGAGTTGGACTCCATCCTAGAGGCAACTTTGAAGGATATCTTGAGTCTGCATCTGATCAAAAATGGCTTGAAGTTCATGGGTTAGATCATTTCACTCACTTCTATACCGATTACGGAGTAAACTTACAGAAAAAATTCTTTGGACATTTCCTTAAAGAAGAAAAAACAGGATGGAATGAGCAACCAAAGGTTTCTCTTCACATTAGACATCCTGGCGAAAAATTTATTATTAGATCAGAAAACGAATGGCCCTTAGAAAGAACAGAATGGACTAAATATTACTTAAAAAGTTCAAATACCACACTTTCAGTAGGACAAGCAGAAGAGGAATCTGAGCTAGAATATGAAGCTTTAGGAGATGGCCTGACGTTCATGACAGATGTACTTCAAGAGGATACTGAAATTACAGGACCCGTAGCAAGCAAATTATTTATATCTTCAGAGACAGAGGATGCAGATCTTTTTCTTATCCTAAGAATCTTTACAGCGGATATGAAAGAAATTACTTTTCAAGGTTCAAATGATCCTAACACTCCAGTTGGTATGGGTTGGTTAAGAGCATCTCACAGAAAATTAGATACTGAGAAAAGCGAGATCTATCGTCCTTACCACACTCACGATGAAAAACAGTTACTCACTCCAGGAGACATCTACGAACTGGATATAGAAATATGGCCAACTTCTATTGTAGTTCCAAAAGGACACAGAGTAGGCTTAAGTGTAAGAGGAAGAGACTATGTACACCCTGGTTTTGAGCAACCAGAAATGCCTGTCTCTGGAAGAATTTACTCTGGAGTAGGACCATTCAAACATGACAATAAAGTGGATAGACCGGCCGAGATATTCGGGAAAAAAGTAAAGATTCATACTGGTCCGAATCACCCTTCGTACATTTTACTACCGATCATTCCAAACTAAAAAAATCCGATGTCGAGATTCAACAAGATCTCGACATCGGAAACTACAACACAAAATCTTCTCTTTCCTTAGAACATACATTCAAAATAAGACTCACATATACTCGAGTACAATCATACAAATCTTGGATGCTCACGTGTTCTCCCGCATTAGGGTCCCATCTACTATCAGAAGTTGTTCGAAGTCTCCCAGCAGGTCCATAGTTCACTGTAGGGACGCCAAAACGGTTTAAATATGTTGCATCTGAAATGTAAGCTTCAGATATTACTTCAGGCTTCTCTCCAAAAACATCCTCGTGAGACTTCATGACTACTTTGGAAACTGGAGATTCCACATCAATCTCTGTCCCAGGAACTGTCATAATTGTTTCAAGATGAGGATTTATTCCATCAACATCTTTAGACACCTGCTCTAAAACTTCTGCTATCTCTGATTTCACTTCCATCATACTTACATTAGGTGGAACTCTAGTATCTATATATAAAGTACAAAAAACTGGGGTTCTGCTACACCTGTATGGCCAACCACCTTCTATAGCAGAAAGATTTAAATTTGCTGGATACCCTTTATATTTTCTACGTTCACGATAATCCTTACCCCAACTTTCAAGTGCCGTAATAATTTTTGTCATTTGAGAAATCGTATTCGGATAATCATGACTATAACTTGTGTGAGAAGGAGGTCCAGTCAAAGTGATTTTTGACCACATATACCCTAAATGTCCGGGTAAGAGGGATAATCCCGTAGGTTCTCCAATTACAGCAACATCTGCAATACCACCATGAGTAACATAATAACTTGTCCCAAAACCACCACCGCGAAAAGAAGATCCTTGATATTTATCAACTGGTCCTCTCTCAATTTCACCAACAACTGCTGCAAACTTCACATCTCCCCGTAGTTCAACTTCAGATTTTTTTACTGCTTCCATAGCAGCGATATAACATGCCAAGGCTCCCTTCATATTATAAATTCCTAGACCATAAATCCAGCCATCTTCTTCATAGGCTTTTGGCTGAAATGCCTTTACTTTAGGCAAAAATTGTTCTTTCCCAGAATAAGAAGTATCCATATGACCATTAAATAATAATGAAGCACCCTTACCCTTTCCTCTTAGTGTAGCTATACAATTTGAACGTCTAGGTTCAACTTCTTGCAAAAAAGGATCAAATCCAATTTTGTAAAGATAATCATTTAAATAAAGAGAGCATTCCTCTTCTTCTCCTGTAGCACTTGGAATATTAACGAGATCCTTAGCTAGGGAAACCATTTTCTCTTTGTCAATAAAACTCCAAACTTTACTATGAGATTCTGAAGTTCCATAGTCCATTTATTTCCTCCCTTTTTTATGAAGAACTAGAAAAGAATTTTTCTCCCAAATACACTTTTTGAACAAGTTCATTTTCCTTTATCTCTGCAGGCAATCCATCAGCTATAACTCTACCTTCATGAAGCACAATAACTCTATCCGCAATCGAAAATGTAAATTTCATATCATGTTCAATTAACAAAATTGTATCTTTTTGATTTTTCATCTCCAGAAGAAATTTTGCAAATCTATTTCTGACTTTTGGATTTACACCTGCTACGGGTTCATCAAGAAGAACGAGACTATGCGGATTAAGAAAAGTTCTAGTGATTTCCACTAACCTTTGTTGACCATAACTCAAATCAGACGCGAATTTCTCTTTTAAATCTTCTATTTTCAGTAATGTTAAAATTTTATCAATTTTTTCTTCCTCTTCAAGCAATATTTTGTTGGGCAAAAATAAATTCTTGAAGAATTGTGTATCTGTACTATGTAAAGAAATTAATAAATTATCTTCTACAGTTAAATTTTCAAATAATCTTGATTTTTGAAATAATCTTGAAATACCTAGTTTGGAAATATCCTCAGGTTTTCTATTTGTAATATTATCAGAATTGAAAAATACTTTTCCAGAATCAAGATTAACTAAACCTGATATAATATTGAATATGCTTGTTTTACCAGATCCATTTGGTCCAAGAAGTGCAGTGATTTGACCCTCTTCAATATCG